>JBIKNA010000432.1:0-6247 GCA_044358965.1 Polyangiaceae bacterium
CCGCCCCAGAGGCATTGCCGCTGGGGCCCCACCTCCTGCATTTGGGTCCCAAGCCCAAATGGCGCCAGGCGTCTGTAGTCGAATCGCGCTCGGTCATTTAGAGACCACGCTCCCCCACTCGCGCGGCTTAGGGCCGAACTACCGAACCCCGAGCGTGGCCAGGTGCCGCGTGAAGTTCTGGATGATCTGCGGGCCATGCGGGGTGTCTTGGGTCTGCCGCTTCAGGGCCTCGGGATCGAGGCCCTCGGGCGCGAGCAGATGAGCCCTTGCGTCGAGGTACCCGCGCATCACGTCGCCATCGAACTCCGGATGAAACTGCACGCAACGCACCTTGTCGCCGAAGGCGAATGCGCTCACTGGGTCTTTGGGTGTCTGGGCCAGCACCACGGCATCTTGTGGCAGACGCACAACGGCGTCCACGTGCGTTGCATTGAATGTACACGTATCGCCCAGACCGGCGAACAGCGGATCTCCCTGCCCTTGGGGCAGCGCCCGCACGGAGATGGTGCCGATCTCGCGGCCGAAGGGGTTCTTGTCGACGTGCCCCCCGAGCGCTTGGGCAAACATCTGGTGACCAAAGCAGATCCCGAAGAACGCCTTGTCGGCCTGGACCACTGCACGCAAGAGTTCCTCGGCGCGCAGCATCCAGGCCGAGCGCTCGGTGACGCTGTGCGACGAGCCCGTCATCACAAACAGGTCTGCGTCGTCGGGCGCGGGCAACGGATCGTCGCGGCGGACATCGTGCACCGCAAACGAGTGCCCGGGCTCGAAGCACCGCTCGATCCACCCGGCGAAGGGGCCGCGGCGGGAGGAAACACTCTCGGGGGGATCACCGGCCTGGAGGATGAGTACGCGCACGGTCGGGTAGTTTACACCGGCAGATGGCCGCCGCGAGTACGCGTGTGAACACGGTGTGAACACCCCGCGGCCATGCCTTGGGCGTGGCCCGCAGACGCTTGAAACGTCGGTGAATCAAGCGCCGCCGGCGTGCCCTCGTCCACGCGCCACCGTAGGGTCAAGGCATGCAAGACGCGTCCTTTGAATCGCAGGTACCGCCGCGCCAAGATGCTCCACCGCGCCAAGAACCCTCCGCACACCCCTACCGTCCGACGCCGGCACCACTGGAGGCGGCGCGGCACTTCTACGGCCGGGCTGTGGCGCGGCGGAGGGAACTGCTCGGCGCCGTTGCGTTGACGGCGGCGGTGGACTTTGGGTTCTTCCGGGCGCACCTGGCAGCGCCCGGAGGCACTGCCTTGGGCATCACCTTCATGGTGCTGCCCATCGTGCTCCTGGCAAGTGCGCGGCGCTTTCGCATCACCACTCGCCTTGTGTTGATGCTCCTCGTGTTGCTTCTTGTGGCCGCACGATCCGTGTTCGCCCCCAACCCGGGCACGGTGCTGCTCGGCGTTGCCGCGACCTTCGCCGCGGCCGTGGCCATGCGGCATCGGCGCGCGTTCCTGACGGACGTTTGTGCGTCCCTCGGGTGCACCCTGGGCAGCATGCACCGGCGCGTGTGGAGCGGCGTGGCGGGGGCCATGCAACTCGTCAGTGGACGCGGCGGCGGGCGCCGGAGCCTCTTGCCTGTGGTGGTGCCGGTGGTCCTGGTGAGCGCCTTCGCGGGGATCTTTGCCTTGGCCAACCCACTCGTCGGCAAGTGGATGGGGGCAGCCTTCCACGCGCTCTCTTACCCAACGGCGCCTCGGGTGGCACTGTGGGCCTCGATGCTCGGCGCATCCATGTTGCTGCTGCGGCCGGCGGTGTTTCGCTGGTCCGCTGCCGAAACCGCCGACAACAGCTCCGAAAGCACCAAGGTGGCCCGCAGCGTGGCCATGAACACCCTCGGCGCGCTCAACGTCCTGTTCCTGCTCTACAACGCCTTGGACGTCACCTACCTATGGGCCGGCTCGCCGCCTCCGGGCATCAGCGAACGCGAGTACGCGCATCAAGGCGCCGCGTGGCTCACGGCGGCGATGGCCCTTTTGACCATTGTCGTTGGCGTATTCTTTCGCGACTCGTTGGCCCACGACCCAAGGGCCAAGAACGCCCGGTGGCTCGCCTTTGCGTGGCTCGCGCAGGGTGCCGTACTGGCCCTTGGTGCCTTCCGACGTCTGGGCATCCACATCTCGACGAGCGGACTTTCCAGCATTCGCATCCTGGGCATGGTGGGTACGGCGCTGGTGGTCGTCGGACTCTTGCAGGTTGGGTACAAACTTTTCGCCGGGAACAGTTTTGCTTGGCTGCTTCGCCGTCAGCTCGACGCGTTGGCCGTGGCCGCGGCGCTCTTTACCCTGGCGCCCACCCACTGGCTCTCCGCCCGCATCAATGCCGTGCGGATCATGGAGCACCGTTACCAAGCCTTGGTGCACGCCGAAGAAGAGGTGCACGAGGCCGAGTCCGTCACGCAGTTCTTGCCCCTGCTCAACCACGACGACGAGCGCATCCGGAAAGGCATGGCGGCCCTGCTGCTGAACGAACGAGACTCGCTGCGCGAACGCGCCAACAGTCGCGGCTTCCGCGACCAAGACATGGCCAGCACCCGCGCGCTCGGCACCCTCGATGCGGCAGCGGGCGAGCTCAAGGCAACCCTGGGCGATGTCGCACGTGCGGAGGCCATCCTTTACTTCGAGTACATTCGCAACTCGTCCATCGAGGGGGACATCGCCGAGTCCGAGATATCCAAGGTACCTTTTGCGAAGAGCCGAGCCGACAAGCTCGCCACGTCTTGGCTGGGCGACCGTGGTTTGGTCGGCGGCGGGCACATCGGCTACGCGCCGGTGGTCAACATGGACGGGGTCATGCGCACCTCGGGCGAGATCATCGAGGCGCAGGAGCGCGCCTTGCCGGCCATGGAGGAGCGCAATACCCGATTCACGGACGCGCGCCTTTTGGCCCAGGTACCCACGCCCCGCGAGGACTGGCGACAGATGCGCTTCTCCATGCTCGAAACGCGCAACGGGAGAGCCCAGCGACGCGAGGTGACCGTGGTGTTTCAACGGGCCCAAGAGGAGACGTGCTCCTGGGCGCTCGAGGAGAGCTGCTGGCGGGTGGTCGAAGAGCACGGGTCCGGCCTCGCTTTTGATCGCAGCATTGCCGCCGGACCGCGGTAGGATCGGGCAAAGGAGACCGCGCCCCTCGTGACGGACCACCCTACCCCGCCGCCTCCGCCCTCGTCGCAGCTGCGGCTGCCGCTCAATGATCTGTTGGCCAACCGTCGGGATGCACCCGGCATCCCGCGGCAGAATCGTGTATTTTGCAACCGCAACCTCAAGCTCTCCAATGTGCACTGGGTGGGCTTCGACATGGACTACACGCTGGCCATCTACGACCAGCGCGCCATGGACGAGCTCAGCATTTCGGCCACCATGGAGAAGCTGGTCAAGCGCGGCTACCCCGAGATCGTCAAGACGGTGAAGCACCCCATCGATTTTCCGGTACGGGGGCTACTCATCGACAAGAAGCACGGTCACATCCTCAAGATGGACCGCTACAAGTTCGTGAACAAAGCGTTCCACGGCACCCGGGAGCTCTCCCAAGACCAGATCAAAGAGCTGTACCACGCCAAGAAGCTGCGCCCGGCCACAGCCCGGCACCACTTCATCGACACGCTCTACGCGCTATCCGAAGTGGCCTGCTACGCCGCTGTGGTCGACGCCATGGAGGCATCGGGCTTTGCCATCGACTACGCCCAGGCCTTCGCTGATATCCGCGAGTGCATCGACGAGGCGCACCGCGACGGCACCATTCTCGATGCCGTGGCGGCGGATTTGCCCAAGTACGTCAACAAAGACCCGCAGCTCGCGGTCACGCTGCACAAGTTTCGCAGCGCCGGAAAGAAGCTGTTTCTGCTGACCAACTCGCGCTGGGCGTACACCGACAAGCTCATGACGTATCTGTTGGGTGGCGCCATGACGGAGTACCCGTCTTGGCGAAACTACTTCGACATCGTCATCGTGGCGGCCAGCAAGCCGGCATTCTTTCAAGAGCGAAGGCCGCTGTTCGAGCGCGAGGGCAACGCCGTGCGCATGGCCACGCTGCCACTCGAACGCGGCCGTGTGTACGAGGGTGGCAACCTCATGGACTTCGAGCACGCGCTTGGGGTGCCTGGCGACGAAGTGCTCTACGTGGGAGACCACATCTACGGCGACATCCTGCGCTCCAAGAAAGACAGCGCCTGGCGCACCGCCATGATCATCCAAGAGCTCGAACACGAGGTCTCGGCCTACGAGCGTTGCAAAAAAGACTACGGACGCCTCGAAGAGCTCGACGAGGCCCGCAGCGAGCTCGAAGACGAGCTGCGCTTCTACCAGGGGCACGTCAAAGACATCGGTCGACGCCTCGAGACCAAAGTGCTCAAAGAGGGCGAGGCCGAGACCCTCGAAGCCGAGCGGATGCGCATCAAGCGCGCCATCGAGCGCATCCGCGGCCGACTCAAAGAGATCGATGCCGAGGCCCGGGCGCTCGACCGCGCAGTGGACGAGCGCTTCCATCCGTATTGGGGATCGCTGCTCAAGCAAGGCCGCGAGCAATCCAGTTTCGGCAAACAGGTCGACGACTACGCCTGCGTGTACACGTCCCGAGTGTCGAACTTCTTTGGCTACTCGCCGCAGCAGTATTTCCGGAGCCCCCGGGACTTCATGGCCCACGAACTCGACTGACCCCGCAACGCCGACGCGCGGCCAGGCATCTGTTCGTGGCAACTTGGTCACGGCAGCCGAATTTGTTTCGCAAACACGAGACCCTCGGCCCGGCCCCGGCCCGAGTGGTGCTAGGCGTACCACCTACGCATCCATGAAAGTCCCCGCCCGCATCAAGGCCAAGCCCGAAGACTTCCGCGTCGACGAAGTTCCGCTCTACGAGCCCCAAGGCACGGGCGACCACCTCTACGTCACCTTCGAGAAGCGAGGGCTCAGCACCTTCGATGCCGTGCGCATGCTCAGCGCGCACCTGGGTGCCAACAGCCGCGACGTGGGCGTCGCCGGCATGAAAGACAAGTGGGCCGTCACCACGCAGACCGTGTCGGTTCCATGCCATCCCAAAGACGACACCATGGCCGACAAGGCCCTCGCCTTCGCCTCCGATGGCCTGCGGGTGCTATCGGCCAAGCGCCACGGCAACAAGCTCAAGACCGGTCACCTCGCCGGCAACCGCTTTGGCATCGTGTTGCGCGACGTCCCCGCAGACCGCGTCGGCGAGGCATTGGACAAGCTGGCCACCGCAGGCACCCACGGGGTACCCAATGCGTTTGGCGAGCAGCGCTTTGGTCGCGATCGCGACAACGCCGACCGTGCCCTTGCGTGGTTGCGCGGCGACAACCAAGGCCCAAGGGACGGCAAGCTCAAGCGCCTGCTCATCTCGGCGCTGCAGTCGCGCATCTTCAACGACGTGCTGCTCGCGAGGGTGAGCGCCGGAAACGCCCACGGGGCCATCGAGGGCGACGTCATGCAAGTCGTGGCCTCGGGCGGATTGTTCTACTGCACCGATGCGCAGGCAGACCTGCTGCGCGTCCGGGCCGGCGAGATCTGCCCCACAGGCCCGATGCCCGGGCCCAAGATGAAGGCTCCGCAAGGAAAAGTGCTCGAATTGGAGCGCGAGATCGAGCGCAGCGTGGTGGGAGACAACTTTGACTGGTCCCGTGCGGGGAACCTGGCCGAGGGAACCCGCAGGGCATTGTGGCTCGCGGTCGAGGCACTTTCTGCGCGCGCCGGGGAAGAACCCGGCTCTATCGCGGTTGAATTCGTGCTACCCAAAGGGGCCTACGCAACTACCGTACTTTCCGAGGTTTTTGACACTTCCGAGGCCCGCACCGACGGCGCCTCCGCAGACCCAGACGCCCCGGAAACCCTTGATTCTTAAAACCAACGACCCCGGCGAGAACCAACGATGATCGAGCGAGTTCAGAGCGCGATGGTAGGCCTGGGGACCCTCTGGGTCCTCATCTTGATGCTGGGATTGAGCGTGGTCTCCCTCGCCATCATGTTCGAGCGTGGGTACCTGTACTGGCAGCTCCGCGACGACAGCACAGCCCTCATGCGCGATCTCGCCCGGCTGCTCCGCGCCGGAGACCTGGCCGGCGCGCGTCGGCGCCTCGAGCAGTCCCCCAGCGCCGAAGCGGCCGTGGTCGTCGCCGGCATCGTCGAGGCCGACATGGGTGCCGAGTCCGCCGAAGAGGCCATGGCCGGCGCCGCAGCGCTCCAAAAGCTCAAGCTCGAGAAGCGCCTCGCCTTCTTGGGCACCCTCGGCAACAACG
>JBIKNA010000433.1:0-6238 GCA_044358965.1 Polyangiaceae bacterium
AGCGTCTTGCAACACGGACAGTGCTGCGGGGTCTTGCACGGCGGCGACGAGTGCAAAGGCATGCGCCAGGTGCGTGCGCCCAGCGATGTAGCGGTGCGCGCCCAGTGCCCGAACAACCCGGATCGCGTCGTCGGCGCGCTGCAAGGGGAACTCGTGACCAATCATGAGCCACCCTGCAGCCCGAAGAACTCACGAACCTTCTTGGCGATGTCGGCTTGCTGGAGGGACACCTGCGAGACACGCTCCTCGGCGGACATTTCTGTTGCGGCCAGCTCGACGCGTCGCGCAGCCAGCTTGGCGGCCATCTCTGCTGCCAGCTCCGGACGCTTGAGCAAGAAGGCCTCGAAGCTGGCCTTGTCGACGCGAATGCACTCGACCTCGGTCTTGGCCACCACGTCGGCGCGGCGTGGCTCGCCGGTCATCATGCCCATCTCGCCGAAGTAGTCCGGGGCGTTGACCTCTGCCACGAGCTGCGCCGTTCCGTCGCGTTCGCGATGCAAGATCTCGACGGTGCCGGCGGCCAAGATGTAGAGGAAGTGCGCAACGGCGCCCTGCCGGGTGATGAACTCGCCGGGGGCAAAGGGGGAGTGGGTCATGCCGGCGGCCAGCTCGTGGCGCTCTTGCATGTTGAGTGGCCGGAAGAAGTCCATGCTCTCCATGAGCGCCATGCGCCGACTGTGCTGGCGCTCGCTGCGGCTCTTGGCCTCGAATTCGTCGTCGGGGTTGATGAAGAGGCTCTGCGTCGGCCGCGCCAAGGGGATCCCAGCGCGCCGGAGGGCCGTGTAGATGCGCACGCGGACATCGGAGCTTGTGGGGTCGTCCGCAGCCAGATCCGTCAGATGGTAGCGCGCACAATACAGGGCAAAGCTGTCTTTGCCGTCGCGGGCCAAGTCCATGCAGACCACACTGGGCTTCGGGTCTTCGGCCACGCGGGGGATGGGCGCCGCCAGCAATGCGTCCTGCACAACCTGGATCACCCGCGACGGTGCAAATCGAAAATCCACGTTGAAGAACACGTTCATGCGCTGCGGGGCCGCCTCACCATTGCGGCGCCCGAGCAACATGATGCTTTGGGCCAAGAGCATCGCGTTGGGCACGACGATGGTGGAGAAGTCCCGCTGCTCGAGCACCGTGTGCCGCCAGCGAACCTGGCGAACGCGCCCCTGGCGGCCATTTTCGAGCTGCACCCAGTCGCCCGCGCGTACGGAGCCATCGAGCTGCAGCGCCAGGCCTCCGACGATGTTGCCAAGGGTCGGCTGAAACGAGATGGCGATGACGCCGCTGACGATGGCGCTCGTAGCGAAGACGTTGGAGGTTTGCATGCCGGTACTCGCGAGCACGCCGAGAATACCGACGACGTAGGCCACCGCTGTCGTGATGTCCGACAGGATCGGAGGCAACGAGATGCGCAGCTTGGGCAGCGCGACGTCCAGCGCGAGGAGCGTGAGCGCATCGACGGTGAGCATCATGCCCAAGATCTCGCTGAGTACGGACAAGCGCTTGTCCCAGGCCGAGCCATCGGGAAGCAGCGTGGCAATGCCGTAGGCGATGCCGCCAGCGACGAGATAGAACAGGCCTCGCTGGAGGCGCTTTCGACGCTCTGGCGCGAAGCGATTGACGAGCGTGGCCGTCAGCAGAAAGAGAACCGCGACCGCAGGCCACGCACGGAGCAGCGTTGCTTTGTCCATGGGCAGCCCCGGCGCTCGGTTCCCGTGGCGTTAGACGGCGAACGCCTGCTCGATGAGCCGGCGCTGCTCGAGGTCGTGGCTGGCTTTGCTGCCCGTGGCCGGGCTTGCATCGGCTGGTCGCGACACGACGGACAGCGGAAGGCGGTCGCCGATTTGGTTCTTGAGGTTGTCGAGCATGAAGGTCCAGGCGCCCATGTTCCGGGGCTCTTCTTGCACCCAGATCAACGGCGTGCCGTCGGCGAAGGGGGCCAGCGCCGCCGTGATGGCGTCGTTGAGCGGGTAGAGCTGCTCCAGGCGCACAATGGCCACATCGTCGCGTCCCTTGGCTTTACGGGCCGCGGCAAGGTCGTAGTAGACCTTGCCCGAGCACAAGAGCACGCGCTTGACCTTGGCCGGTTCCACCGTGTCGTCGGCGATGACGCGTCGGAAGGACCCGGTGGAGAGCTCGCTGAGGGTGCTGGTTGCGTCTTTGGCGCGCAGCACGCTCTTGGGGGTGAAGATGACCAGGGGCTTGCGCCAGGGGCGAAGCACCTGCCTGCGGAGGGCGTGGAAAATCTGCGCCGGGGTGGTGAGATTGCAGACCTGGATGTTGTCTTGGGCCGCCATCTGCATGAAGCGCTCGATGCGGGCGCTCGAGTGCTCGGGGCCCTGGCCTTCGTAGCCGTGCGGCAGCAGCAGGACCAAGCCGCTGAGCCGCAGCCACTTGTCTTCGGCGGACACGATGAACTGGTCGACGATGACCTGCGCGCCGTTCAAGAAGTCACCGAACTGGGCCTCCCACAGCACGAGGCTGTCTGGTGCGTCGAGGCTGTAGCCGTACTCGAAGCCGAGGACGCCCGCTTCGGAGAGCGGCGAGTCGAATACGTCGAACTTGCCGGTGCCGCCGAGGTTCTGGAGGGGGCTGTAGCGCTCCCCGGTGACCGTATCGAAGAGCACCGAGTGTCGGTGCGCAAAGGTGCCGCGGCGCGAGTCTTGGCCGCTGAGCCGTACGGAGCGACCCTCGGCCAAGAGGGACGCGAAGGCCAGGTGCTCCGCAGTACCCCAATCGAAGGGCTTGTTCTCGAGGACGTTCTTGCGCCGCGCCGCCAAGACCGTGTCGCGGATCTTGGGGTTCACGTTGAACGTTTCGGGCACGTGCGTGATGCGCTCGATGAGCTCCTTGAGGACGCTCTCGGGGACCGCCGTGGGCACCTCGGGCACCATGGCATCGGGGCCGCCAAAATACGACGTCCAGACGCCTTCCATGGCGTTGGGCATCTTCTGGTAGTCGCCCTTGCGCTCTTCTTCGAGGGCTTGCTCGAGGGCGGCTTTGCGCGTGGCCACCAGGGCATCGGCGCGCTCTTGGGTGACCTTGCCCGCGGTGATGAGCTTGCCCACGTAGACCTGGCGCACCGTGGGCTTCTTGTCGACCAGGGCGTACATGCGCGGCTGGGTGAAGCGCGGCTCGTCGCCCTCGTTGTGGCCGTACTTACGGTAGCCGTACATGTCGATGACGACGTCTTTGCCAAAGAGCGTGCGGAACTCGATGGCGAGGCGGGCGACCTGAACGACGGCTTCGGGGTCTTCGCCGTTCACGTGGAACACGGGCACTTTCATCATTCGAGTGATGTCCGTGCAGTAACGCGTGGAGCGGGAGTCCTCGGGGATGGTGGTGAAGCCGATTTGGTTGTTGACCACGAGGTGGATGGTGCCGCCGGTGGTGTAGCCCTCGAGGCCCGCCAAGTTGAGCGTCTCGGGGATGATGCCTTGGCCCATGAACGCCGCGTCGCCATGAATGAGCAGCGGCATGACGCCGTTGCGCTTCTTGCGGTCTTGCTTGGCGCGGACACGGCCCTCCACCACCGGGTTGACGAACTCGAGATGGCTCGGGTTGAAGCAAAGGGACAAGTGCACCGTGGCGCCGCTCTCGGTCTTTCGATCCGTGGAGTGACCGAGGTGGTACTTGACGTCGCCGCCGCCGATGAAGCGCTCGGGGTTTCGGTCGCTGAAGGCAGCGAAGATCTCCCGAATGGGTTTGTCCATGATGTTGACGAGCACGTTGAGGCGCCCGCGGTGCGCCATGCCGATGACGATCTCTTCGACGGCGTGTGCACCGGCCGCGTCGACCAACAGGTCGAGCATCGCGATCATGCTCTCGGCGCCCTCGCAAGAGAAGCGCTTGGCATTGCGGAAGTTGGTATCGATGAACTGCTCGAAGATCTCGGCGTCCGTGAGCCGCGTGAGGACGCGCAGGACCTCGGCGTTGGAGAGATCACAGCGGTTGCGGCCGCTCTCCATGCGGGCCTGAAGCCAGTCGCGCATCTCCGGCTCTTCGATGTGCGTGAACTCGACGCCGATGGAGCTGCAGTAGGTTTCTTCGAGGTGCGCGATGATCTCGCGCAAGGTGGCCCGCTCGGGCAAGCCCGAGATGCCCACGCTAGGGAAGGGCGTGTCGAGGTCTTGGTGGGTCAGGCCGAAGTTTGCGAGGTCGAGCTCCGGCGCCGCGGCGAAGGTCTTGCCGAGGGGGTCGACCTTGGCGAAGAGGTGACCGCGTACCCGGTACGCATTGACCAGTTGGAACACGCGACCCTGCGCGGCCGCCATGTCCATGACGCGGTCTTCGGAGGCCTGCGCCGCCCGGGCGGCACCGTTGCCGTTGCCGTGTTTGCCGTTGCTGGGCGCAGCGGGAGCCCGGGGAGTCGGCGCGGGGTCGGCGCCAAGCGCCGCAAAGAACGTGCGCCAGTCCTCGTCGACGGACTGGGGGCTCTGCATGTACCGTGCATGCAGATCTTCAACGAATCCCGCGTTGATCCCGAACTCTTCGAACATCGCTAGGGCCTCTTCCGGATGGTGCGCGCCGGCGTGAACCGACGTGGGCGATGATGTTCTTTTGGGCCGTGGGCCCAGAGGAACCTTGCAACGCCATTGCTGCAAATGCCGGAACGCACGCTAGCCAAAGCGCGGCCGCAAGTAAACCTCAAGCGTTTCGCGTTGTTTCAGTCTTTGCGGGAGACGCGTGTGCCGGGAGGGGGGCCGCCGTCGTCGAGCCAGGCCGCGACGTCCGCGTCTGGGTCCAGCGCGACCACCATGGCATCGATGGCCAACGCCGCAACGGGGGTGCCCGCCGGGGCGATATGCACGCCGTTGGCGTCGCGCCAAAGCACCACCCGCACCGCCTGGGAGGTTACCAGCGACCGCGGCGCGGCGGCCTTGGGAGGGGTGGAGCGCGTGGTCTCTTTAGGGGGATCCGCACGCTTTTCGTCGCCGCTGGTGATGGTGGCGATTTCCTCGCCGGACAGCGATTGCGTGGGAAACGCGTCCCATTCGTCGGTCATGGTGGGCACCTTGCCTCGCCCATCGGGGCGGCTCTTGCGCCGCGCCCGAAGGCGCCGGTCGAGTTCTTGGGCCTCTTCGTCGCCCAGGGCGGGCACCTCGACCGTGGGAACCGAAGGGTCGTCTGCCGGGATCCCGTCAAGCGTCGGGAACACCAGGCTTCCGTCGGCGGCTTTCCTGGCATCTTCGTCGAGCGCTGGGGCCCGGCGTCGCTTTCCGTCGGACTTTGCGCCGGAGGGTCTGGACTTGGACACGGCGGTCTGTGCCGCGGCCACGCGGTGCGCAGCGGGCGCCGGCGCCGGACGCGAGGGGGCCGCACGTGGCACCGAGGCAGCCGCGGTGACCGGCGGGACGGCACGTTGCGCCGCCAAGCGGGCTTGGGCTTCGCGGACAGGGCCCGGCAGGTCCCGAGCGTGGGTCTGCAGCGTCCGGGTGAGCACATTGGCCGCGGGGGCGGCCCCGCGCGCGTTCTGGTTGACGGACGCGGCAAGGTCCGCCGCGGCCTTGGCGAGTTCGAGGGCACGGTCGTCGGCCTCGGCCTCGGAGGCGGACTCCGCGGCGCGGCGGAGCCACTTCAGGGCTTCGGACAGATCACCGCGGCCGCGCATGGCTTCGGCGGTGGACAGCGCCCAGGACACGTCTTCCGGATCATCTGGCCGCGCAACGGGAATCTTGGGGAAGTCGTCCGCCACACATGGAAGGAATCAGGCACCGGCACCAAACGCAAGGGCCACCTTGCGCCTTGGGCCAATGACGGCCGTGGCCCGGGCGAAGACCCCCGGCGGGTGTGCTACATCAGATGCCACCAACATGCCGGCGGACCCGACCGTAGAAATCGTCGTCAATGGAGGCCCTGTCACGATTCCCGCCGGGGCTTCCGTGCGTCAGTTGATTGCGCAGCTGGGACTCGAAGGGCCCGTGGCCGTAGAGGTCAATCGCGAGATTGTGCCGCGCGCCACCCACGAAGCCTGCGTTCTGCAGGCCAACGACGTGGTGGAGATCGTCCGCTTCGTTGGCGGCGGTTAGCCGGGGTCTCGCGAAGGCCTAGGTCGGCCTAGGGCCGGTCGCAGTGGGAGCGGGCCTCGGTCACCAGCGCCACCACCGATGCATGGGCCTTGGCTTCGAGCGCCGCCGCGCGTACGCCTTTGGTGTCGATGGGGGGGCCCACGGCGATGGTGACCCGGGTCTTCTTGGCTTTGGAGATCTTGCCGAGATGGTGACGGAAGGTCTCGTTGAAA
>JBIKNA010000434.1:0-6227 GCA_044358965.1 Polyangiaceae bacterium
CGCCTTTTTCTGGGGGGGCCCCCGCCCCACCCAAAAATGGATGGGCCCCAACCCGCCGCCCTGGGCCTTCCGTGGAGATCCCTAGCCCCAGCGCCGAAAAAGCCCTTTTGAACAAACCCTCGTTCCGAGCCAGACAACGTTAAGCCCCAGCCGGCACCCCCCCGCATGGGCCGGGACACAGTTAAGCCCCAGCTGGACTAGTTCACACGCACCACACGGAGGACGCCGCCTTCGTTGGCGAGTTCGAGTTTGTGGGCACCGTTGGGGGTGGAGAAGGTGAGTTCGAAGGCGCCCGGTTTGCCGAGGGGGCGGGGGGCGCTGCATTGGGTGAGTTTGGGGACGCCGCCTTCGGCGTCCAGGCGGACGCGGAGGCGGGCGAAGGCGGTGAGGCGGGCGTCCCAGTTGGGGCCGTCGCCGTGGTGGGTCACGGCGTCGCGCGCTGCGGTGACCTCGGTGCCCATGGTGTGGTTGGTCGGATCGTCGAGGGAGATAGAGACGTGTTCGACGATGGAGCCGGTGGGGGCCTTGGAGGCGAGTTCGCCCACGAAGGCTTGGCACAGGGCTGCGGCGTGTTCGGGCACGAAGCTTTGCGTGTCGTCGGCGCGCTCGAGGGCGAGGCGCACCCGGGCCGTGGGGATGGCGAGGCCAACGCTGTCGCGGCCGCGGATCTTGATGGTGTTGAGGCCCAAGAGGCGGCCTTCGGCGTCGAAGAGTGGGCCGCCGCTGTTGCCGGGGTCGATGGGGGCCGTGTGTTGCAGGTAGGCGCCGAAGGCGCCCTTGTTGGTGACGAAGCTGCGGTTCGAGATGGTGCCGCGGCTGATCTGGAACGATGGGCGGGCGCCGATGCCAGGGAAGCCTGCGGCCACCACGGCTTCGTCTTCGGCCGGCGCCGAGAGGCGCAGGGCGATGCCGGCCTGGGGCGCTGCTTTGTCGTCTTCTAGGCGCAAGACGGCGAGATCGTCGTCGCTGCTGATGCGCAGGACCCGGGCCTTCCAGGTCTTTTCGACTTTGCCTTTGCCGGCCTTCGTGTCGAGGTCATCGGCGGCCACGATGTCGGCCTGCTGGGCGCCGTCGAGCACGTGGGCGTTGGAGACCACGCGCACCTCGGTGCCGCCCGAAGGCAGGCGCCAGCGAACGAGCACGCCGCTGCCAAAGGAGCCGTTGTCGACGCTCTTGCCCTGCGCGTCTTCCCAGGTGGGGCGCACCAGAACGGTCACGCGCCGCGGGGGCTCTTTGCCGGAGACCATGGCCGTGTCGGCGTTGCTTGTCGCGCTCAGGCACCGGGCGCCGAGTCGATCGAGGTCCTCGGTCAGCTCGGTGATCTTGGCGTGCCCGCGGCTGGCGCGCTCGCCTTCGCCCGTGTGCTCGTCGAAGGCCGCCAGGTGTTTGGCATGGGCCAAGAGGGCCTGGGACAGCTTGTCGCGGGAGGCGCGCGCGGCGCCGTCCATAGAAAGCTCGGCCAGGTGTCGGCCCACGTTGGCGCTGCTGCGATTGGAGTCGGTGTCCAGGCCCGCTACCGCACCAACGATGCGCATGGTGTCGGCGCACTTCTTGGACTCTGCAGCAGCCTTGGCCTTGGCGGGGCGCTCTTTGTTGCCTTCGGCGCGTAGGTTCAGGCCCTGGCACGTCGAAGCCTCGACAAGCGCGGTGTTGACCGCCAGGTGGCTGGCCGACAGTGCCTGGGCCAAGTTGCGGGCCGTCGCGTGTTCTTCTTCGAGCTCGCTGCCGAGGGCCCGAAGGCGCTCGCGAAGGCCCTTGATCTCGGCGCTGTTCGGCCCCTTGGAAAGACGCTGCTCTGCCGATTGAAGTGCGGCTTTTCGCGCGTCGAACAGCGCGAGCTGCGCCGCATCGCCGGTGGCGGGCACCGGGCTCAAGAGCTCGGCGCGCAGATCGAGCACGGCCCCCACGGAGGGGCAGAACGCTGGGGTCTGGGCGTCGTTCGCGGTCTTGCTGCCGGCGGCCGGTGCGCCACAGGCGACGATGAGCGGAGCCGCCCCGAGATACAGGGCGAGGTGCAGGCTGCGCGTTTTCAAGACTTCTTCGCCTTGCTGGAGGTCGCGGCGGCGGGAGCTGCCGGGGTGCGGCCGGGCAGGTTGCCCGACTGGTGCAGGCGCTCATCGACGCTGTCTTTGGAGACCTGCTTCACCACGAAGCCTCGCTCGTCGACGGTGAGTTCATTCTTCTCGCGGTTCTGGTTCTTGCCTTTGGCGCCGGGAACTTCGATCTCCTCTTGCACCACGTTGCCACGCAGGCGCGCCAGCTTTGCGTACGCCAGCGTGGGCTCGCCGTCGTCGGCCACGCTAAGGAACGCGTACCGGTGTGCAGGCGCCGTGCCCGAGCTGACGCGCAGGAGCGCCGGAGACTCCCACAGCTCGGTGCTGAGCGTGGCCTGCGGAGTGATTTCTAGGGCGTCGCTCTTGCCTCCGTGCTCGAACTTGAGCCGCAGCTTGCCGCCTTCGGCAGGCTTGGCCGACAGAATGCCGGCCACGCGTTTGTCGTCCCAGTACATCTGTCGCAGGGATTCCACCGCGCCCTTGTCGTTGCGGGTCACGTGGGCGGTGAAGTCCCGCACGTCCCAGTGCTTCTCGCTGGTCGCCAGGTGAAAGCCGGACCTCACCTCGGTGTAGCCACCGTCGTCGTTCTTGCGCACGAAAGCAAAGTTGAAGCCTGAGGGGGTGTCGCCTTTGCGCTCGCGGGAGGCGTTCTGCAGAAGCACGCCGTTGTTGATGTCTTTGACCTGCACAGACTGAAAGAGCCCGCCGGCCACCCGGGCCATGGTCTTCTCGCCCCCGGCGCCCGTGTCGCCGCAGAACATGGTGTGCCCAGGCACGTAGCGCGCCACGATTTTGACGTTGCCGATGAGGGTGTTCTCTTCGGTCTGGCCCATGGCCGGCGCGCTGAACTTCGCGATCAGGGCCGGCTGCGGCCCTTGGCTCCACTCGGCGTCGAATTGCGGCATCTCCTCGAGACGCAGATCGCCCATGGTGGTCTGCGTCATCATGCCGAAGGGCAGGGGGATGGGGCTCCAGGTGGCCGAGCATTCGAAGGCGCGCACCACACCGTCTTCGTCGGTGCCCAGCGGCACGGTAATGCCGCAGGTGCGTCCGCCATCGTGATCCTTGCACGACACCTTGGGCGGCGCCGCGGCCTCGACGTCGGCGCTCATGGCTCCCTCGGGCAGCTCCAGGTGGAATCGCTTGAGGGCCCCAGCCTCCCAGGCACGCATGCGCTTCACCTTCTCGGCGCTGCTGGCTTCGTCGGCGTTGTGGGCCGTGGCGGGCGCTGCAGCGTTGCGCGGCGTGCAAGCAAACGCCGACAGCGAAGCGAGGGAGATGAGGGACGCGGAAACGAGGGCAGACTTGGTCATGGTCGAACTTCCTGAAAGAGCGGATGCGACTCTCGCCGTGGGCGCGCGGTGGGAGTCTGGGAACGAGCTTGGCTTGGGCACAACGCGATGGGGGTTTCCGTGTTCCGCGGGGAGCATGATCGCTGGAACAGCCTGGAGCGAGTCGGTTTTGGAAATGGCGAATTTTGACGCCGATTCAGGCGCTTAGGAGCGCCTTCCGATTCGTTGTCAGGTTTCGCGCGAAGGCCTTTCGTTGGCTCATGCCTGCTAGAGACAGCCACACGGGCAAAGTCGCACGCTGCCGCAAAGAAAAATGCGCCGGCCCTCGAAAAGCCCCACGACAATGGGCCGACCGCGGGGGGACGGCCTTGCGCGTCAGCGCTGTGGGCCCTTGGCCGCTTCCACCAGGTGCCTACGCACGGTCACGTCGAGCCGGCTCTGCACCAAGCGCAGGACACTGTCGCATTCGTCGGGGGCGATTTTGCACCTGCCGACGAAACACCGACGGATCTCCGCGAGCAGTTCTTCGCGGGCGGCCTGTACCCAGCGCGCCGCGGTGGCGCGGTGCACCTGGTGCAGCGCTCCGATTTCGTCGATGGACAGGCCGTCGACGGTGTGTTGCCGCAGCACCAGCGCGCTCTTGGGCGCAATGGCGGCGATGGCGTCTGCAACGGCCGCGCGGAACTCGGCGCGGTATTGCTCTTTCATGAACGACAGCTCCGGATCTGCGCCGGCCGCCACGGCCAAGGCCGCTGGTTCGTCGTCGTGCACGTAGCGCTTGTCGCGTTTGTCGGCGCGCAGGGCCAAGCGCGTGGCCACCACGCGCATCCATGCACCAAGGCGACCCTTGCCCTCGTAGCTGGCGATCTTGGGCGAGGGGCCCGAGAGCAGATCGCTCGACATGCTCTGCAGGGCATCTTCGACGGCGGCTGCCGGGAGCCTCAGCTTGTGCAGCGCGCCGCGCACCTCGGGCAGGATTTCGCGCTCTAGTGCGCCCAAGGCGTGCGGATCGCCACGCAAACACCCCATGGCCAGCAACAGGTCGTCCCAGCGTGCCTCGTCGTGCGCCGCGCGCTCGGCCACGTAGGCCACCAGAGCCTCGGCGCTGCAAAGGATCTCGGGGTGCGCCTGCTGGGCGCCCTGCACCGCGGCGGCCAGGGCATTTTCCAATGGGTCGGACGCTGCGCTTCCGTCCTTGCGCACTTCCACATAAATGGTCGATAGCGATACTGCCGCCACTTCGCGGACCACCATAGCCCCGCCCATGCCTGCCTGCCCAACCGAATCGACGCTGCTGGCCTACGCCGAAGGGACCGTGGCCCCAGGCATGCGTGCCACGGTGGAAGGGCATCTTTCGCAGTGCGAAGAGTGCCGTGTGCTCGTCTCCACCCTTGTGCGCGCGTCTCGCGATGTCCCCCAAGGCACGGCCCACGCGGACACCGAACTTGCGTCGCCGGTCACGGCCCTGTCGGTCCTGCCAGGGCCGGGCGAGCGCATCCTGGGCAAGTACCGGATTTTGGGCCTGCTGGGTCAGGGCGGCATGGGCGTGGTGTGCAGCGCCGAGCACGAGCAACTCAAAGATCGCGTGGCCATCAAGTTCTTGCGGCCCGAGGCCATCGCTGCCCCCGGGGCCGCCGCGCGCTTCCTGCGCGAGGCTCGGGCCTGTGTGCGCATCAAGAGCCCGCACGTTGCGCGTGTGAGCGACACGGGCACCACCGACGCGGGCCTGCCGTACATGGTCATGGAGTTCTTGGAGGGCGAAGACCTTGCCCGACGCGTGCAGCGCGCGGGTGCCCTGCCGGTGGCCCTTGCGGTCACCTTGCTCTTGCAAACCACCGAGGCCCTGGCCGAGGCCCATGCGCTCGGCATCGTTCACCGCGATCTCAAGCCGGCCAATCTGTTCGTCACCCAGCGCCTCGACGGCTCGCCATGCATCAAGGTGCTCGATTTTGGCATCTCCAAGACGCTCGGGTTCGGATCCACCGGAGGCCAGCTCACTAGCGAAAACACGCTGATGGGCTCGCCCAGCTACATGTCCCCCGAGCAGCTGCGCAGCACCCGCGATGTCGATGCGCGCACGGACATCTGGTCCTTGGGGGTGGTGCTGCACGAGCTGCTCAGTGGGCACTTGCCCTTTGGCGCCCAGAGCACCGCCGAGCTCTGCGTCAAGATCATGACCACCGCCCCGCCCCCCTTGGGCGCCGTTCGTCCGGACGTGCCCCAAGGCCTCGCTGCCATTGTGCTTCGCTGCTTGGAAAAAGATCCCGCCCATCGCTTTCCGTCTGTGGGCGAGCTTGCCCTTGCCCTCGGGGCATTTGGGTCCGCCGAAGACCAACTCATCGCCACCCGCGTGGCCCGGGTCACCGCAGCACACGGAGGCTCGGCGCATCCAAGTCGGCCCCCGGCGCCATCCAACGCCCCGCGAGCAAGCGCCGCCCCCGCGCCCGCATCGACGAAAGGACGCGGCCTCCTGTTGCCCGTCGCCTCGGCCGTCGTTGGCGCCGCTGTCGTCGCAGGCCTTGTGCTTCACTTTGCCCCCTCCAGCGCCTCGCGCGACCGCACCCAGGGCTTGGTTGCGCCCCCCGCTTCCACACCCCTCGCGTCCCTCTCCCCCCAGAGCGCCGCGCCCAGCGCTCCCCCCATATCCCTCCTGGCATCTGCCGGCCCTCTGCAGTCCCCGCCCATCGCCTCCTCGTCCCCTGCGGCCTCCTCCCCCGCGACCGTCACACGCCCGGCCCAGGGCACGGCCCGTCGCCCCGCACCCGCACCCGCACCCGCACCCGCTCCCAACCCGGCCCCCCACGACCCCTCTGGCATGAGCGATCGCAAGTAGCACCCATCTCGGCTACGTCGCCTCGCAAGCGCTACTGCGCCTCTCTGC
>JBIKNA010000088.1:0-20341 GCA_044358965.1 Polyangiaceae bacterium
GACCAAAGCGCCCGGAGCATTTCCGATGTGCCCTTTCAGCCGCCGGTGTTTGGGGTGACGGTGCTGGGCGCCAGCCACGGCTTCGACCCGCGGGGCAAAACCACGGGGTTCTTGTTGTGGATGGGAGGGCGCGCCTTGCTGGTGGACCCGCCCACCGATGCCACGGAGTACCTCAACGCCCAGGGCGTGGCGCCCAAGATGATCGACGGGGTGATTCTGACGCACTGCCATGCGGACCACGACGCCGGCACGTTCCAGAAGCTGCTCGAAGAAGGGCAGGTCTCCCTCTACACCACGCCGCACATTCTCGGCTCGTTCTTGCGCAAGTACGCGGCGTTATCCGGCCTGTCCGAAGATGTTCTTCGACGCACCTTCGTGTTCAACCCCGTGCGCATCGGCGTGCCGGTGCACCTGCGCGGGGGCGAGCTGTGGTTCCGCTACACGCTCCACTCCATCCCGGCACTCGGTGTCGAAGCCTTCTACGGCGGGCGCAGCGTGGCCATCTCCGGCGATACGCTCTACGAGCCCGGCCGCATCAAAGAGATGTACGACGCCGGGGTACTCGGGCGAACCCGCTACGAGGAGCTTTCGCAGTTCCGCGGGCACCACAGTGTCTATCTGCACGAGGCCGGGATCCCGCCACTGCACACCCCCGTCGAGGCGCTGGCCAAGCTCCCCGCAGAGGTCAAGAAGCGCATTCAGCTTGTGCACATCGCAAGCAAAGACGTGCCCCAGGGGACGGGCCTTGCGGCGGCCCGTACGGGGCTCGACAACACCATACGCATCGAGACCGGGCAGACGCCGGCTTACGCCGACGCGATCTCCTTGCTCGACGCGGTTGCCATGGTGGACTTCTTGCGCGAGCTGCCGCTCTCCCGTGCCCGACAGATCCTGCAAAGGGCGCAGCGACTGGTGTTGCCCGCGGGGGAGAAAATTGTGGCCCAGGGCACCCGGGGCGACAGCTTCTACGTGCTCGTCAACGGTCGCGTGCTCATTGTCCGTGATGGCGTCACCCTGAAGACCTATCGGGCTGGCGACTTCTTTGGCGAGACTGCCATCCTGCGCGATGAGCCGCGTTTGGCCGATGTCATTGCGCAGACACAGGTCGAGCTCATCGCCATCGATCGGGACGACTTTCTTGCGCTGGTGCGCGGCACCAGCATTCCCGAGCGCCTCTTGCGGCTCGCACGGGTTCGCGAGCAGGGCACCTGGGAGCTGTTCGAGAAGAACAGCGTGCTCGTATCGCTGACGGGCAGCCAACGCACGCAGCTTCAGTCGTGTTTGATCCCGGAACATGTCAGCGTTGGCGAGATGCTCTTTCAGGCGGGGCAGGAGCCCAGCCGGGTGTACTTGCTGGGCGATGCACGGGTCGAACTCGCCACACGACATAGCTTGGACGGCATGTCGCAAGCGGTGCCGCTCAAGCCCTTTGGGGCCGGCGCTGTGGTGGGCGATATCGACGCGGTGCTCGATGGGTTTGCAAGCAGCATGAGCGCCCAGGTGGTGTCCGCAGGGTCTGTCTATGCCGTCGAGCGCGAGGACCTCGGCCGGTTCTTCGAGGACAACCCGGGCGTTCTGTTGTCGTTCTTGGGCACGCGCTTCGTCGAATAGCGCTCACGCGGGGCCGCCCTGCGACACTTATGCGCTGCCCGCACGGGGCTTCGAAACGGAGCATCGTGCTCGAAGACCCGGGCCATAGGCCCGGCGGACCTATGGCGCCTGCTTGACCCAGGAGACCACGGAGCTAAGGCCCGGCTCGAGCTTGACGTTTGGGGCCCAGCCGAGCTCCTTGGCCGCAGCGGAGATGTCCGCGAAGGTGGCCTCGACGTCGCCGAGCGGCACATCGCTTTGGTGGATGCGGGCCTGGCGCCCAACAGCGGCTGCGAGCGCATCCACCAGCGCCGACAAGGTGATCGGCGCGCCAGACCCAAGGTTCAGCGCGCGGAAGCCCATGCGCGGCTTGTCGAGCGCCGCGAGAACCCCACGGGTGATGTCGTCGACGTGGGTGAAGTCGCGCCGCATGCTGCCGTCGCCGAAGACGGTGATGGCCTGGTCGGCCAGCATGGCCCGGGCGAACAACGTGATGGCCATCTCGGGGCGCTGCCGTGGCCCGTAGACAGTGAAGAAACGGAGTGCCGTGCACGCAAGGTCTGGGACGCGCTTGCTCATGGCAAAGAACATGAGCTCCATGCTGCGCTTGCTGGCGGCGTAGGGAGACTCGGGGGCGATGCTCGCGGCAGACTCGTGCGCGGGCAGTGGCGTTTCGTTGCCGTAGACCGAGGAACTCGAGGCACAGACCAGGTTACGAACACCTGCGCGAACGGCTGCCTCGAACACCACGGCGCTGCCTTCGACGTTGACCCGGGCGTAGCGGGCAGGGTCGCGGAAGCTTGGACGCACGCCTGCCAGCCCCGCCAAGTGAACCACGGCGCCAACGCCCTTCAGGCAATGGTCGACCTTGGCCGTGTCGGTGATGCAGCCTCGGACGATCTCGACCTTGGGGAAGGCTTGCCGAAGGTCCGCGGCGTTCCGCTCTTTGGCCAGGGTGGGGTAGGGCGCATCGCTGAAGTCGTCCAGAATGACGACCTCGTCGCCGCGGTGCAGCAGCGCCGAGGCGACGTGGAACCCAATGAACCCGACGCCGCCGGTGACGAGGTAGCGGGTCATGCCTACCACCGCTGCGAGGGGCGATCCGCAGCGCGTTGGCTGGGGACGCCAATGCCAACGTAGTGGAGTCCGGCGCGCTGGACCTCGTGGGGACGCCAGATGTTGCGCGCATCGACGACGGGCGCAGCTTGCCCCGGTGGGGCCACGAGACGCTTTTTGATCTCGGCGAAGTTGGGGGCGCGGTAGCTGCGCCACTCGGTCAGGAGCACGAGCGCCGCGGCGCCATCGAGGGCGTCGTAGTCGCGGTCGGTGACGACGACACGATCGCCGAACTCTCGCTGGAAGTTGGGGCCGGCTTCGGGGTCGTGCCCCCGTACCTTGGCGCCCAAGTCGATGAGGGCTTGGGCCAGCTTGAGCGAGGGCGCCTCGCGGATGTCGTCGGTCTCGGGCTTGAATGCGAGGCCCCAGAGCGCCACGGTCTTGCCGCGGACACCCCCGAGCGCTCCGTCGACCAGTTCGGCCAGGAAGTCTGCCTGGGCCATGTTGGCGAGGTGCGTGGCCTCGGCCAGGCGCATGGGGACGTTGTGACTCTTGCCCAGCGCGGCCAGCGCCTGCACATCTTTGGGGAAACACGAGCCGCCATAGCCGGGGCCGGCGTACAGGTACTTCTTGCCGATGCGGGAGTCGGTGCCGACGCCCAGACGCACCGCGTGAACGTCTGCGCCGGTGGCGTGACACAGCCGCGCCAGCTCGTTCATGAACGACACGCGCATGGCCAACATGGTGTTGGACGCGTACTTGATGAGTTCGCTCGAGCGCGGATCGGTGATGACGATGCGCTCGCCGGACAACTGCAGGGGGGCGTAGAGCTCGCGCAGCAGCGAGCGCGCGTTGTCCGTGCGAACACCGAGCACGATGCGATCGGGCTTGAAGAAGTCGTTGACGGCGTCGCCTTCTTTCAGGAACTCGGGGTTCGACACGACCTCGAGAACAACCTTGGACTTGTCGAGGCGCTCTTGGACAGAGTCGCAGGTGCCCACGGGTACCGTGCTCTTGACCACCACGAGCGCCTTTGCCTTGGCCATCTGCGCGATGCGGTCTGCCACATCGAGGACGGCGCTGACGTCAGCGGCGCCGTGCGCATCGGGGGGCGTACCCACGGCGATGAAGTAGGCGTCCGCTTCGTCGTAGCCAGCCGGCACTTTGGTGCCAAAGCGCAAGCGGCCGTTGCGCTGGTTGCGTCGCACCAAGTCGGCCAGACCCGGCTCGTAGATGGGGATCTCGCCGCGCTCGAGGCTCTTGACGCGGTCTTCGTTGATGTCACACAAAAAGACGTCGTGGCCCAGATCGGACAAGCCCGTGCCCGTGACCAAACCAACGTAGCCCGCACCGAAAACGACGAGTCGCATAGGAGCCCCGGTCTATAGCATTTTGCGGCGCGAAGACGCGGCAAAGGAGCGCCAAAACCAAGCCGCTGCGCCGCCCTTCGCAAGGGCTTGGGTGCAGGGCCTCGTCGGCGGCGCTCGAGGAGCCGCCGGCGGTGCTTAGGAGCCGTCAGCGATGTTTGCTGGGCCAGTCAGCGGCGCTTGAACAGCCACCAGCCGCCGCGGTGTTCGTGCAGCTGCAGGGCATCTGGGGCTTGGGGCTGCGCGGCGCCGGGGCGCGTGCGGATGAGCACGTAGTCCCAATCGGCAAGCTGATAGCCAGCCCAGACGATGCTCTTGAGGTTGGACTCGCTGTAGTCGTCGGGCAAGCGAAGCGCTGGATTCTTGGGGGTGGGGTAGAGCGCCGAGCCCTGGTGGAACCACATATCGCTGACGACGATGTCGCGCTCGGTGAGCACCAGCTTGTCGTAGTGGATGAAGGGGTGCGCGGCAAAGACGTCGCTGTTCGGATCGAGGGGGAGGTTGAGCAGCGTGGCGCGCGCCGGAACCTTGGCCAAGACCTCTTTGTATCCGTCGGCCTCGGCCTGGAAGCGCGATTGCGCGATGAGTGCGACGACGCACACGGCAATGGTGCCCATGGGGACAGCGCGTTGCGCAAACTCTCGTAGGCCCGCCCCTATGGCCTCGAGGTCGGTGCCAAGGAGCAGGAGCATTAGCGTGATGGGCACGAGGCGACCATCGACGTAACCGAACCAGCCAACGGAGTGAGGCAGTAGAAGAAATCCGGTGAGGAGCGCCGCGCCGCCGAGGAGCAGGGCGCGGCGGTGATGGTCTGCGGCCTGGCGAAGGTTGTCGCGTCGCAGGCGCTGGAAGGTGCGCACGGCGGCATAGACCCCGAAGCCCCACAGCAACACACCGACGAGCAAATCGACGCCGCTTCGGGTCATGAGCGTCGTGGTCAAGAGCAAGCTCAGTTTGTCGGCCAAGCCCTGGAACGTCGCCGTCATGGGGATATTGAGCGGCGCCGAGCCCTGCGGAACCACCGAGCCTCGTTGGGCCCGGGCCACGTAGGCCGCAAGGAGCAAGGCCGGCACGAGGGCCCGCAGGCGAAACAGCCGACGCTTGGGCGCCGGCCCCACGAGCGAAGCGATGCCCGCCAAAACAAGGAACAAGAGGAACGCGTGACCGTGAGCCACAAACACGAGCGGCGCCGCGATGACCACAGCGAGCTCGCGGCCAAGGGCGGTGCTTTCGGTGTCGGCGGCCTCGAGCAGGCGCAGCCACAGCGTCAACGCGACCAGCATGACCGCCACGCCAAGCTGGTAGCTAGCGAAGCCCAAGAGGGTCATCAGGCCGAACGTGGTGATGAGACCAATGTATCCGTACAACGGTGACGCATCGCCGAAGAGGGTGCGGCGCATGTAGAGCAGGGCCGCGGGCGTCGCGAAGAGCGGCAGCATGGCGAGCACCCGCACGGCACCCAGCGGGCCCACGGCGCGCATGAGATGCTCTCCGAGGAACCGGAAGAGCGAGTACGGGCCGATGTGCGGCGACAGGACCAGGAACTGCTGATCAAAAGCTGACGTCTCGTAGCGGTGCCGTAGCGCGATGAGTCCGGCGTGTGCGGGTAGGTCTTGGAACGGCATCGCCTCGAAGGCGCAGAAAAAGACCGGGATGAGCGCAAAACACAGCATGAGCCCAGCCCACTGAAGCCGCTGGTCGAGCAAGCCCCGTGAACTCGCCGAAAGCGGCGAGAGCGGCTGCGCAACCGGGGGGGCAACGTGCGGGGTCATGGGCAGAGAGCCGGGGAACTCCTCGGGCGCAGTCTAGTGAGCAAAGTCCACCTCGCCATACAAAACACGGCCGGTTGTGAGCTTCCTGGACGGGGCACCAGATGAGGCCCCGAGTGCGCCGCCGGAGCGTTCGCGAACAGTCGGAAATGATGGCCGTTTGTTGACCGTTCGGAGCTGTGAATCTACGGCACGTGACTCATTCCTGAGTGCCTTGCTTTGCCGGTAACTTGGGCATGGCCGCGGCCAACGGCGACAATGGCCCTCCCGTCGCCATGCCAGCGCCCATGCCGAGCAAAGACTTCTTGGCCCTCGCCATGCCGGCGTTGAGCTTCCTTTCGACCTACGGCGGGCGTCTGATCGGCTACATCGCCAAACATACCGGCGTGCCCGCCGTGGTCGTCGCAGCGCTGGGGGTGGTCATCAGCATGCGGGTGGTCAAACGTTCGCTTCGCTTGCTTGTCGAGGTGGGGCTCGTGACGGCCGTGCTGCTCGCGCTCACGTACGCCGGGGTGCTGCGCTTCTAGCTGCCTGCGCATTCGGCCGTACCCCGGACGTTTGACGGTCAAGCGTGGCTCGGTTTTGCGCTACAAGGTTGGGCCGCCCGCGCGCCAACGTCTTTGCGTGCGAACCTTCCGTCCAGGAGTTCAACAATGAAGCTCGACTCTCTCAAGATCATCATCTCCGGTGGAGCCCAGGGTATGGGCCGTCATTTCGCGCTCAGCCTCGTCGAGGCCGGCGCCCAGGTGTGCATCGGCGACGTGAACGAAGCGGGCCTCGCGGAGACCGCCGAGGCCGCCAAGGGCAAGCCCGGCAAGCTGTTCGCTCGCAAGCTCGACGTGGCCAACGAGGGCGACGTGGGCGCCTATGTCGATTGGGCCTTCGAGCAGATGGGGGGCCTCAACGGCCTCATCAACAACGCCGGCATCCTGCGCGATGGCCTCTTGGTCAAGAAGGACCGCGAGACCGGCGCCGTGAAGAAGCTCACCAAAGACCAGTGGGATGCCGTCATCGGCGTGAACCTCACCGGCGCCACGCTGCTCGCCCGGGACGTCGTGGCCAAGATGGTCGAAAAAGAGCAAAAGCCCGGTTGCATCGTCAACATCTCCAGCATTGCCCGCCACGGCAACCGCGGCCAGTCCAACTACACGGCAGCCAAGTCGGCACTGGCGGCCAACACGGTCACCTGGAGCAAAGAGTTCGGAGCCTTCGGCGTTCGGGTGTGCGCCGTCGCCCCGGGCATGATCGAGACGCCCATGACCCAAGGCATGAACCAAAAGGCGCGTGACGCCCTGGTCGCCGCGATCCCCGTGGGCCGCATCGGCGTCCCCGAGGACATCTGGCTCGCGGTGCGTTTTGCGCTCGAGTGCGACTACTTCAACGGCCGCACCATCGACGTCGACGGCGGCCTGTCGATGTAAGGAGCCCCCGTTGCAGGGACACCTGTTCGCGGATCTGTTGCCTTCGGCCATCCGCTACGAAGACGAAGACGTCATCGTGGTGGACAAGCCGGCGCACGTGCCTTCGCAGGCCGCGCGGCCAGAGGATCGCGACGACCTGCGCACGCGCCTGATGAGCGTGCTCGAAGCGCGCGATGGACGCCCGGGGTACCTCGGCGTCCATCAGCGCTTGGACAAAGAAACGAGTGGCCTCTTGCTGTTCACGCGGCGCAAAGAGGCCAACGACAGCATCTCTCGGCAGTTCGAGGGGCGGCAGATCCAAAAAACTTACGTTGCCTGTGTGCACGGCAGGCCCAAGGCCAAGAAGGGTCGATTGACGCACTTTTTGGCGCCCCGCGACGGCCTGAGCCTGGTGGTGCCCCGGGGCAGCAAAGACGCGCGGGAGGCCGTGCTCGACTACTGGGTCGAAGAGCAACGGGGCGACCGCGCGCGCCTGCGCGTTTCGCTTCACACCGGGCGCATGCACCAGGCCCGAGCGCAGCTGGCCGCGGCGGGCATGCCCATCGCGGGCGATGCTGCCTATGGCGGCGCGCCGGCGCTTCGGCTGATGCTCCACGCCCGGCAGTTGGCCTTCGAGTCGCCATCCAGCAAAGAGCACATCGTTGTGAACGCCGAAGAGCCTCTCGAGATCGCCACGTTCGTGGACGAAGGCCCTTGGGGCGACTCGGTGTACGATGACGACGCCAAGCTCGAGCGCGCGCTGACGCTGTCTTGTGAGCGCAGGCACCTGCTTGGTCGCAGCAGCGAGACCACGGCGTTTCGTCTCGTCAACGAAGCCGGCGATGGCTTGCCCGAGCTCGCCGTCGACGTGTACGGCGCCTTCGCCGTGGCGCAGTTCTACGGCACCGATGGCGCTTTCGCAGACCCCGCGCGGCGCGAGCGCGTGCTTTCGGCGCTGCATGCGCTGGGTTTCGAGGGCGTGTACCAAAAGATTCGCCCCAAACAGGCCAACATCGTCGTCAACACGCGCACCGTAGAGCTGGCGCCACCGGTTGCGGTGCGCGGCAGCTCGGCCCCAGACCCGTTGGTCATCGTCGAAGAGGGGGTTCCCTACGAGGTGCGCCTCGGCGATGGCTTGTCGACGGGGATCTTCTTGGACCAGCGTCGGAACCGAAGGGAGGTGCGCAACATGGCCAAGGGAGCGCGGGTCCTCAACCTGTTCTCTTACACCTGTGGCTTCAGCGTCGCCGCGGCCGTGGGGGGCGCCAAAAGCACCACCAGCGTCGACGTGTCTCCCGCGGTTCTCGAATGGGGCGGCCGCAACTTCGAGCATGCCGGACGCCCGGCTGGAGACCTCGTGCGTGCGGACGTGCTTGCGTGGGTCGACAAAGAACTCAAGACGGGCAAACGCTACGAGATCATCGTACTGGACCCGCCCAGCTACGCGACCACCAAGACCACACGGTTTTCGGCGTCCGAAGACTACGGCAAGCTCGCGCAGAAGGTCATGGGTCTGCTCGCGCCAGGCGGCCGTCTCTTTGCGTCGACTAACCTTCGCAAGATGCGCCAGGGTACGTTTCGCAAAGTGCTGCGCAACGCCGCCGAGGGGGCCCGGCGCAAGGTGCTCCAGCTCAAAGACGCGCCGGAGCCCGTGGACTATCCGGTGAGCATTGGCCACGAGGTGCACCTCAAGGCGGTTTGGGTCACGCTCGCATGAATGGGCTGCGGGTGTTCCTGAGCGTGAGCCGGCTGCACATCGTGGCCATCGGCGCCATGGGAACGCTCACCTTTGGCTGGCTCTTCTCGGGCAAATACCTATGGGCATGCGCTGCGTTTTCGGCGCTCGACTGGTTCTTGGTCAACATCCTGAACCGCGTGGTCGACCTGGGCGAAGACCAGAAGAACCGCATCGTGGGCACGGACTTCGTCGCGCGAAACGCCAAGGCCATCAAGGTGGCGGGCTTTTTGGCCCTCTTCCTCAGCGTACCGGCCACCCTCTGGGTCGCCGGCGAGATCTTGCCCTTCCGCGTTTGTTTTCACGCGCTCGGCTTCGCGTACAACTGGCCGTTGTTGCCGGGCCGGCGTCGCATCAAGGCGCTTTACTTCTGGAAGAACACGGCGTCGGCCATTGGCTTCATGCTGACGGTCTTTGCCGCGCCCCTCGCCAGCATGGGCTTCGGGCGCCGCGTTCCGCTGGCCCTTGGCGTCTCCTGGGCCAGTGTCGCGCTGCTTGCGGCGTTCTTCTTCTTGTTCGAGCTCAGCTACGAGGTTCTGTACGATCTGCGCGACGCCGAAGGAGATGCCGCCGAGGGCATCCAGACCTACCCGGTGGTGCACGGAGAAGCCGTGGCCTTGCGCATCGTCGATGCTCTTGTGCTCTCGTCGCTGGCGATCATGGTGGCCGGCTACATGGCCCAGGTTGTTCCCTGGCGTGCCGCCGTCATGGGCGCAGCACCCTTGATTCAGCTCTCGGTCTACAAGCGCATCGTGGCCCGCCGCCCCATCCGCGCCCAAGACTGCATCGCGCTCACCTGGATTGGCGCAGGCTTGCTGGGCGCCTATCACCTGTGGGTGCTCGCCAAGTTGCCGGGGGTGTGAGGTGAGGGGACTGCAAGTCGCCTGCATCGCCATCGTCGCGCTCTACGTCACGTTTCGCTTGAAGACGAGCGATCCGTGGGCTTTTGCCGCGCGGTTCCTGACGCTGTCGCTCGGGGCGTTTGTTGGCGAAAATAGCATGATCCATCTGTATGGCTTCTACGGCTATGGGCCGTTGTGGTGGCTGTTCATCGATCGTGTGCCACTTCTGGTCGTGCTCATCTGGCCCGTGGTCATCGACTCGGCCATGATGCTCGCGCGGCACGTGGCTGGGCCCAGTGCACCCGCATACAAGTGGCTACTGCTCACGTTTTTGTTCGTGCTCAGCGACGCTGCGCTCATCGAGCCCATCGCCGTCACCACGGGCCTTTGGTTCTGGACCCATCCAGGGCTGTTCCGTGTGCCGCCCATCGGCATCTTGGGCTGGGCGTACTTCTCGGTGCTGGCCGCGGGCACTTTGCACGCGACACGGGGCCGGGGGCCCGTGCTCCGGGCTCTTGCGGTGCTGCTGGTGGCGCCACTGGGCTGTCACGCGTTGCTGCTGGCCAGTTGGTGGGGTGGTCTGCGCTTCGTCGACGTGACCTTGGCTCCGCGCACCGTGGCCGCGGTGGCCCTCGTGCTGGGTCTCGTGGTTGCCGGAACGTCCCTTGTGCTGCGCATTCGGCGGCGGGTCCCACCGTGGGAGCTTTGGGTCCGGGCTCCCGCGGCGGCGTTCTTTTTCGTGCTCTTGTTCGCGTATGCCGACGGTGGGCCGTTTCTTGTGCCCTACGCGGTTGCGTTCGCCGTTCCGTACCTGACCCTACTTCGCCTGCCGTCACGTCAGCCTGGCTAACTCTCGGATATCGCACGAAGAGTTGCACCGTCGACGATTTTGTCGTGGGGGCTGTAAGGGCGGGGCCGTGCCTTTCGTTTTCTTGGGCGAACGGCACGGCGAAAGGGACACACGATGATGAAGAGCATGCGGCTTGGGGTTGTGGCGACGATGTTGGCGACGCTCGTGGGCTGCGGTGGCGCCGGCGAGCGCGCTCCGGCCACGGCGCCCAAGCAGGCAGCGAGCGAGGCGGCGTACAGTCCGCAGCCGTCTTCGGACCCGAGCGCCAAGGGCGATATGCCCCAGAGCAGCCAAGAAGCGCCGAGTGCAGCGCCCTCTTCGGCGCCGGGTGGCTTCCGCGACGACAGCGCCGGTGTCGCGCGCAAGTCCCCGGAGCCTTCGCGGCAGGGCCTGGGCACCGAGTGGGGCGAGTCGCGCACCAGCCGCATCCGTGACGTGTCCTTCGTGCGTGCCGACGGTTCGCGACCCATGGCCGTGACCACGCTGCACTACAACGACCGCAACGGGGTCGATGCGCTCATGTCGCTGCACGGCGCACGGACGTTTCGGAGCCGCGATCTCGACGCGGTGGACGGCATGCTCAGCGTCAGCGTGCGCGACTCTTCCGGCGATCCCTTCGAGGCCCTTCGCGCCGGTGAGCGTACCTTCGTGATTGGCCGCGTCGGCGAACGCTACAGCATCGTCATCGAGAACCGGAGCAACCATCGCTTCGAGGCCGTGGCCACCGTCGATGGTCTGGACGTCATCAACGGCCGCGCCGGCAGCATGGACAACCGGGGCTACGTGATGATGCCCTTTGCCACGGTCGAGATCGACGGGTTCCGGCAGAGCGCAAGCAGCGTGGCGGCGTTCCGCTTCGGCGCCATTGGCGATTCGTATGCTGCGCAAAAGGGCGCGGCGCGTAACGTCGGCGTGATTGGCATCGCCTTCTTCGGCGAGCGCGGCGACCGCTTCGATGATCCGCGGGACACGCGCCTGCGGGACACCGCCAATCCGTTCCCCGGCACGGACCGACGTTTTGCCGCGCCTCCGGGCCGCTGATCGCAGGGGGGCCCCTGCGAAGGCGCGGGCCTACCGCGCCAAATGAGGCTCAAGTGAGTGGTGCGGGCCTCCGAGGGCGCTATGGTTGGTCTCAATCATGGCGCTCGACCTGTTGGTACGCGGAGGAACGCTGATCGATGGCACCGGGGCGGGGCCCCGGCGGGCAGATGTGGGCGTCCGCGACGGACGCATCGCGGAGCTCGGTGATCTGCGTGGGGTGCACGCCCGGCGCCTCATCGACGCCGAGGGGGCCATCGTCACCCCTGGGTTCGTCGACCCGCACGGGCACTACGACGGACAGGCCATGTGGGACGGCGCCATGGAGCCGTCGAGCCTGCATGGCGTCACCACCTGCGTCATCGGCAACTGCGGTGTGGGCTTCGCGCCAGTGCGGGCGCAAGATCGCGACGGTCTCGTGCGGCTCATGGAGGGTGTCGAAGACATCCCCGGAACGGCATTGTCCACGGGCCTTTCCTGGGACTGGGAGACGTTCCCCGAGTACATGGATGCTTTGGCCCGGAGGCCGCGCACGCTCGACCTGTGCGTGCAGGTACCTCACGATGCCCTTCGCGTGTACGTCATGGGCGAGCGCGCATTTGCCGGCGAGACGGCCACGGAGGTCGACGGAACACGCATGGCCGCGCTTCTGCGCGAAGCCCTAGGGCAGGGGGCCGTGGGCTTCTCCACCGGTCGCACCGATAGCCATCGGAACAAAGATGGCCGCTGGACGCCCGCCGCAGACGCCGACGAGCGCGAGCTGACGACACTGGCCGGAGCCTTCGCGGGGCTCGCGCACGGCGTGCTGCAAGTGGTCAGCGATTTCGACATGGAGCGCAGCTCCGGGGCCTTCGAGCGCGAGTGGCAAATGGTTGCCCGCATGGCCAAAGTGGCGGGCGCCCGTCCGGTGTCCATCTCGCTTCTGCAGCGGGACCTGGACTCGGAGCAGTGGCGACGCATCTTGGCCCGCGCCGAGCAAGCCAACGCCGAGGGTACCCACCTGCGGGTGCAGGTGGCGCCCCGGGCCGTGGGGGTGCTGCTCGGCCTGTCCGCGACGTTCCACCCGTTCATGGGGTTCCCGAGCTACAAGCGGATCTCGGCCTTGCCGCTCGGCGAGCGCGTGCGCGTCATGCGCGATCCGGCCTTCAAGGCGCAGCTGCTGTCCGAGACCTCGGACAAGGTGGCTGGCGACGGTAGCAACCTGCCGCCGCTGGCCGACAAATTTTTGGAGAATGTGCAGTTTGCAAGTATGCGCATCTTCCGCTTTGGGCGGACGCCCAACTACGAGCCGGCCCGGGGCGACGCGCTCTACGCCGAGGCGTTGGCTGCCAATGTTCCGCCGCTCTCGGTGCTCTACGACGCGCTACTCGAGGATGACGGCAAAGAACTCCTATACTTTCCTCTGCACAACTACGCCGGGGGCAACCTCGATGTGGTGCGCGAGATGCTCGAGCACCCGCTCGCGCTTGTGGGCCTGGGCGATGGGGGCGCGCACGTGGGTACCATTTGTGACGCAAGCTATGCGTCGTTCTTCCTTGCGCATTGGACCCGGGACCGCCCGACGGGGCGCCTTCCCATCGAACGAGCGGTGCAGATGCTCTCGAGCGAGCCCGCCAGGCATTTCGGGCTGCGCGATCGGGGCACACTTGCGCTGGGGCAGCGCGCCGATGTCAACGTCATCGACCACGAGGGCCTTGGCCTCTCGCGGCCGCACTTGGTGCACGATTTGCCCGCGGATGGCGCGCGGTTGCTGCAGCGTGCCAAGGGATACCGCGCCACGATTGTGGCGGGGGAGCCCACGCTCATGCACGACGAACTCACCGGCGCCCGGCCCGGCGGCCTCTGCCGCGTGTCCTAGGGGGGGCCGCTCCCTCTCCCGCGAAGCACCGGAGCTGCATCACGCGGCCCGGCGGTTGCTACTCGCTGTGGCCGCGCAGGTGCCCAAAGCGCGAGAGGGCTTTGCGCACATCGAAGGGGTTGTCCGAGCGCGGGTAGAACAGCGGTACCTCGCGTCCGGGCTCGCGCCTGCGGGACAGATCGCTCATGGCGTGCACCATGGCCTTGGGCTCCGCGGCGTAGAGCGTGGACTTGGCCCGAATGCCCGCCTGGAACTGCGGATCGTTCTCTTTCTTGTTCAGGACATCGAAGGGGACCGGGCCCGGGGCACGGAACTCTCCGCCGCTCGTGGTGATCCAAACGGGGTTAGTGATGGCGTAGGCCGTCACCGGGAAGATCTGCGGCGGGCGCAGCACCCCGAACTCGTCGCTGGCGATGCCGAGCGGTCCCGCCAGGCTGGCCACGGCGTCGGTCAGCAGCACCGGAGGGATCTCGAAGGGCTTGATGACTGGAAACATGGACTGGTACCCGATGGCCTCGACCACGAACCAGCTGTCGATGGCTTGGCCTGCGCTGTCTTTGGCCAAGGGAAGATCCAGAGTTTCTCGCAACGGGTCTTTGGCGAGGTCCCGGGCCGCGTCGACCACGAGCGAGCGGGCAATGACGCCGTTGCGATAGACATTGATCCGCCCCACGCTGAGCCAGGGCGCTGCGGTCAGCCGGAGCACCATGGTTACGGCATCGGCCCGGGCGGCCTTGGCCGTTTTGCCCATGGATCCCGTCTTGGGATCGTCGATGTAAAAGTCGAGCATGGGGCCATTGGTGGCCACCACCGCGCGGGACTGCATGGCTGCGTACATCTTCTCGTCGCTCAAGGCCTCTGGACGGTCGTCGCCCACGTAGACCATGGTGCGGAAGTGCCCGGCTTCGTCTTGGGCGTCGTGGGTGTCGCAGGTGCCCACGGCGATGTACTTGCGCCCCTTGTTCAGGAAGTTGAACCACTCCTCGACCACGCCGGGGAAGCCCAGCTCGCCGTTGGCCTTGCGCACCAAGGCGCCGGCCTCGGGGATTTGAGCGGGCTTGTTGCCGGGGGGAATCTCGGCGGGCACGCGGTAGTGGTGGATTTGCCAAAAGAGCTTGCCGTTGGCGACCTCCATGGCGTCGAAGGCCATGGAGAACGCCGTGGAGCCATCGGCCCGCTGGAACGCAGGTCCCTTGGGGGCGATGACCTGCTGCACCAGGCCTTTGGGGAGCTCCTCGCCCGTGATGGGATCGCGCTGGTACTGCGAGAAGTAGCCCAGGATGGCGTCGCGTGGATGGTTGACCTGCACGATGGTGCGATCGGGACCCAAGCTACCCAAGGCCCGCATATCGTCGAACACGCTTCCGGGGGGACGTCCGGCCCACTCGAAGGCGCCCTTGGTGACGGGGCCTGGGTTGTACTTGAGAGGGTATCCGTTGAAGTGGCCGGACTCGAGGGTGGTCATCTCGAGACCGACGCTCGAGAACATGAAGCTCGTGAGATCGTTGCGCGCGATGTAGGGGGCGTAGTCCGTGATGAAATTGTGGTCCGTCGAGACGGCCCACTCCACGCCTTCGGCCGCCAGGCTCCGCACGCGCTCGTCGAGATCGAGCGGCGAATCGATGCTGTTCTTGCTGTGAATGTGCGTGTCTGCGGCCACCCAGCCCGCGGTGTCGACCACGCGTCGCAACAGTAAGTTTACGGTGGCTGTCTCGTCGGGGCGCACCTGCACCGGGGCCCGCGCCACGGTGTACTCGGGGCCGCGACTGCCGTAGACCTCGTAGCTGCCCGGACGAACGGAGACCACGGCGGCGCCGCGGTTGGCGTAGCCCACGTGCTCGATGAATTGCAGGGTGTCCGGGCGGCCTGGATCGTCGTCCACCAAGTCGGACGGACGAAAGCGCTCACCGGCCTGCAGATCGAACAAAAACTGCCGTGTGGGCTTGCCTGCGTCGGCGCTTGCGTAGCGCCCCACCACGGTGGCTTTGCCCGGGATGGCCCGGCCGTCCTCGTCTACGAAGTTGACGATGACACGCCCGGGCGCCGCGCTGCCAAAGGAGAGCGCCACACTCTGCGTGGCTTTGACCTCGAAGTCTTGGGTTGGGCTGGGCAGGCGGTTGGGGCCAACAACTTTGGCGGTGTACAGCCCCGGGGGAAGGGTGCCCGTGAAGTCCCCGGTGGGGCGGACGTCGAACTCGGTGTAGATGCGTGGCGCCTGGGACTTGGCGTCGCGCTTGTAGACCATGACGCTTGTGCCCGCCGAGGGCGCGCCGGTGATCTCATCGCGCACTTGCCCGCCCACGGTGCCGGTCTGCACACCCTTGATCTCGTGGATGACGTCGGACACGGAGCCCACGTCGCCGGACCCGACCACGAAGTGTTTGACCACCTCGAAGTCTTTGCCCGGCGGCAGCTCGGAGGGGGCGTTCTGGTAGAACATGCCCAAGAACGAGCTGGCCGCAAACGGGATCAGGATGGAGTCTTCTTCGATGGGGGAGCGACCGTCTTCGTAGAGGGCCCGCTTGCTGAATACGTAGTTGTCTTTGGATTTGCCCGGCACCAGGCCGTAGCTGACGCCCTGGCCGCGCGAGGCCACGAACTCCGTGACCAAGCCGGGGAACGCTGGGAAGTCGACCTTGCGTTTGTAGGCCTCTTCGAGTCCGAAGCGAATGTCGAAGCCAATGCCTGGCACCCAGACCTGGCTCGTGGCACCAAAGAGCGCGATGTCCGTGAGCGGGACCTTGAACTCTTGGGTATTGAGGCTCAGCAACCCGAGGAGGCGCACGGCCTCGTCGCCCGGGAACTTGAGGGTCTCTTGGGTGATGTTCTGGGTCTTGAAGCGGATGGTGACGTACTGCTTGCCCGGCGCAAGTTCGTACACCGTTGTGTAGCGAAGCTTGGCTTGGGAGTTGAGCGACTGGTAGTCGACGTTGGAGCCGGTGACCGCGCGGTTCAAGATGGCCAAGAGCTCGAGAAAATCGCCGGCCTCGCCCCGGGCCTCGACACGCGCGGGCCCGCCGTCTTCGCCGCTGTTCAGAACACGGACGGTGCTGACGTTGACCGCCTGCACGAAGAACGCTGGGAAGAGCTCGCCGAACTGATCGAAGCCGACGCCCTCGCCGGAGGTGCCTGTCTCTTTCGGGCGCCGAAGATCGGCGTCGATGAGGCTGCCGCCGTAGACGCCGAAGCCGCGGGAGAATCCCGGCTGCTGGATCACGACGCGGATTTTGTCGTTCTGCAGCAAGTAGTCGCCGATGTCGCCGAGGGCGCGGTCGCCGCCAACGAGCTCCGTGCGGCTCGTGATGATCCGCGCCTCGGCGCCCGCCGGCGGTGTCCCGGCGCAGGCCGGCAGCACGCACGCGAGGGCGAGCAGCATCGCGAGGGTGAGACGGACGAGGAATGGACGCATGGGGCTAGAACGCGACCTGACCGAGGAGCTGGACCCGGTTGTTGTCGAGCGTGCGCGGCGACGGCTCTTGGGTGATGGTGTAGTTGAGCCACGCGGACACGGGCAGTTTGTCGTGCGTAAAGCGGAGGCCGAGCGTGTGGTACGTCAAGCGGAAGGCCTTGAACTCGTCGTTGGTGCCGCCGGACTGCCAAGGATGGAAGTACGCGTAACGGTACGCCGGCATGAGCCGGAAACCCGGGGCATGGATCTCGTAGCCAAGCTGCGCGTTGTAGGCGAGCTGCGAGCGCTTGCTGGCGCCGACCGTGGGGTAGGCCGTGCTCTGCTGCGTAAGCGCGCCAAAGAGCTCGATGCCGAACCAGCGCAAGCGCAGGTCTGCGGTGATGCCGGTGTCTTCTTCGCTGTAGATGTTGGGCAGGGCGCCGGTGGTGCGATCGTTGCGGAACGCGGCGAGCCCGAGGGTCGCATGCTGCTCGTACACTCCCTCTACGCGTCCAACGACACCAAGGCTCTTGTTGTCGTTGAGCCACTGGTCTTGGCCGTTGCCGTTCATGAGCATGACGGCGTAGTTGAAGCCAAAGCCCTCGGAGGGGTCTTTGTTGGTGCGCTCGTCGACGCCGCGGGTGGCGCTGCCGCCGCCGCCGATGAGCTTGGCCGGAGAGAGCATGATGCCGAGCTGGCGTCCCAGGGAGAGCCCCGGCTGCTCGAGGCCGCGGGCGGGGAGCACCCCCTCGATGCCGAGGGCCCGGGAAGCGAACATGAGGTCGGCCAGTGGGAGCAACTCTTCGCCCTGGAATGGCGCGCGGAACTGACCCACCTGCACACCGAGGAAGGGAAACGGATCGTAGCGGCCGAAGGCGTCGCGCAGGCGCACGTCGAGGCTGGCCGACGGCGTGTTGGTGCCCCCTTGCACCGGGGCTGCGCCTTCGACGGAGACCCGGAAGGAGACACCGTACCGCGCGCTCTGCCCCTCGACGCCAACGCGGGCACCGTCGAGTACGAAGCCGCTGTTGCGCCCCACGAAGGCATAGCGATCGTCCGTCTGGACGTTTTCGTAGCCGGCGCGCACGAAGCCAATGATCCCGACGGAGAAGGGCTTCTCCGTCTCTGGTTTGCTGGGCTCGGCTGGGGCGGGCGCCAAGGGCTTGCCGGCGTCTTGTTTGGGCTCCGGCTTGGGGGGCTCGGGCGTTGGGCTGGCCGCCGGCGGAACATGGGCATCGGCAGGCCCGGACGGTTGTTGCGCGAAGGCGACGCCCGAAGCCATGAGGGCGCATGCGGCTGCGGCGCCGGGGAGGAAACTGCCGTGGAGGCGTCGATGCCAAAGGCCTGCGGTGCGCATGTTGACCCGGGGGTTGCCAAGCTCGCGTGGGCGCGGCCGGCGGGCGTCACCATACACGAACCAAGAGGAGATAGGTGCCGGAGATCCCCGTGGCAAAGGCAACGGTTTGCGCCACGCGGGTACCCCCCCGGGGCCACCGTGACCGCCCGGTGACGATGGCGAAACCGGCGAGTGCCACGAGGCAGAGCTGCGCCAACTCGACGCCTACGTTGAATGCCAAAAGCGAGGCTGCCTGGGTGCCGTCGGGTAGCCCCGTCTCGCGCAAAGAAACGGCGATGCCCGCGCCGTGCACCAGGCCGTACACAAGCGTGGTGGTTGCCCCGGGCCTTTGTTCGGAATGTCGCAACGCCAGGCGGGCCGACAAGACCAGGGTGAGGGCGATACATGCTTCGCCGAACGCGCCGGGTGAGGGCAGGGCGAAGAACAGGAACGCGGAGAGAGACGCCGCGTGGCCAAGCGTGAAGCCCGAGACCAAGAAGGCAAGCGCGCGGACAGATTTTTGCGTGTACCCCCGCTGTGCGCCGGCGGCGAGCCCAACATGCGCACACAGACAGAGCAAGAACAGCACGTGGTCGAAGCCCTGGAACACGTGCCGCGCGCCGTCGGCCAACCATGCGCGGGGCGTCACCTGGCTGGGGCTGCTCGGCGTCGGCAACGGCAGGTCCGTTTGCCCTGGTGAAAGCACAGCGAGCGAGACGCGCCCATCCCGGTGCTGCAACTGAACCACGAGGGGGATGCCGAGGGCTCTGTCTGTGCGCAGCGTGCGGAGCGGGCCAGTACACCGAAAGGTGCGTCCGGGCCCCTGCGACGGCACCGCGTCGCAGGGCGAGATGGAAACGCGGTCCACGATGGCGCTGGGGGCATCCGCGGCGACGCGCACGAGGTTGTCTGACTCCTCGAAGAGAACAAGCGTGGCCGGCGCATCCAGGCTGTGCGCCGTTGCGAGCGAGGGCCGCAGACAGAAGAACAGACCTGCCAGCAAGCCGACGAGCACCGCCCACGACCGCGCATTCGTCATGGCGCGCCCGACGGCGAAAGAAAGCCGCTGGCCGGTCTGCGTGACGCGCGGCCTGCCGCCTCGGACTCGACGGTGTAGCCCGTTGCGGCGCGACGTACGAAGTCGTCGATGGCCCGGTCCGTGCTCGCACGCAAGAACGCCTGCTCCAGTTGCGCACGAAGGCCTGGCGCTTCGTCGATGCCCGCACTGCGCCGTTCGATGAGCTGCACCCGCCGATCGCCGTGGGCTGTGGGCACCCGTTGGGTCTCGCCGATTCCCATGCGGAGTGCCGCATCGCGCACCGCGGCCCCATGCTGCTCGGTCAGCTGCTCGACCAGTCCCGCGAAGACCTGTGGGGTCGACGCTCGGGCGTCGCCTTCGGCCTGAAGCGTGATCTTGACCCAGAGCGGCGCCGGGTGCCGGGATTCTTGCTTCAGTCGCTCGAGGTCCTCTCGACTTGGGCGCGGCTGGCCCTGGGCAATGCGCATGCGCAAGGCCGCCGCCGTGGCCGAACGGACCTCGGGGGTTGCATCGAGACCCAGGCGCAGGGCCTCCCGCCGCAAGATTTCCTCGCGAAGTTGGCTCTGGACGGCCTCGTTGCTCAGGGCCCCGAGGGGCATCACGATGCGTTTCGGGTCTTCGGTCCGAGGCACCACGAAGTACAGGGGGATGGCGATCAGCACGAAGGCAATCAATGGCTCTCGCATGAGCCATGCGCGCCACTGCCCGCGTTCGAAGAGCACACGTGCCACGGTGCGAGCGCCTAGGGTTCCGCAGGCGCCGCTTGGTGCGCCGGTTGCGACTCGAAGTCGGCGAGCCCCACGGGCGGACCCTTGAAGCGGCCGCGCCCGCGGACCAGGTAGAATACACCGAGTGCTGCGGCGAGGGCCACGGTGAGCTTGGCCGCGAGGGTGTTGGGCGGCAGCGCCGACACGAACAGCACGAAGCCCGCCCACGAAAGGGCCAGCACCGCGACGGGGATCCCGAAGCGGCCCAGGTGCACCGGGCCCATGCGGGTCCATCGACCGCGCATGCGGGCCACGAGCCCTAGCGCGATGGGGGCGCCGTAGCTCACGTACAACCCCATGGTGGCT
>JBIKNA010000435.1:0-6201 GCA_044358965.1 Polyangiaceae bacterium
CCTTGATAAAGAGTGCCGAATCGTCGACGCCGGCGGCAACTAGAGCGCACTGGCCTATCGAGTGCGCGCTCGGCTCGAGCGTCACCACCTCGTGAAATGCCCGTCCACGCGAACGCGCCTCCACGCCATGCTGCGCGTGAGGTACGAGCCGGTGCCTCTGCCAAAGTTGACGGGCGCCGGTCTCTGGCTAGAGTCGGTGGACCCCGTGTCGGGGGCCCTTTGAAGGACGAACCTTGAACTACGCGCGCGTCTTCTTGTTCTGCACGATCCTTGGCCCCAGCGTTGCCTGTGGGTCGTCGGACACCGCGACCACCCCCACGGCGGTCGCTGGAGCCACATCAAAAGAGATCGGCCCCGAAGGCGGCGAGCTCATCGCGCCGGACGACAGCGGTTTTGCTGGCTTCGAGCTGCGCATTCCGCCGGGGGCGCTGACGCAGAAGGTGACGGTCTCCTTCGCCGGCGTTTTCGACGAGACGCCGTTGCCCGACACCGCCGAGCGCGTCGGCCCGCAGATTCGCATCGAGCCTGCGGGCACGGTGCTCACGAAGCCGGCCGAGCTCACGTTGCCGGTCACCCCAAGAATGCTGTCCATCTACGATGGCAAGCCCGAGACGTGCAAGGTGTGGGCGCGGAACGGAGCCGGGTGGGGCCGCCTCGAGGCGCTCTCGCATACCGATTTTTCGGTCACCGTGCCCATCAATGCCTTCGGTGTCGCCGCCGCCGGGGTCAACTTTGCGGTTCCAACAAGGACGTGTGCCGGGTGCGCGCCGCTGCCGGCGGCCACACCTGCGCAGTGCGATGCGCTGCCGGACAGCGTCGAGTACTGTATTCAAGACCTTCCGCAGCCCGAGATCACCGCGGGGGTCGACGAGTTCTCGACGCTCACCGTCGAGGGACGCAAGGTCTACTGGCTCGCGATGGTCAACGGTAAGCCCACCGTGCTTCGTTACGACATCGACAACCCCGGTCCGGTCTTTCAATACCCTGCGTACAACGGTCCAAGCTTCGGTGCCCTCGAAGCGCGTGGACGCGTGGCCGTGGTGAGTGGCTCATCCGACGCTTGGGTCGGTGTCGGTGGCTTCGGCAACTTGCACTTCCGCGAAGGCGCCGACACCGAGGCCTTCGAAACGGGCAGTCTCAAGCAGCCTTGCGGCGTCGTCGGTGTTCCTGGATTCCCTCGCTTCTATTCGGTGTCGAGCGGCACGGACTCAGTGAACGTGCGCACCGTCAACGGGGGCAACGACGTTGTGCTTCACCGCGGACGCAAGACGCTCATCGACTCTGCGGGTCGGCGCGTGGTGTTGCCCACAGACGCCATCACCGGCAGTGACATCGGCGGAAGAACGGCCGACAAGTTCCCCATTTTCTCTTCGCAGCGCGGGATCGGCCTTGCGTTCCGTCCCGACGCGGTCACGCTTGGAACTGGGTTCTGGGGCGTTACGTACACCAACCTGCCCACGCTCGGTAGTCAGCTGCCAGACGGACAGGGCTTCATCAGTTCGTTCTTCCGAGAAGTCGCCGTCTTCGACGGTTTGGTCCACGCCAGTGCCTTCGCGACAACACTCGACCGCTACGACGTCTCGGCGCCTGGAGAGTTCGCGCGGCGCGCAAACGGTCGCGTCACGTTGCCTCGGCCCGCACGCGATCTTGCATACCGCAGCGCCAACGAGCTTTTCGTCATCTCCGCCGGTCAGCTGGAGTTCTACGTCTTTTCCGACGCGGGTGGCATCAAGACAGTCGCGCTCCCCGACGATGTGCAGCTTACGCCGTGGCGCATTGCACACGTCAAGCGTGCGGCGAGCAACGAGCGCGACATTCTTCTCGTGTCGCGTGGCCCGCTCACCAAGAAGGGCCGCTTCTCGCTCATTCGGAAGCGGTAACGGCGAGCACGCTCCGGGGCGGCGCCTTCCAGCAACCCGCGTCCAAGCCGTTGCTCCGCGTGTGCCCTGTTGACCCGTGCCGAGGGCAGGGTGCATCCACGGGTGCCACCAGACAAGGCGGTAAGCATCTTTGCCGCATCGGGTGATACGCTGCTCCGGCTTGTGCGCTTGATCTCTCCGGCGCGCTAAGAAAGGCATGCCGATCAGGTCGTCGCAACGTCCAATGCTGAGCTGCCTCGCCCTTGGGCGGAAGCTCAGCGCTCCGTTCGTCTTGTTCGCGCTCTTGCTGGGCGGGTTCTTGTTGGGCGCTTCGTACGATGTAGGTGGCTTGGGCAACGCCGGGGCCGTTCTTGTGGGCATGGTGCTCCTCACCGCGTTTGCCACGGTCCTCCCGGCAACGACGCTGGTGGACTTGGGCCGAGATGCTCTGGTCTTCCGCACGCTCGGGCGCAAACGGAGCATTCGCTTCGCCGACATCACGGGCGTGCACGCCTCGGGGGCACAAGTGCTTGTCCGGTCGCGCACGGGCTGGGTGGTCATGTGCTGGCTGCCTGACGGCGCCGAGGCGCTCATTCGTGCGCGTTGGAGAGAGGCATGCAGCCCTCGGCCATCGGAGGAGCTGCCTGCGTTGCTGGGTCTGGTTGCGACTGCGGGCAACGGCTCCTATCGCACACCCGAGCTGCCGCCATCGGCGCTGCGGGATGCGCTGCTCCACGCCGGAGAGGACCCCCGTGTTCGCATTGCCGCGGCCAATGCGCTTTGTGCGGCCGACGACAGCGATGCCGCCAAGGGCCAGGTGCTTCGTGTCGCTGCGGAGACCAGCGACGAAGATCTGCGCGCCGCCCTCGAGGCCAGCGCGCACCGGGCGCGCAGATAGTGCCGCCCACATCGCGCCGACTGCCGCGGTCGCGGACCTGTTTGATGCCGAGATCGGCGTTGCTGAGCGCCACGGGGTATCGTGACGCTCGGAACCTAACGGGTGCCGGCCACGCGCCGCGATGTGCACATGCGCCGAGGCGCAGGACCTGAAGGCAAGCTCTGCGTGCTACCGCAGGAACATGCGAAACGTTTGCACAATGCCAAGCAGCATCAACGAGGCGCACGGAATGAACGACATGACACCCAGGAATGGGTGCCGGTCCACGAAGCGCCCGCCTTCCCGGGTCGCACGCCTCGTGAAGGTCATCGGGCACTGCACCTTGATCTGACCGGAAAGTACGCGGCCCAGTTCGTCCAAGAGTTATGAGGCCGACTGGAACCGTTGCACGGGGTCTTTGGACATGCCCTCGAGCAGGATGTGCATGAACTCTGGCGGCACCGGAGCTCTCCGAGACCCGGAACGAGCCGGGGTTCGGAGCGGCGGGCCTCCCCGGTGATCGGGGGACCACCGTCGGCGAATCTTTTTGTGCGACAAAAGCCTACCCCGGGCGACGTTCTGGTGCGGCACTCGAACGAACCGCCGCCGGAGGTTGTCATGAAGGGTTACGTGGCTCGCTCGTCGATGTTGTATGTGGTTGGGATCGCAACGATTGTCGTGGGAGGCGCGCTTTCGATGGCGTGCGCCACGGAGACGAACGTGGAGCCCGCGCCGGCGCCTCCCTCCGCGACCCAGGAGCCTTTGCCGGCGGAGCCTTTGCCGGCGGAGCCCTTGCCGGCGGAGCCTCCGCCGACGGAGGAGACCGATGCCCCGACGGGAAAGGAGCCGGCGCCCGTCGAGGACAAGACGAACCGAAAGCGAGTCTTCGTCTCGAGCTACACCTATGCGGGCGGCGGGCTCGGAGGTTCCGCGGGCGCCGACGCGAAGTGCCAGGAGAGCGCAGACGCAGCGAAGCTTGGAGGGAAGTTTCGATCGGGCGTCGTCTTCGGTTCGGGGGTCGCCACGCCGCTGAAAGATGTCGGACCTTACTACCTGGTCGATCGTGAGACGCTCGTCTCGCCGACGAAGCAGCTCGTGCCGAACATCGTCCACCCGATCGATCGGACCGAGAACGGCAAGCAGGTCGTGCCGGGCACGCGGGTGTGGACTGGGGCCCACCAGAACTGCATGAACTGGAAGACGACCAATCCGTACGCGATCGGCACGTACGGGATCGCCACGTCGCTCAAGGAGATCGGGGTCGCCGGTGAGATGGCTTGCGACCAGCGTGCGTCGATGTATTGCTTCGAGCAGTGACACACTGAAGACATCAGCCGAGCCTGTACAGGCTCTGCACGGCGCGGCGTAGAGACGGACTTCACGTCGACAAGACGCGAAGGTCTCGTCGGGCATGTTGTCACCGAAGATGCCGCGGCATCACACAGGTCCGTCGGCAACCAATTGCCGGAGTTGCCACGCCTGCAGTCGCTGTTGATCGACTGCGCGCTGCGCGCTGGATCGCTGTGCCACCACGCTGAGACCAATGGCCAACGCCATCGCCAATATCGATGCGAACGTCCAGAGGGTAAACCACGTTGGGTCGAACGCCAGCGCCGGTGAATGCAAGACGAGATCCCCGTCGATTACCCGCGCTGTGGTGGGCAGCAGACCCAACGACGGTCCGTAGAGGATCGCGGTCCAACACACGCCGGCGCAGCAGAGGACCCCGAGGCGGAACCAACGTGGGCTCGCCATCGAGTAGCCGAGCGTCAGTGCGACCACGAGCGCGGGAATGACTGGGGTAAAGGTCGCCGTTGCCGTCGACGCCACCACGCAGCCGGCGAGGCAAAACACTGCGCTTGCGAACAACGGAGCGTAGGAGGGCCGCAGGTGGGTGACGAGGCCCGCGACCCCCGAGGCGAAGAACAGCGCCAATGCAAAGGTGATCCACCGGCTGTCCCGTGTATCCAGAAGGTATAGCGGCAGTCCACAGCTCAGGAGAACGACCTCGGAAACCATGATGGCGAGCCCACCGATCTTGAGCTGCTTTGTGAGCGCGGCACGGCTGCGCCAGCCGGACCTCTTCGGGGACCACTCGTGGTGGTGTGGTGATGAGCTGAACGAAGGTGGAGAGTGCAGCATGGTTCGACGGGTTCAAGGCCAGTGCGCGGCCGACCTCTCGAAGGGCATTGCTCCGTAGAGACGCTTCGTGCGTCCCGGCATTGTCATCGCGGGATGGGGCAATCGTCATCGCCTGCTCGGCGTAGTGCTTGCCCCGGGCCGCGTGCTCTTCCGAGCGCCGACGCCGTAGCTGCTCGTCATTCTCGCTGTCGAGGAACGCCTCGATGGCCTCGCTAAACGCCAATGCCGAGGCGGTGCGTTCGGACGGCACGCGTCGGGTGGCCGCTACACACAGTGCCTCGAGCTCCGGGGGCACGTTCGCTTCCGGGGTGCGCACGCTCGGGCGCGCGTCGACTCCAGCCACAATGGCTTGCGCGACCTCCTCGAACGAGCCGCGCGGATGCAGTGGCTGCAGTGTCAGCAACTCGAACAGAACCGCGCCGAGCGCATAGACGTCCGTCCTGGCATCGACAGCTCCGCCGGTGACCTGTTCTGGCGCCATGGTGACGAGGGAGCCGATGACCTCACCGTGCTCCGTTGCGCTCGTCGTGAGCTGTCCGTGTGCCGATGTTTGGCCCAACTCCTCGTCTTCGCCCAGCACCTTGGCGACTCCCCAATCGATCAGATAGACCTCGCCATACGGCCCGAGCATGATGTTGGCCGGCTTGATATCGCGGTGCACCACGCCACGGTCGTGGGCGTAGTGCGCAGCCACGGCCACTTGACTGAGTGTGTCGAGCAGCTTGCGACGGGAGAACGCTACGCGCTTGCCGTCGCGCATGGCCCTAAAGACCTGCGAAAGGGACTGACCTCGCACGCGCTTCATGGTGAAGAACGGCCCGTCGTCGCCCGCCCCCATATCGTAGACGGGAACGATGGCTGGATGTTCCAGACATCCCTGTATTCGCGCCTCGCGGAGGAATCGAGCGCGCGCCGCCGAGTCGTCGCGCGAGTGTTTCGCCATGAGCTTCAGTGCGACCTCGCGTCCGATCTTCTCGTCGCGCACCAGCTCTATGGTTCCCATGCCGCCAGCGCCGAGCATGCGCTGCGTGTCTTTGTAGCGCTCCGAGTCGCTCCCGCTGATGGGCTCCGACCTGAGACTGCCCGGGCCCGTGCGGATGGTCTGCTGGAGCGTGACAGTTTCGTCCGGACCCTGGCCGGCCGTCGCGTTCGACAGCGTTGGGGCGTCCCGGAGGTCGTTTGCGTCGTGCCTGTCCATGCTGCCAATGTAGCCGAGTGACCGGTCCCTTGGAGGGGGGTGGTGGCGGTTCCGAACACTTGACTCTTCTTGCTGCCGTTGCCGCCTCGCCCAAGCACAACCGAAGTAAAGTGCCGGGTGCCTCG
>JBIKNA010000089.1:0-20275 GCA_044358965.1 Polyangiaceae bacterium
CGCGTGCACGTGCCAAGCGGGCGATCCGCTCTGCTCCTGCTTGTAGCCCTCGCCTCGCGGCTCAATCCATATGCGCCACGGGCATAACCCGCTCTGCTTCGCGATGGACTACCCGTCGCTAGAGCATGCAAAAAGCCTGACCACGCAACTTGCGCCCCACCTCGGCATGCTCAAGGTGGGGCTCGAGCTTTTTGTGCGCGAGGGCGCTGCCGCCGTGGCCTTCGCCAAAGACCTGGGCCTCCCAGTGTTCTTGGACCTCAAGCTGCACGATATTCCCGAGACTGTCGAACGGGCCGTCGCCGTCGCCGCAGAGCTTGGGGCCAGCGTGCTCACGGTGCACGCGCAGGGCGGCGCCCGCATGCTCGAACGTGCTGCGACGCGCGCCCGAGAGACCACCGGCGGCACGCTGCAAATCGCCGCGGTCACGGTGCTGACGTCCCTCGACGCCTCGGACCTCGACGCCCAGGGCATCGCCCGGGGCGCGTCTGGCGATGCGTTCGTGGCAGACCACGTCATGCGCCTTGCCCTCTTGGCCAAGAGCGCCGGGGTCACTGCCCTGGTTTGCTCGGCCCACGAGGTCAAGGCCCTCCGGGCCGCTCTGGGCCCCGAGATCGCCCTCATTACCCCGGGGATCCGCCCGGGCCCCGCACCCCGCGCGGCAGCCTCGCCGCAGGCCGCAAGCGGCCCTGCCGACGACCAAAAGCGCATCGCCACGCCGTCGCAGGCTGTCCAAGACGGCGCCACCTGGCTCGTGGTGGGGCGCCCCCTCCGCGACGCCCAAGACCCGGTGGCGCTCGCACGAAGCATCGGCGTCGAACTCGCCGGCATTGCCTAGGGCCCCGAGCACCGGGCCTGACACTGCCGACGGTCCCTGGCCGGTGCGCGCCGCAACCCGACCGGTTTGGTGCTAGACCGGGGAGCGCCATGAGCGAGTCGCAACAAGAAGACAAGTCACGCCTGCTTTGTGGCATGCAGCCCGCCCGCGAGGCCATCCGCGCCCACGGCGCCCGCATTCGCAAGGTGCTGGTCGAGAAGAACGGCGGCGAGGCCATCTTGGCCCTCGCGCGGTTCGCCACCGACCAGGGCATCGAGGTGGAGACCGTCGATCGAGGTCTGCTCGACCGCTTGGCCAAGGGCGCAAGACACCAAGGCGTCGTTGTAAGGGCGCCAGAGCTCGCCATCCTGAGCGAACAGGATCTGGACGGCGATTTGTTGGTGGCCCTCGACGAGCTCGAAGACCCGCAGAACTTCGGCGCCATCATCCGCTCGGCGGTGGCCATGGGCGCCACGGGCATCTTGTGGCCCGAGCACCACTCCGCTCCGCTCACTCCGGCCACGTTCCGCGCATCCGCCGGCGCCGTCGAATACGCCCGCCTATGTCGCGTACGCAACCTGCCCAAGGCCCTCGAAGACCTGCGAGACAAGGCGTACACCGTGGTGGGCCTCGACGCCCAAGGCGACAGCGCCATGCATCAACTCACGCTGACCGGCCCCACAGTGGTCGTGGTGGGCGCCGAGGGCAAAGGACTCCGGGGCCCCGTCAAGCGGGCTTGCACGCACACGGCCAAGCTGCCCATGTCTGGCCCCATCGCATCTCTCAACGCCTCCGTGGCCATCGGCATGGCGCTGTACGAGGTCCGAAGGCAGCGCGCATGAGCGTCACCAGCGCGCTCTTCGGTTGCGTGCGCGTGATCACCATCCAGCGGCCGGATGTACGCAACGCCGTCGACGGTGCCACCGCCGAGCAGCTGGCCCTGGCATTCAAATCCTTCGAGGCGGCGGACGCCGAAAAGGTCCTCGTGCTCACCGGCGCAGGCGATCACTTCTGCGCTGGCGCTGACCTCAAGGCGTTTCACGATGGGCGTGGCAACAGGCTCGCGGTGGACGGCGACGGGCCCATGGGCCCCACGCGCATGGAGCTTCGAAAGCCCAGCATCGCTGCCGTGTCGGGCTACGCCGTGGCCGGCGGCCTCGAACTCGCCCTTCTGTGCGATCTGCGCGTGTGCGACGAAACGGCCATTTTTGGCGTGTTCTGCCGCCGCTTTGGCGTCCCGCTCATCGATGGCGGCACCGTGCGCCTCCCGCGCATCGTCGGCATGGGTCGCGCACTCGACATGATCCTCACCGGCCGCGCCGTACCGGCGGCGGAAGCGCTCTCCATGGGACTTGCCAACCGCGTGGTTCAACCGGGGCAGGCACTCGCCGAGAGCATCGCCCTCGGCAACCAGATCGCAAGCTTCCCCGAGACGTGTCTGCTGGGCGATCGAACGAGCGTGTACGAACAGGCCGGCACCCCATTGGCCCAAGCCCTTCGCCGGGAGTTCGAGCTCGGCATGCAGACCATCGAAAGCGGTGAGACGCTGGCCGGCGCCGCAGGCTTCGCGGCGGGCCAAGGCCGTCACGGCGCGCCGAGGTAGCTCCGGCGGCCCAAGCTCCGCGAGGGAGCATGGGCGCGAGAGCTACGAAAAGGGCGTTCCCGTGCTTAGGCCGTAAAGACCATCAGACGCATCTGGTGGCGCACGGCATCCAGGCGCGCCTGCAGAAACGCCTCCGGGCTTGGAGCGTCGTCCATGAGCGCAAGGCTCTGGTCGAGCGTGGCGAAGGGCAGGAAGAAGGCCCCGAGAATGCTGAGCACCAGATGTTCGGCCTTCGTGTCCGCGCGGAAGGCCTTGGCCTCTTGCCCGAGCCGAACGAAGGTCACCGCTGCTGTCAGCAGCTCCGTCACGTTGATGCTGATGGACCTATCGCGCGCGGCGCCGTGCTCGAGCATCTCGCGCAGGAGCAGACGGGCAACGTTTGGTCGGGCACCGAACAGCTGGATGAGTCCCACCGTCAGACGATCGAAGCGCTCGTGAAAACTGCCCTCTTCGCCGACGGCTTGCGCCAGCGCCTGCCCGGCCCCCGCCAGCATGGATCCCAGCACCTCGGCATAGAGTGCGTCTTTGGTGTGGAAGTGGTGAAACAGCGACGCCTTGCGCAGGCCCACGCTCTCCGCCAAATCCGCCATGCTGGCGCCCTCGTAGCCTCGCTCCGAGAACAACTGCTCCGCCTGCGCGAGGATGTCCTCGCGGCGCACCCGCTCGGCACGTAACGGCGCCCCAGGCCGCCTTGCGCGCACTTTCTCCATGTTCCACCCACCCCCTAGAAACTTGAGCCCCAAGGCTAGCACATCACCAGACGCCGGCACCGGCATCGATGAGGGGCTGTACGGGCCTCAAGGCTTCCATCACCTGGGCGATGAGCTTCGCGTGTATCTCTCGGGAGACAAGGCTCTCGGCCTGGAAAAGGCCAAAGCCGACGTAGTCGTAGAGCAACTTCACGAGCCATGCGTCGGGATCATCGCCCGCGAGCACGGCCACATTGTGCAGAACCGCCTCGGGCCGGAAGGAGCCGTCGGCTAGAGGCCCCGCGCCCATGAACAACGGATCGTACAGGCCGCCGCCCGTCGCGAACCGGGAGAGGCCTTCCCGCAACTCGGCCTCTTTGCCCACGGCTTTGCAGGCATCGTGGAGCAACACCAGCGCAGGGTTGAACGATGCCACGATGGCCAGCACGCCCGACGGTCGCGGCGCGTTGACCTGCACCAGGCCGGCGTTGATGAGCTGGAACACCGCGCGGGTGACTTCGAATTCCAGCATGCCCAGGGCGAGCCCAATGTCTGCCACGCTGCGCTTTCCATCGCACTGGGCATACACACCGGCGAGTTCGTCGGGTGGCCGCTTGCCCGGCGCCCCCGTGACGCTGGGCACGTAGCTGTCACTCGGGATCTTGGCCCGAAAGAAGCCCATCTCGTCCATCCGGCGAGCGCCTTCCATGAGAAGGCCACCGGCGTTGAGGTGGTGCTTTCGGCCGATGGCCTCTTCGTTGAAGCGGTCGAAAAAATAGAACGCCCCGGCGCCCGACTGCAGGGCCGCATAGAACACCTCTTCCACCTGCCGCGCCATCATCGGATAGAGGTCCTCGGCCTTGATGAGCTCGAGTTCGATGGCCGCTTCGCCTAGGCGTTTGCCCCCCTGCGCGTGGGCCACCACGCGGTCGAGGTTCGCCTTGTCGAGCACCCCGAAGCGCATCAGCATCTCGCCCAGGCGTTCTTCGGGAATCGTGGTCTGGGCCCCCACCAAGGCACCGCGCTCGAAGAAGAAGGCCCGACTGCCGGCCTGGGTCACCACGATGAGCTCGCCAACCCAGTTGGACTGAGCCGCCAGGGCCACCACGTCGCACAGCGCGCCGGGGCTCCGGATCTCACCTGCGATGCGGAGTTGCGTGTCGCCGAGCCGTACGGCGCGCATGAGCACCAGTTCGGGCGGGCTCGGGACGAAATCAAATTCTCCGGCGCGCGCGCGCAACTGCTGGCTCGCCGCGCGCCCTACTGGATGCACGGTGCCCGTGGAATCCACGCGCAGGGCACTCTCTCGATCCGACATCTAGGCACCACGATACCAGGGTGAGCGAGATCCGCGCCACTCCTCGACAAAGCGGCCCCGAAGGCGATATCCATGGGGTCGTGCGCGGCTCAAAACACCCCGAAAGTCATTCCCCACCCACGGCGCCGGAGCCGAAGGTCCAGGGGCCGCCCACCATGCCGTCCACCGCGGCCCGGGCCTTTATGTCCGCGCAAGACCTGCAAAAAGCCCTGGGGGCGAGCTACCTGGCCGACGACCGAACGGCCCTTTCGGCCTGGCTCGCGCTGCGCATGTTGAAGCCCTTACTTATCGAGGGCCCGCCGGGCGTCGGCAAAACAGACTTGGCCCGGGCGCTGTCCGAGACCCTCGGACGCCCCATGGTGCGCCTGCAGTGTTACGAGGGCCTCGACGAGAGCAAGGCCCTGTACGAGTGGGACTACACGAAGCAAATTCTGTTCGCGGAGCTTCTGCGCGACGCCGCCTACGAGCGCACCAGCCGCAAAGAGAGCCTCGCCGACGCCGTCCGTCAGCTCGCGAGCGAGGCCGGGGCGTTCTTCGACGAGTCGTTCTTGGTGCAGCGACCTTTGCTCGCGGCGGTGCGAAGCCCGGTCCCGGTGGTCTTGCTCATCGATGAAGTAGACCGCGCGGACCCAGAGTTCGAGGCGTTCCTGCTGGAGATGTTGGCAGAGAACCAGGTCACCATCCCGGAGCTTGGCACCCTGCGCGCCGAGTATCCGCCCTTGGTCATCCTCACCACCAACGGCACCCGCGATATGTCCGATGCGCTGCGCCGACGGTGCCTGCATCTGTTCATCGACTACCCTCCCCCGTCCCGAGAACAAAAGATCCTCGAGCTTCGGGTGCCGGGGCTCGCGCAAGATCTGGCCAGGCAGCTCACGGAGTTCGTGGCCAGCCTGCGAACCCTGTCGCTGCAGAAGCCTCCGAGCATTGCCGAGACGCTCGATTGGGCGCGGGCCTTGATGCTGCTCGGGGCCTCGGCGTTGACCCCTGCGCTGGCAGCCGACACGCTCTCGCTGCTGCTCAAACACGAAGACGACCGCGTACTGGCGCTACCGCTGGCCGACAAACTCCCCAAGCCCTAGCAAGGCGAGAAGCCAAGCGTCTTTGCGCCGTCGCGCGCGGTATGCTTCGTGATTCAGCGGAGCTCGGCGATCTGGCTGCCGAAGATCCGCTCCAGACCCGCGAGCACCAGATCCCCGACCTCGACGCGCACACGCTTGCCGGCCGCGATGTGCGCCAAGGTGCCGTTCTTGAGCTCGATTTGCAGGGCCACCGGGCAATCGCCCCGGGCCTGTGCAAAGAGCTCGGCCATGCGTCGCAGATGCGCCTCGGAGGCCAACTGCTGGGGCACCCGCACGAAGAGCTGTTTGGTATCGGCCTTCACGGCATCGAGCAGCGGGATCGCCTCGTTGAGAAAGAGCGTGGGCTCCCGGGGGCCATCGTCTTCTTCTGGAGCGTCGTCGTCCCGGCGCGGAAAGCTCACCTTGCCGGTAACCAATACGGGCTCGCCGCTGGTGAGCACCTGCGCAAAGGCATCGATTTGTTTGCCGCGCACTTTGACCGTGGCGCGGCCCGTGAGGTCTTCGAGATCGAAGAAGGCGATCTTGCCGCCTCCGTCCTTGAAGATGCGCTCGCGATAGCCTTCCACGGCGCCAGCAATGCGCACCACCGCCCAATCGTCTTTGGCCGCGAGCTGCGAGGTGGTGTCGAGCTGCAAGCGCCCGAGCACGCTTCCTCCCTTGAGGTAGCGCTCGAGGGGGTGCCCCGAGACATAGAACCCGAGCGCCTGCCGCTCGCGCACCAAGAGCTCGCGGGTGTCCCACGGCGTGGTGACGGCATATTCGCTATTTTGCGCGCTGCTCCCGCTATCGCTAGCCGGCGCGGCATCGAACAGACCAAAGAGGTTGGTCTGTCCACGCTCGCGGTCGCGGCTGGCCGCGCGAGAGCGCTCGAGCGCCGTGTCGATCGAGGCAAACGCTGACGCCCGGGTGACGCCACGCTTTTTGAGGGTCTGGTCGAAGGCGCCGCACTGCACCAGCGCTTCGAACACGGCCTTGTTCAGGCGCTTGGCATCGACGCGGGCCGCAAAGTCGAAGAGGTCGGCAAACGGCCCGCCCTCTTTGCGGGCCTCCAGCAACGCGTCCAGTGCAGCGCCGCCGAGACCGCGCACGGCACCAAGGCCAAAGCGAATCTGCGGGCCGAGCGTATCTTTGACGCGTTCACCGCGGGCCACGCGGCGATTGCCCTCGGGGTGCGTGTACACCACCTTGAAGTCGAGATCGCTCTCGTTGATGTCCGGCGGGAGCACGGTGACGCCCATGCTCTTGGCGTCGGCGATGGTCCGCACCACCTTCTCGATGCGATCTTTGTCGCTGGTCAGGATCGCGCACAGGAGTTCCACCGGATAGTGCGCCTTCAGGTACGCCGTTTGGTACGTGATGAGCGCGTATGCCGCCGAGTGGCTCTTGTTGAAGCCGTAACCGGCGAAGTACTCGAGCAACCCGAAGATGTGCTCGGCCTCGGCCTGAACCACCCCCTTGGCCACGGCGCCGCCCACGAAGAGGTCCTTCTGCTTGGCCATCTCTTCGGGCTTCTTTTTGCCCATGGCGCGGCGGAGCAAGTCGGCGCCGCCCAGCGTGTAGCCCGCCAGGGACTGCGCCACTTGCATGACTTGCTCTTGGTAGACGATGACGCCGTAGGTTGGCGCCAGCAGGTGGTCCACCAGATCGTGCATCTTGGCGATGGGCGCGCGACCGTGCTTGCGGTTGACGAAGTCGCTGACCATGCCCGAGCCCAGAGGCCCCGGTCGGTACAGCGCCACGGCGGCAACGACGTCTTCGAAGCAGTCTGCACGCAGGTCCTTGAACAGCTGCTGCATGCCGGTGGACTCGAGCTGGAACACGCCCTTCGTCTCGCCGGAACCCATGAGTTGATAGGTGAGCTTGTCGTCCAACGGCAACGCGCCCACGTTGAACTTCTCGCCCTTCTTGAGCACATCGGGTCGGGCGTTGATGAGCCGCTCGGCGATGTCGATGACCGTGAGGGTCTTGAGGCCGAGAAAGTCGAACTTGACGAGCCCGGCCTGCTCGACGTCGTCTTTGTAGTATTGCGTCACCAGCGCGTCGGTCTTGGCGTCCTTGAAGACCGGCACGTGGTCCCACAAGGGGCCTTCGCTGATGACGATGCCGGCGGCATGTTTGCCAGCGTGACGCGTCAGCCCTTCGAGCTTCTGCGCCTGCGTCAACAGCTCCCGGGTCTTGGGCTCCGTCTCGAAGCGTGCCTTGAGCTTGGGCTCGATCTCCAAGCTCTCCGCCACGGTGTAGGTCTCGGCGGGTGTCTTGCTCGGAATCAGGCTGGCAAGAGCCTGCGCTTCGAGCGGCGTCACGCTCATGGCCCGGGCCACGTCTTTGATGACGCTCTTGGCCTTGAGCTCGGCGAACGTGGCGATCTGCCCCACGCTGGTCTCGCCGTACTTGCGCTGCACGTACTGGATGACCTGATCCCGACGGTCCATGCAGAAGTCGACGTCGAAGTCGGGCATGCTGACGCGCTCGGGGTTCAAGAACCGCTCGAACAGCAAGTTGTAGGGAATGGGGTCCAAGTCCGTGATGCGCATGGAGTACGCAACGATGCTGCCGGCGCCGGATCCACGGCCGGGCCCCACGGGCACGCCATTCTCTTTTCCGTAGCGAATGAAGTCCCAAACGATGAGGAAGTACCCCGGGAACTTCATGGAGCAGATGACGTCGAGCTCCATGGCGAGGCGCTTTTCGTAGGCCTCGCGATCGACCTTCTTGCCAACGCGCTCGAACTCGGCGAAGCGCGAGTGGAGGCCCTCTTTGGCCACGAGTCGGAAGTACGACTCGGCCGTGTGGCCTTCGGGCACCGGAAAGCTGGGGAGCATGGGCTCACCAAGCTTGAGCTTGACCTTGGTGCGCTCGGCGATCTCGAGCGTGGCGGCGATGGCCTCGGGATGGTGCCGGAACAGCTGGGTCATCTCCGCCGCGCTCTTCAGGTACATCTCACTGGAGCCGTGGTGCCGCTCTTTGGCCTCTTCGTAGGTGCGTCCGGCCTTGATGCACGACAGATAGAGCTGCGCCTCGGCGTCTTCGCGGGCCCCGAAGTGCACATCGTTGGTGGCCACCAGGGGCAGCGACATGCGCTTGGCCAGGTCGACCAAGATGCCATTGAGCACCGGCTGCTCCGGCAGCCCGTGATCTTGCAGCTCCACGTACAGGTTCCCGGGCTCGAACAAGCCCCGGAGGCGCTCGATCATGGTGGTGCCGGCCTCGACGCCCTCTTCGAGCACCCGCTGGGCCACGACACCGCCCATGCACCCCGTCAGGGCGATGAGGCCTTTGGTGCGCCCCTCGAGGTCTTCCATGGTGATGGTGGGCGCGCCTGCAGGCCCATCGGCCGCGGGGCTGACGTGCCCGCGAGACACGAGCCAGACAAGATTCTTGTAACCCTCTTCGGACGCGGCGAGCAGCGGCAGGTGCAGGCCGTGCCCCGTGCGCGCGATCTCGATCTCCGAGCCCAATATGGCCTGCACCTGGGCGTCTTTGGCCGCCTTGTAGAACGAGATGGCACCGAACATGTTGCCGTGGTCGGTGACGGCGGTGGCCTTCATGCCGAGCTTGGCCACGCGCTTGACCAGGTCTTTGACCTTCAGCGTGGAGTCCAGCATCGAGTACTGGGTATGCACATGCAGGTGCACGAATGAGGAGTCACCGTCGGCCATCGCGGGGCGAACTCTACCGGTCTTTACCCAAGGCCGCACGCCACACGGGTGCCTCGTCGAGGGCCGGCCATCCGACCAAGGTTTCTTGGGGCATAAACCGCGCTTTGTACGCGAGCGACGGGCACGCATCGACCCGATAACCCAGGTAGACGTGCGGTAGCCCGAGGGCGCTCGCGCGGTCCGTCAGCGCGATCACGTTGGCGACCCCCGGCGACAGGGGCGCAATGGCCGGATCGTAGAAGAAGTACACCGCAGACAGTGCCCGGGGCGTTTCGTCGAAGAGCCCCACGGCCATCAGCGTATCGCCATCCCAGAACGAGAGTTCCCGCGCCCAGGGGTGCGGGTACGCAAGCTCCCTCGCGTACGAGGTCTCGTCGAAGCCCGTGGGCTCCCAGCCGCGGGCACTCTCTCGTGTGGCGTGCCACCGCGCATGCAGCGACAGGCGGGCGTCATCGACACGGGGCGCCGCAACCTCGTGTCGAAACCGGGCGCATTGGGCCTTGGCGCGACGCTGGCTTCGACTGGGCCGAAACGAGCGTACGGGGATGCGCGACGGCAGGCACTGGCTGCAGGCGCTGCACAAAGGACGAAAGTAGTCGATGCCGAAGCGCCGGTAGCCACGCTCCATCAAGTGGTCGTAGTCCTCGGGGGTGATGCCCTTCATGAGCATATGGCGCAGGTTCGCTTGCTCCGCCGGCAGATAGCTGCACGGCCGGGGCCCATCGTCGACTTGCCGAAGGAGCAGCGCCACGGGGCAACGACTACCACAGGCAAGGGCCCCATTCGAACCGACGCAGCGCGTCAGACGGCACCTGGCCCATCGCGCCAAATGAGGCCATTTGCCCGCGCATCGCCTTGCGAGAGGGTCACCCCGGGCGTACAGTCCGCCGCTCCCAAATTCTTTGGCCCGCCCTTGCGGACGAGACTCGAAAAGGAACCATCACATGAAGCTTTGGAAGGCATGCACCGCTCTCGCGTTCTGCGCGAGCCTTGGTCTCGGATTCGCGGCGCAGGGTTGCTCCGACTCTGCGACCACAACCACTGGCACTTCGAGCGGCAGCGCCGCCCCGCCGGCCAAGCCCTCGGCCCCGGCCACCACGTCCACCACCAAGCGCACCTTCGCGCTCAGCCAGATCCACCTGGGCGACGCCACCCGCGAGGGCGCGAACAGCGGCACCGCGTGGAAGAGCTACGGCTATAACCTCGATGGCAAGGTCACCGACTCGAAGTCCGCGGACGTATGCAAGCGCGTCACGGGTGCGCCTGCCGTCATTCAGACCGACGGCGACAAGGGCATCGACAACTCCTTCGGCCAGAACATCATGGCCATCATCAGCGGCGTCCAGACGGACGCCAGCAAGACCGTCGCCACCGCCATCGCCGACGGCACCTTCACCGTCGTCGTCGAGGTCACGGGCCTCGATGGCACCGCCAAGCAGACCAACACTGGCCTCTCGGGTCAGATCTTTGCTGGCGGCGCCTTCGACAGCATCGATGCGAACAAGGGCAAGAAGCCCACGTTCACCACGTCGGACAACTGGCCGGTGCTCAAAGAGTCCACGGCCTCGGGCACCGTCGAGAGCGGCGGCATCGTCAAGCTCAGCGACGCGTACATCGTCGACGGCCTCTTCGTGGCCCGCGCCGACAACATCAAGATCAACGTCGTTGTGGCAGGCCAGGCCATCTCGCTCAACATCCGCAAGGCCGTGGTGTCCATGCAGGTCGACGGCACGAGCGCCAAAAACGGCACCATCGCCGGCATCATCACCAACGAAGAGCTCGTGACCGAGCTCCGCAAGGTCATCAACAACTTCACGTCGCAGTTCTGCGATGAGAAGGCCCTCCAAGACGTGCTGAACCTCATCCGCCAGGCGGCGGACATCACCTCCGATGGCACCAACGCGGCGGGTCCCACCTGCGACGCCATCTCGGTTGGCATTGGCTTCAACGGCGCCGAGATCGGCCCCGTCAAGGACGTCGCTGGCGTCACCCCCAGCACGTCCACGGACCAGTGCAAACCGGCCGCGGACGCGGGCACCGACAGCGGCAACCAGTCCCAAGACGGCGGCAACTAAGCCAAGCTACTCAGACCCCTTACGCGTGGTCACGCCTTCACCGGCGGACCACGCGTTCGTCTTTTTGTGCGGCCAATGCCCAATCTGGCGTACAAATCTGCAGCGTGCTGGTCTTCGGTCTGACGGGAGGCATCGCCTCGGGCAAGAGCTCCGTCGCGGCAAGGTTCCTTGCGCGGGGCCTCGCCGTGGTCGATGCCGACCGGGTCGCCCGGCAGGTGGTCCTCCCCGGCACCGACGGTCTACGTGAGGTCACCGATGCCTTTGGTCCCAGCGTACTTTGCGCAGACGGAACCCTCGACCGAAAGGCGCTTGCGGCGCGCATCTTCGACCGGGCCGACGACCGCGCGCGCCTCAACGCGATCTTGCACCCGCGCATAGCCCTCGCCACCCAAGATGCGCTCGAAGGGCACCGCGCGGCAGGCCGTGACTTGGCGTGTTACGAGGCCGCCCTCTTGGTCGAGAACGGTCTCGCCGACGCCTTCCGCCCCCTGGTGGTCGTCGCGGTCTCCGAGGCCACTCAAATCGAGCGACTTTGCGGACGCGACGGAGTGACCCAAGCCGAAGCCCGGGCGCGCCTCTCGGCCCAGATGCCCCTGGCGCAAAAGCTGGCAGCGGCAGACCTGGTGGTCCGCAACGACGACGGCCGCGATGCCCTGCTGACGGCCGCCGACGCCGCCCTAGACGCCGTCTGCACCAAGCTTGGCCTTCCGATGCGCCCCCCGGCCCCGTAACCGGCAAAAAAAGCGGTCCTCGCCCCCGTGCGATCAAGGGAAGCGTCCTGGGCCAGGGCGCGTATCATGGCCGGTAGCGTGAGCAACAAGCATCACACCGGTGTGTCGTCTTCCTACCAAGACGACGGACAGGCCCAGGGGAACGCCGTCATTGGCGACCGCGCCGCCCCAACGCGTGCGGGCCTGGTGCTGCTCTACGCCCCAAACTTTCATCAGCTCCCCTCGGCGTTCCCCTTCACTTCCGACGTGATCACGCTGGGCCGGGAACTCACCTGCGATGTCCCCATCCCCGAGCAGGCCGTCAGCCGGGAGCACGCGCGCATTCGCAGGACCCCCGAGGGCACCTACCGACTGCTGGACCTTGGGAGCCGCAACGGCACGATGGTTCGCGGCCAGTTCATTACCGAGGTCGAGCTCGAAGCCAACATGGAGCTTCGTATCGGCGACGCGATCTTCAAGTTCGTGCCCGAGGGCGCGGAGCGCTACGTCGATCACCGACTCGATGGCGCTCGTGCGCCCGGGCAACCTGCGGCCACGGATCTCGTGGGCGGCGCCCAAATGACGCAGATCGCGACGGAACTCGAGCGCCTCGGCCCCACGGAGCTGTCGTGTGTGGTGCTCGGCGAGACCGGCACGGGCAAAGAGGTCGTCGCCCGAGCATTGCACCGGTTGTCTCAGCGCAAAGGGGCGCTGCAGGCCATCAACTGCGCGGCCATTCCGGCTTCACTGCTCGAAAGTGAGCTCTTTGGCTACCGGCGCGGGGCATTCTCCGGCGCCGATCGCGACAAGCCCGGCCTGGTCAAGTTGGCCGATGGCGGCACCCTATTTCTCGACGAAATCGGCGATATGCCCCTCGAAGCGCAAGCCAAACTGCTGCGGGTCCTGCAATCGCGCGAGGTGTTCCCCCTCGGCGCCACGACCCCCGAACGCGTCGACCTGCGGGTGGTCTGCGCCACGCACCGAAACCTATACGAAGCCGTGCGCGACGGCCGTTTTCGCGGAGACCTGTTTGCGCGCCTCAACGAACACACCGTGCGGCTCCCGCCGCTGCGGGAGCGCAAAGAAGACCTCTACCAACTGGCAGTGCACTTCGGCGCCCGCTACGGCCATGGGGCCCTTCGGTTCACCTTCTCGTTTGCCGTGGCCATGTTGCACTACGACTGGCCATTCAACGTCCGCGAGCTCGAGAGCTGCATCAAGCGCGCCGTCGCCCTGACGCGCGGCGATGTCATCGACACGCAGCACCTCCCCGACGCCATCACCGCCAACATGGCAGGCTACGGAGACCGTTCCGTGCGGCAGGCCCAGCGCCCGAGCAACGTGCCGTCCCAAGGGCCGCCGGCCAGCGCTGCCCCCGCAAGCGATGCAGATGCCTCCCGACGGGCCGCCCCCACCGAGGCCGAACTCCGCCTGCTGCTCGAGCGTCACAAGGGCAACGTGGCCGCCATCGGCCGCGAGCTTGGCAAAGAGCGCATGCAGATCCATCGCTGGCTCAAGCGCTATGGCATCGATCTCGATGCCTATCGCGACTGACGTCGCCTCCGCTGCGGCCTGACGTTCGGCTCGTTAGTTCCGCTCGCCGTAGCCGACGACGCGCATCCCCTGCTCCCCGCGGCGGATCACGAGCGTCACTTGCGCGGGCAGCATGGGCGCCGGCAACACGCTCACGTGCACCGGCACCACGATGCGCGCATCGCCGCGCAGGGCTAAGGGCACAGACTGGCTGTCCATCGACACGCGCTCTACCCGCACCTGCCGCGGGTCCCAGAACTCGACGCCGACGAGCGAGTGGAAGTCGTACTGCCGGAACCTCGTGCGAAACAGGTCGATGATCCGCGCGCCGCCACCTTGGTCGATGACCCGCGCATCGGGCGCACACAACTGCCCGAGGGCATCGAGGCTCTCGGCTTCGAGTGCGGCAAAGAAGCCCTCGAGCAATGCCCGAACCTCGGCCTCGGACAACTCCGGGCGCAGCATCACGACGCGGTCGGCATCCGAGGTATCCCGAGGCACGGGCAGGGTCGTTGCAGGCTCGACGAGCACACCGTCGGGGCTGCGCGGTGTGGTCGGCAACGCCGATGCCGTTTCGAGCTTGGCCCCTCCGCAGGCCGAGGTGAACGCGGCAAAGCAGAGCAACGCGATGACAGCCGAGACCGCCGCGGGCGGTGAGTGCCGCCGGCTCGAGGGACCAGGGCCTGGGCCTGTCCCTATACTTGTCTTCCCCGTAAGCGTGCCCGTGCCCGTGCCCGAACAAACTCGATTGTGCGCCATGTGGTCCCGTAGGTCCGTCGGGGGCAAGCGACCGCCCATCTTTCCGGAGCGGGCTACCCGAGATCGGGCACGGGCACGCATACGGGGATTCGCTTCGCGAATATGGGGACACCCCCTAGAGCGGTTCGATCTTTGGCGCGGCACCACGGGACAAGGTGACGATGGCATGTTCGGCGAGGGGTTTCCAGCGCGAACCAACGGCTGTGACCTTGGCGTCGTCGTCGAAGTCGCAGGCCAACAAGACCACATGGAGGCCCGACGGGTCCGGCGTTCTTCGTCGGAGTTGCAAATCGTCGCCGATGAGGGCGTCCGCGTCGGCGCGGCCCTGGAACGTGCAGTGGGCCATGCGCCGGCCGCGGTGCAGCGCATAGATGAACTCGCCGTCCGAGATCATCATGTTGGTTGCCGAGGGCTGCTCCCCCACCTCGGCCACCATGCTGTCGACAAGTGCAAGGCATCCGCGCAAGGCAGAACTCACGGCCGACGGATCGACCTGGGCCTGCGAGAGGAGGCCCTGGTCGTGCAAGAACGACAAGAACAGGTGGAAAATGATCTCGGAATCCGTTTCGCCACGAATGCCCGAGCGAAGGAACGGGGGCACGCTCTCGGCCATGCGCTCCCTTAGCGCATGGAACCCGTTGGTGGTTCCGGTCTGCGCGAAGAGCCACTGTCGATAGCGGAAGGGATGCGTGTTCTCGGTGCGTAGCGACCCCACCGAGGGCGACCGTACGTGGCCCACCAAGAGGTCCGCGCGGATGTCTCCCACCACCTTGGTGATGTCGATTTCCGCCTGCTCGTCGATGGGACGGCGGCGCATGAGAACCTCGCCGCCTTGGTAAAAGCCGACGCCCCAGCCCAGGGCCGTGCCGGTGGACTTCACGCGAAGCGCGGGCGCCTCGTGGGCCAAGACCCGGGCTGCCAGGTCCCCTCGATTCCCCATCATGCCGAACAGTCGCGCCATGCTCTCTCCTCATTCGGCCGGGCAAGAAGGGAACCAAGGAGCAACTAGCGCTGCCTCGGTCGTTCCGACCCAGCCGAACACATACTCAGTCTGACAGACCATCATGGGAACGGCACGCTCGGCGGACAAGGCGCCAACGTGCGACATGACCTTACGCCCCGGCGCCGTCTCCACCGGAACCCGGCGGCGGGGCCGGCCCGATGTCCGCGAGCGCTTTGCGCGTGGCCTCGACTTTCGCCCCGTGCAGCGCACGCACCAGGGCGGTCACCAGCATCGGACACAGCGCCGCCACCACCACCAAAACGGGCCAGAGCGGCGTGTTCACAAACGCAACATAGCGCGCGCCCGACCTTGTCGGCAACGCGCGCTCGCTGCAACCCTGACCGCGACCGCAGTCTACTTCTGTGTGGGCGGCACGATGAAGGGCACCACGTGCTCACGGCCCTCGAAGCCGCTGCGGTACTGCGCCGCGGCGTGGTGCGAGGTAAAGGGACCAATGCGCACGCGGTACCAGGTGCCACGGCCAGGCACATGGGCCTCGACCACGTAGGCCTTGTGCGTGCGGGCGCGGAGCTGTGTCGCGAACTGATCGGCCTCGGCCTGCGTGCGGAACGAGCTCACTTGAAGCTGATACCCGCCCTCGCGGCCGGCCGGGGACATGGCCGGCTTGTCGGCCTTGTCGGCCTTGTCGGCCTTTGCGTCGCCGCCCGTCTTGTCATCGTTCGACACGATGGACGCCGGCGTCAGCTGCGCGCCTTCGGTTGCTGCGCGGGTCAGCGCGTCCCGCGGCCGCGTCACGATGGGCGTCGCCTCGAGCACGTTTTGCGCCGGAAGCGGAACCACCGGAAGCCGGTCACCGGCAACGGGCGGAGTCGCCGCCGAAACAGCAGTTGCGGACCCTTGGGTCTTAACCGCGGCGAGCGCCGTGGTCGGTGAACTATCGTCGCTCAGGATGCCCGGGAAGGTGACGTCGTGCGGAGACAAATCCTGGGGCTTGGCACCGCGGGCGCCGGCCTTGCCATGGGCTTGCACGAGCTCGCCCAACGGGTCGACCTTCTTGGTGTCTTTGGCCTCGCGCTTTCCGCCGAACGCCAATACGGCGAACACGAGGCAGGCCCCACCGAGCGAAAGAAGCCCGATGGTCGCTCCTTTGGAGAGCTTCGCTTCGCCGTCGTTTTCCTGAATCTGCTCGAGATTTCGAACGGAACCACTGGGCATATTGGGCCTCCGGCGCGGCCTCCCGATGTGGGGCGACCCCAAGCGCTGACGTACATTGCTCGTACCCGTAGGCCGACGCCGGGGCCAACTTTTGCGCAGGGAGTGTGCTAGCGAAGCACGTGAACATGCGCCGTGGCTCACTCTTTCCGACCGCCGCACTCGCCCTCGCAAGCGCCTGCAGCACCGAACGCTCCGGTAGCATCGAGCTCGTCACCGGCGCAGAGACACAGGTCATCTCCCGCACGCCCGCGGTCACCCGCCTCGTGGTCGATCTGGTCCCCGACTCCGGCGACAAGGCCACGCTGTTCGCCGGTGCACCAAGCGCCAACATCGATTTGGGGGCCCTCGACGGCGCCCTTGGCGGGTCCATCGTGGTGACGGGCACGGCGCAGGACGGCTCGACGGTGGTACGCGGAGCAACCCTTGGCGTCACCGTCGGGAGCCTCGACCAACGGAACCTGCCGGTGTTCATCCAGCGCACCCAAGAGCTCGCGCGTATGCCCGGCAGCTTCGACGATCGCCCGGCCCCGCAGGTCGATCTGGCCTTTGGCCGCTACCTGTTTGCGGCGGGCACCGGACGCACAGACGGGCGCTACTACGATTTGCTCGCGCTGGCGGCGCCGGCGCAGCAAGTGCCTCCCCTTCCCCGTGCGCCCGAGTCCTTGGCCATCGTCTCGAGCGCCTTGCTGCTGATCGCGTCGGACGGCGCCTCTTCGTTGGACCTGAGCACGGCAGCAACCAGCGTGGTGCGCGCCCCCGACGGCGGTTCATTTGCAGAAGTTGCCGGGGGGCAAACCATCTACGCCCCCGACGGCTCGGCCTACGTCGTCGGCGCCACCCGCCGCACCGGGACGCCGTCCAACCGCTTCTTGCGCGTGCAATCCGGGGCGCTCACCTGGGGCACCCTCTCTGTGGCGCGTCTCGGGGCGGGCGCCACGTGGGTCGAAGGCCGCGGTCTCATCGTGGTGGGCGGAAGCGCCACGGGCGCAGGTCTCGAGGTGGTTGCCACGGACTCCGTGCTTGGGGCTCCGCTGCCGTTCGCGGCGGTGCCCGACGCGGGCCTTGGCGCAGCGCCCCTTGGCACGGGCAAGCTGTTCGTCGCTCCGGGCCCCCGCGTGTTCGATCTGGCTTGCACCACCACCTGCGCCCCCGAGGTCTGGGCCGGCATCCCCATCGCTCTCACCAGCGCCCAGGCATTCTCGTTCCGCACCATCGCGGACCGCGCATGGGTGGTCGGCCATGAACCCAGCGGCAACACCCGTGTCTTCGAGGCTCGTGCTACCGCCAGCACCGAGCTCCCCCTTCGCATACCCCGCAACCGCGCTACGGCCACGCCTTTGCCCACCGGGGCCCTCGCCATCGTCGGCGGCGGAAGCCCCGTTATCGAGAGCCTCGTCCCCTAAGGCCCGCGCCGAGCCGAGCCGAGCCGGCACGGCCCCTCACGCATGGGCGGCCAAGAGGCAGTTCGCCATTTTTAGCCTCGCGCTACTCTGCCCTCGAACACCACTGCGTCATCCAAGGGCTCGCTCACCTGGGCCCCGGGCCCCACAAGGAGCCTGGTGCCTTTCGCGCGAACATTCGCGCCATCGTGCACGACGCTCCAGCGCACGTCCGGATGCACCTGCGCCCCTTCCGCAGTCCAGCGCTCGATGCCACGGCGTCGCAACCAGAACACGTTCGCGTCCAATAGCGCTGTGGGGGTCCCGATGTCGAACACATCCCCACCGTACGGCTCGGCGACCAGGGTCGCCCCCGCCCGCAAGAGCGGCAGATACACGTCCCCCACCAGGCATCCCATGGCCGGCAGCACCGCCGTACCCGCGACGACGTGAATCCCAAGGAAAAAGCCTCCTTGGCGTTCCGGCCCGAAGCGTTCTTGACGAAGCCGAACCACGCGGCCGTCGGGGTTTACACCTATGTTGCCCTCGCCGGGCCCCGCGGGCCGATACAACAGCGCCCCCTGCGCCGCTTCGGACGCCGCAAAACGTGCGAGCAAAGGGCCGAGGTCGATATCCGGGGCCCACATATCTGCGTTGTACACGAGCACGTCATCGTTGCGTCCGAGCGTGGTCCTGGCTCGGGCCAAGCCCCCGGCGGTGCCCAGTAGCGCCGTCTCCGACGAGCACAGTAGCCCCTGCTTTTCACAGAACGCCTCCACGGACTTTCGGTGATGGTGGGCGTTCAGCACAACGGTATGGGCGTGCCTCTGCACGGCAGCGAGCGCGTGCTCGGCAACGGCCTTGTCGCCGACGGGCACAAGAGCTTTGGGCAGAACGTCAGTGATGGGCGAAAGCCTGGTGCCAAGCCCTGCAGCCAAAATGAGAGCGTCCATGGGACGAGCCTTGCCACGGCCCGGGCGGGACTCCCAGATTTCGACAATGCCCGAGCCCTTCGAGGCGCACCCGCCGGAGCAATCGGCGCCCCACTCGGGCCGATTGAGTGGCCACTTGGGTGCCCGATGCGCAAGAAACTGGCCCAACCCTTGGCGACTCCGCTATGGCCATGGCATGCGCATTTCCGCTCTGTCCGCGGCCGTTGCCCTGGGTCTCGGCATCTTCGCGCTCACCGCAGCGTGCGGCACCGACGCCGTGGGCGTGGAGGCCTGCCGCGACATCGAGAGCCTGCGCTGCGAGCAAGCGGCTGCCTGCAACATCGACCTTGGGGTCCCCAAACACCGCGCCAACCGTCCCATCGAGGGCTGCGTCAGCTACTACCGCGACGCCTGTCTGCACGGTCTCGTCAGCCGCGTCGAACCGTCCCAAGTGCAGCTGAAGGCCTGCATGGATGCCATCCGCACCGGCAGCTGCGACATCGTCAAAAATCCTGAGAAAGACCCGGCGTGCGCGTTCCTTGTGCCCGTCGAGACCGACGCCGGAGCCACCGTGCCCGCCGACGCCCAGAGCGACGCCGCGGACCAATGACCAACGCCTGAGAGGTCGGCCTACAAGCCCTCGGCGTCTTCGGTGCCGGCCTCGGGTTCGCCGTCATCGTGGAGCACGGCGCCGTCGCCCAGGCGCACACGCTTGATGTGCATGCGTGCGCCGAGCTCGATGCGCCAGTACGACGGCCCATCGCCGCTCTTGCAGCCGAGGGTAAACGACGGGGCCGCCAGGATCGTGAAGTTGGCCCCGGCGGGCTGCCGTTGTTCACTCACGTGGCGATGCCCGTGCAGCACCAAGGTGATGCCAGCGGCGTCGAAGGCCTCGGCGGCAGCGCGAGAGTCATCGAGGCGCATGCCGATCTCTGAAGGCGCCTTGCGGCCCACCCCTTGGGGCAACGGCACCACGTGGTGGTGCAACATCACGATGCGATGGCGCGCGGCTTTGAACGAGGGGGTTGCGGACAAATCCCGCAAGAAGGCGAGCTGCTCTGGGCCCACCGCACCGTTGTGCCGGTAGAAAGCTCGCTGCTTCCGCGCACAGGAATCAAGCCCAATGAGCATGACGTCGTGCTCGGGCAGGGAGCGCGCCCAGGCGCCGCAAGGCTCGAGAGCAAGATCACACGCTGCGGCAAAAGCGCCAAAGGCCATGGCCTTGCTCTCGTGGGTGGGCGGCGGCCTGGTGCTGCCCCGTAGCGGGAACAGATACTTGTCGTGATTGCCCGGCACCGAGAACAGCATTTTGTGCCGTTGGAAGCGTTCGAAGGCGGACAGCACCACCTCGTAACCGTCGCCGTTGTCCGTCAAGTCACCCGTGATCAGCACGCCATCTATGTCTGCGGGCAGCTCGGCCGCCGCGCGCAAAAGCCGAAGGTTCGAGTTGCTCGGCGTGGCCGCATGCATGATCTCGAGGGCGCCCCGGCTGGGACTCCCCTGGGCCAGGGTGACGGCCCGACGTGCTTCGAGGCGACACGCT
>JBIKNA010000436.1:0-6173 GCA_044358965.1 Polyangiaceae bacterium
ACAGGTCTTCGAGAGCCGCAGCACCGGCGCCACCAGCGTGTATCTCGACTTGTTCCGCTACGAAAAAGAGCAGCGCACGGGCTTCTCTCCGTTCACGCAGGCCACGCACGTCATGTTTGCGCTCTCCGTGGCCCTCGACGAGCTGTCCGACCAGGGCGGCGTCGAGGCGCGCATCGCGCACTACCAATCCCTCACGCGCAAGGTCACCGAAGACCTCGGCGCCATGGGGGTGTCGCTCCTCATCGAGGGCGATGGGGTGCACTCGTCCACCCTCACTTCGTTCAAGCTCCCGGCTGGTGTCTCCTACGACCGCCTGCACGACGAACTCAAGGCCGCAGGGTTCATCATCTACGCGGGGCAGGGGGACTTCCGCGGTAGCATCTTCCGTATCGCAGTGATGGGGGACCTTGGACAACCCGATGTCGAGCGGCTCACAGCTCGTATCCGAAGCATCCTCCGCGGCTGAGCCGGCCGGTTCGGTGGAGCCCCGGGCTCGTGTGTCCATGCCTCCGACGGAGGTGGACGCGCTGCTCGAAGGGCTCACCGATCCGCCCAACAAGTACGTTCGGTATCCGCTTGCCCGGGCGCTCTACCGCGTCGCGCACCGGCTGCCGTTTACGCCCAACCAGGTCAGCTTCTTTCACGGCGCCATCGGCATCGTGGCCGCTTTCTTGGTGGCCCTAGGGCCCGCCCGATTGTTTCCGCTGGTGTATCTGCTGACCGAGCTGCGGGCGGTACTCGATTGCTACGATGGCGTGCTCGCGCGGGGCAAAAAGCTGTTCTCGGCCAATGGCCGGGTCATCGACGAGGTGAGCGATGCCGTGTCCTTCGTGGCCATCAGCGTGGGCGTTGCCTACCGGATCCACACGTGGACGGCGCTCATCATCTGCATCCTGACGTGCGAAGTTTCGGGCATCGCCGCCTGGGCCTTCGATTTCTTCAAGCGCAAGATCAGCTCGGCGCTGCGTGGCGGACCGGACAATGTCATTGTCGAGCTGCGGCCCAAACACCGCGCCGTCGAGGCCAAGACCGCCGATGGCCTCATGCGGTTTTCGTACTGGTTCGACACCATGCAGGTGCGCGTGCTCTCGCCCCGCAGCCGCGACGAGATCATGGGCAAGGTCCGGGACGAGAGCTTGTCGGCGGACAGCGCCGACATGATCAACGTTCTGTCTGTGGCGCGGACCCGTCCCAAGTACTTTCGCATCGCGCTCCGCGGCCTCGCGGTCATGACGGGCGACAACTCGTTCACCTTGTTCGCCTTGGGCATTCTGACGGGGCAGCTGGTGTGGGCACAAACCATCACCCTGGCGTTTAGTGTCGTCACGGTGCTCATGGGCATCGGTTTTGGGCGTTCGTTGCTTCGAGGGAGCAAGGCATGAGCAGCATAGAAAAAGCAGTGATTTTGGCCGCGGGGCTCGGCAACCGTATTTCCAAGGCCGCCCAAGGCACGCCCAAGCCGCTCTTGCCCATCGACGGCGGCTCCACCACGTTCCTGGATTTTCACCTGCGCGCCCTCGCCAAACATGGCGTGCGTGAGGTGTACATCGTCGGCAACGACAAGACCTTTGGTACCAAGCTCGATGCCATCGCCGAGGTGGCCGGCAGCACCCGCGTGCACTGGATCTTGAACCCGACCAAAGATCTCTCTACTTCGGGCAGTGGTCACTCGGCGCAGTTCGCCTTCCACAGTGAGCATGGCATCCTCGATGGCAAGTCGCGTGTGGTGCTCATGGACGCCGACATCGCCTACGAGCCCAAGTTGTTCGACTTGCTGGCCCAGGCCGCAGGCGACCGCAGCAAGACCTTGGTGTGCAGCGACTACCGGCACACCCAAGAAGAGGTCATGGTGTTCGTCGACGAACAGGGCCTGCCCCGGGTGCACGGCAAGGGGCTCTTTCAATCGCCGCTCGTGGCGCATCTGTCGGTGCTGGGCGAGGCCACGGGCATCTTGTTGTTCGAGCCCCAAGACCACGCGCTTCTGCGCGCCGCCACGGATTGGGTCATCGGGTACTCCACGGCCAAGGCACGGAGCGAGCACGAAGACATCACGCAGCGCCTGATGCTCGCTGGGCGCGTGCAGAGCGTGCCCTTTGGTCGCGAGGTCTTGTTCATGGAGTGCGACACCCCCGAGGAGTACGAGATCCTCACCAAGGAGATGTTCCCCAAGCTGCGCGCGCGCCTCGAAGGCTGACTTGGCGCCGCTTTTCTTGGACCGCAAAACGCTCGTTGCCCGGGGCAAGGCGGCGCGACAGGCGTACGCGACTGCATCGCCGTACCCGCATGCGGTCTTCGATGGCTTCTTGGGCGAAGAGCGCGCCCGGGCGCTTGCCGCGGCCTTCCCCGGCCCCACGCACCCCGGGTGGATCCGCAAAGACTACCAAGAGCAGTCTGCGCGCCTCGGGCAGCTTCAGCGCCAAGGTTTCGAGGGCGTGGACCCAGACCTGCGCCTTTTGCTGGGCGAGCTTCTGGGCATGGCGTTCCTGGATTTCCTCGAAGCCCTCACCGGCGTCACCGGGCTCATTGCCGATCCGCACTTTCGCGGCGCGGGCCTCTCGCTCACGCTGCCCGGCGGCCATCTTGGGCTCCACGCTGACTTCAACCGCGACCGCGGCCGCCACCTGTCGCGCCGACTCACCGCGCTCTATTACTTGTGCCCCGACTGGCAGCCCGCGTGGGGCGGCGATCTCGAACTCTGGGACGAGGCCAAGTCCGCGTGCGTGGCCAAGCACGCACCGCTGCTCGACCGGCTCATCGTGATGGATCACGGCGATGCGTACTTTCACGGCCACCCGGCGCCCCTCGCGTGCCCCGAGGGGCGGTTCCGCGCCGCCATTGGCTCGTACTACTACGTGGCCGATGCCTCGCCCAAAGACGACGAGGCCCACGGCGCCATCTGGGCTTGAAGCGTTACTTGACCGGCTCGGTGATCTGGTCGGGATCGCCCAGGAACTCGAAGTGCATGGTGTCTTGCAGCACATCGTGGCCGAGCCAGTAGAAGCCGTACTTCTCGAAGGTCTCGACCCAACCCTTGGGCATGGCCATGCGCTCGTACACCGAGGCGACCTTCTTTTTGCACATGGGGTGCTCGTTCCACGGCTTGACGCAGCCGCAGCAAGTGTTCACGTGCGGCTCGATGTCGAGGGCGATGCCGTACACGTGGTTAGACACCTCGGAGCCCTTGTAGGTGTTCTGGAAGCGAATGCCGCCGGCGCTCTTGGGGTGGTACTTGGCGCCCTCGCCGTTTTGGTTGAGCGCAGCTTCGACGCACTTGAGCGCTGGGATCACGCTCTTGTTGAGCTGCAAAGGCAGCCCCATGAAGTTGGTGGTCTCGGCGTAGAACCGCGGCGGGTGCGCGTTCCAGCTGGCCTGACCAAAGCCCGGGAAGAAGCCGTACTTCTCCGTGCGGTACTTGATGGCGTCGGCGAGCATCTTTTGCCCGGCCTTGGGGTCGCCCTTGAACCAGTTGCCGCGGATGAGAAACGGCTGCGCCGCCTGCTCTTTGCAGCGCAGGGTGGCGCCGCCGGCGCCCTGGATGGTGATGCTGGGGGCCGCGGGGGCCGTGGCGGAGCTCGGGGGCGGCGCGACCGCTGCGGCCGACGGCTCGGCTTTGGGCTCCGCGGCGCCGGGCTGGGCGTGCGCAGGGCCTTGGGTGCCAAACACGGCAAACGCAAGGGCACAAAGAAGGGGGGCCAACGCCAAGCTGCGACGCATGCCGAAGGGCATAGCACAGGCCAAAGGCTCGCGCGAAGAACCGGTTAACCCGCTGTTCTGCCGGCGCACTCAGCGCATGCGCTCGAACACCATGATCTCGCCCAGGGACTCGTGTTCCTCGGTGCGCACACACGAAAATCCGCTCTTTTCGAGGACGCGGATCGATGCCTTGTGCCAGGGCGGCGTGGTGGCGCGGCAGCCGCGCACGCCGGGCTGCTCGAGGGCCCAGTCGACGCAGATGCGCGTGCCCTCGGTGGCGAGGCCCTGGCCCTGGAAGCTGTCTTCGACGCCGTAGCCCACCTCGGCCATGCCGTCCTGATCCGGCCGGCCGTGGAAGATCACGCTACCGCAGATGCGCCGCTCGCCTTCGCGGGTGATCATGAGCCTGTCGCCCCAGAGGCGCACCTCGGGGTTCTCTCGTACGCGCTCGAGCGACGCGCTGAACGCACGCTCCACAAGGGCCCGCCCTGGCCATGCGCGCGGCACCTTGGCGCCGACCACTGCTTCGACTTGGCCGACGTCTTCGGTCATGACGGCTTCGACGATGGCCAGCCGGATGGGCACAAGCTCGAGGCGCGCGGTCAGCAGCGAGGTCATCGACCTTCAGCATAGCGAAGGCTGGGAGCATCGGCGCATCGTCGGCGAGGCCGGCGGGCGTTGCCGCAGCGCGTTGTCGCTTGACGAATGTCTTTCGTTCGTCAATATTTCGCACGCGAAACATTATTGCCGAGGACAATCGCCCGCGTGATTCCCATCGATACCAGCATCAAGAGAGACGTCGACCAGGTGCTGGAGACGATCATCTACCTGTACACCGAGAGCCGGCGCATCACGAAGGAGCTGGCCAAACGCGCGCAGCTCACCGGGCCGCAGCTCACGGTGGTGAAGATCCTGGAGCAAATCGGTGATCTCTCGTTGTCGGAGCTGTCCGAGCGCATCCGGGCCCAGAACAGCACCGTCACCGGCATCATCGATCGCATGGAGCGCGAGGGCCTGGTGCTGCGCGAGCGATCCAAAGACGACCGCCGTGTGGTGCTGATTCGGCTCACCCCAAAGGGCGAAGAGCTCGCGCGCAGCGTGCCGCTCGAGCCCATGGAGGTCTTTCGCTCGGCGCTCTCCAGCTTGTCCAAAGACGAAGTCGCCGAGCTGTTTCGCATCCTGTCCAAGGTGTCGCGCAAGGTCAAAACCATCGTGAAGCGCGATCTCGAGCAGCCCGATTCTCCAAGCGATACCTAAGCGATACCCCCAAAGGAAACCACCATGGCACAACCGCCCCGCGACCCAGATCTCTGCGTGATCACCTGTGCGCTCACCGGCGTGCTTGCCAATCGCAAGCAGTGCGCTGGCATTCCCTACACGCCGGTGGAGATCGCCGAGGAGGCCAAGCGCGCCTACGACGCCGGCGCCAGCGTGGTGCACATTCACGCCCGCAACGACGACGGCACCCCCACGTTCTCGCCGGCGGTGTTCGCGCAAATCAAAGAAGAGATCACCAAGCGCTGTCCGGTGCTCCTGAACTTCTCGACGGGCACCATCTCCGAAGATGTCACCGAGCAGTGCACGTATCTCAAGGAGTCTCGGCCGCACATCGGCGCTCTCAACATGGGCACCATGAACTATTCGAAGTACTCCGAGAGCCGGAAGTCCTTCGTCTTCGACATGGTGTTCCCCAACACCTACGGCAAGATCATCAAGATGATCGCCGCCATGAACGAGGCGGGGGTCAAGCCCGAGCTCGAGTGTTTCGACACGGGCCATACGCACGGCGTGTGGCCGCTGCTCGACATGGGCTTGCTCAAGCAGCCTCTGCAGTTCTCGTTCATCGTCAACGTGCTGGGCGGCATCCCGCCGCTGGTCGAGAGCCTGCAACTGCAAACCAAGCTCATGCCCCCGGGCAGCGAGTGGGAGGTCATCGGCATCTCCAAGTGCGGCTGGCGCATGATCGGCGCCGCCCTGGCCCTTGGCGGAAACATCCGCGCCGGCCTCGAAGACAACCTGTACCTACCCAACGGCGAGATGGCCCGCTCCAACGGCGATCTCATCGAAGTGGCCGCGCGCATGACCCGGGACTGCGGACGCAAAGTGGCGACGGTGGAGCAGGCGCGGCAGATCCTCTCCCTCGACCAGTTCAAGCCCGAGCCCAAGGCCCCGGAGGCCGCCGGGGCCAGCGCATGAGCACTACGTTGCCGCCCACGCGAAGCTACCAAAAGCTACGGGTTCGCCGCGGGGACCACGGCGCGCTGTGGTTCACGCTCTACAACCCCGAGCGGCGCAACGCCATTGGCCCACGCATGGTCAACGAACTCTTGTACGCCCTCGAAGACGCGCACGCCGACGACTCTTGTCGCAGCGTCGTCATCACCGGCGAAGGCAAAGCGTTCTGCGCCGGCGGCGACTTTTCGCAGATGACGGGGGCCGACGACGGCCCTGCGCTCCCGCCCAAGGGCGACTACGCGGAC
>JBIKNA010000437.1:0-6168 GCA_044358965.1 Polyangiaceae bacterium
CCGTAGTCCCCTCGCGACGCAGGCCGCCGTTGCATCTGTGAAAGATACACAGTTGGCCGGCCGGTCGGCGTCCAGCTCCGCCGCGCACAAGAGCCCGCGTGGCCCAACGGCGTCTTTGCTCACAAGCGAATCGTACTGCGCCACCGTGGTCTCCGTGGCGTCGATGGCGAAAGGCGACAGCCTGACCAGCCGCTCGGGCCTGACGCCGCTCTCGAGGTCCTCGATCGTGAGGAAAAAGGGGTTGCCGTTTGACTCGCCAAGGGCAAAGAGCCCGCCGGGCACGCACACCATGCCCGAAGGGGGCGCCTCGGGGCAGGGCTCGTCGAGCCCCTCGGGCCAGGTCCCGGCTGTCGCGAAGGTCTCGTCGCGCAAAACCTTCGCTGGCGCCAGCTGTCTGTCGGCCGCGTTGCAGCTGAGGGCGCGAGACTCGTCGGCGGCCACGCCAATGCACGCCGAGGGCAGCCCGAGCGTGATCTTGGTGACGCCTTGGACCAAGGGCAGGCGGCCAAGGCTGTCGATGGCGAGCTCGGGCAAAGGAAAGCCGTCGGCGCGCTGGTTGCGGGAGCGAAACAAGCGTGCACGAACCAAGGGCGCGGCCCCGGGCGCCGACCCTTGCTGGAGGATGCCGAAGGAGATGGGAAAGTCCGATGCCTTGGATACGGAGAAGATGCGCTGGCAAGAGCTGCAATAGGGCCCGCCGTCGGGGCCAAGCACACTGACCAAGAGCTGGTCGCCGAGCAGCGGCACCGGGGCATCGGTCTCGATGCGAACGAGCCATTGGTCTCGCGCCGGCGCCGTATCGCCGCACGCGATGCCGACGGCAAACAGAGCCAGCGTCAGCGGTCGGGGTACGCGCATCGAAAACCTGCATTGGGGGCGCGGGCTTGCGCGTTGGTGGTTCCGATGGCGTTGCGGCCGGCCACGAAGGTGGTCAGCATGCCGGCATCGTAAGAAGCGCCCCGCAGGACGCGCCCGGTGAGATCCGTGCGCCGGCACACCGGGTCGATCAGCACGCCGGGGGTGCTCCAGCACGGACCATCGAAGCTGTCTTCGATGTCGGCCAGGATCTCGGCGACGCTTCCCGCAAGGTCCAAGACGCCGTCGCGGGAGCTGTCGGCATGGGGACACTCGGGCGTTGGGAGATGGCTTCCGACGGGCCCGGGGCCGGAACCATTTTCTTTGCAGGTTGCAAGTTTCTCGTCAAGGCTGCTTATGCGACTGATGCTCGCGGAGCAACATGAGGGGACCGCGTCGCCCCAAGGGAAGAGGCGCCGCTCGCCCCTTCCGCTGGCTGCGTGGTTCCATTGCGCTTCTGTTGGCAGCGTGCCACCCTCGCGCTCACAAAGCTCCTGCGCGGCGTCGGCCATGATGCAGTTGAGCGGAAACCGGTCGCTGTCGGGGGTGTCCGTGAGCGTGCAGTCCTGAACTATCCCGCTGCCGGCGCCCCCTTTCTTGAGCGGTGCCAGCGCCTTGAGCGAGGCAAGCCAAGGCCGTGCGCGGCCCACGGTGAACTCGGTGCGGTCGAGAAAGAAAGGAGACACCCGCACCGGGCGTGCCGGCGCCTGCGGCAATTCGAAGCTGACCTTGGGGACCACAATGTTCGAAGCCTGCCCGATGCGCGAAAAGCCGCCGGGCACGCACACGCGTCCTGGGGCCCCGGGGCCTTTGCAAGGGGTCTCCCGGGCGCCGGGCCAGGTGCCAATGCGCGAAATCGCCGGAGGCGTGCCGTAGCTCAAGTGCGCGCTTGGCGGTTGCCCCTGGCGCGCGGCGTCTACGCACGTGGTCCGGGGTTCGAGGAGCGACGCGGGGGCGTTGAAGCACTCGCTGGCCAGGAACACCACGACGGGCTCGATGCCGGAGCCGGGTGGCGTCAGGGTAACCAAGCGGTCGATGGTGGTCGCTGGATCCGGGACTTCGTCGAGCGCCCCGGCGCTGGTGGCCGCTTGCGCATCCCGCGCGCGATAGGCCCGGATGCGTAGGGTGACGGGGGCAGGGGTCACGAGGCCAAACGACAGCGGCCAATCGAGTGCCGAAGGGGCCGTGAAAATCCGCGCGTTCTCGACGTTCCCGCGGGCGTCGAGCTGCTCCACGCGCACGCGGTCTATGGCCGCCTCTGCGGACAGCGTGGGGTCGCTCGCGGCCTGCAACGTGATGGGCGCGTCGGTGTCGATGTACACCAAGAGTTGCGGGCGCGTACTGGCCCCGGAGCACCCCGCAAAAAGGCCCAGCGGCAGCAGCGTGGCCGCCAAGAGCTTGTGGGAAAAGTACTCTCTGCGCATGCGCAACGGGCCTTCGATGATAGAGTAGGCCGCGTTCCAAGGGGTGTCTTCATGCGTTGCCTTCGGTTGATCTTCTGGCTCGGTCCCGTTGCTGCTTGGGGGCTCGCGTGTGGGTCCAGCTCCGTAGCCCCGGAGGGAGCGGCCGATGCGGGGGCCGATGCCGCGCCGGTGTTCGGCGGCAGCGCCTGCGACACCTGTGTTCGGGGGGCCTGTGGCGCCGAGCGCACCGCGTGCGCCTCGGACACCAGTTGTGCCGCGCGGGTCTCCTGCCTCGATCGCTGCGCACTTGCACCCTCGGGCAACATCGATGCGGCCTGCGCGGCCGCCTGCGGTGCGCCCAGTGGCAACGTCTCGCAGTCCTACGACGACTGCCGCACGCGCGCTGCCGCGGCTTGTGTTCCCTGCGGCGGCTCTGCCGCGGCCGACGCGGGGGGCGGCTCGGCCATCGCCGATCGCATTCTTGGGCAAACCTGCTCCCCCGGCACCGATACCAGGCCGTGCCAGCGTTGCAGCGAGTCGCGCTGCTGCGATGTCCGCAAGACCTGCAAAGACAACCCTGCCTGCTGGACAACGCTCATCGACTGCGTCAACGCCTGCACTGGCGCCGACGCGGGCAACGAGTACGAGTGCAACATCGCGTGCTACCAAAAAGACCGCACGGCCACGCAGCAGCTGGGGGAGCTTGTGGCGTGCAACATCGCCAAGTGCTCAGCCAAAGAAGAGTGCGGCCCCATCGACGCGTGCTCCGCCTGTCAGTACGAAAAGTGCACGGCGTACTCCATCGAGTGCCAGGCCAACCCGGACTGCCAGCTCTTGTCCAAGTGCATCTTGTCCGAGTGTCCCGAGGGTCGCGTGGATTCCATCTGTCTTGCGGGGTGCGAGAAGCGGTTCCCCGGCGCCGTGGCGCTCCACCGTCAACAGACCCAGTGTTCCGTCCAGCAATGTGCCCAACCATGTCGGTAAGTCGTTTCCGGCCATGACCGAGCTTGGCGCGGGCTCTGTCCTCGGCGAGCGATACCGCCTCGAGCACCTGCTCGGCGAAGGCGGCATGGGCGCCGTGTGGGCTGCGCACGACCAAGAGATGAACGAGCGCGTGGCGCTCAAGGTGCTCAAGGGCAAGGTGAGCCCCACAGACTTGCGGCGCTTCATGCGCGAGGCCCGGGCGGCCATGGCCGTCAAACACCCGAATGTGGTGCAGGTGCACCGTGTCGACACCTGCGACGGTCTGCCGGTCATGGTCATGGATTTGCTCGAGGGCGAGTCTCTCGGGGCCTTCGTGGCGCGGCAGGGCGGCATCCTCACGCTGCCCGAACTGTCGTCCATTCTGCTCCCGGTGCTGTCGGCGGTGGGCACGGCGCACTCCATGGGCATCGTGCATCGCGATCTCAAGCCCGAGAACATCTTCCTGAAACGTGGCGCCCAGGGCGTCATCGTGCCCATGGTGCTCGACTTCGGCATCGCCAAGCTGTCGGCCCAAGAGGGCGAGGCGGCCTCCACCGGGGCGCTCACCGGCACTGGGGCCATGCTTGGTACGCCCTACTACATGTCGCCAGAGCAGGCCTTCGGCGAGAAAGATGTCGACCATCGCGCCGACATCTGGGCGCTCGGCATCGTCATGTTTCACTGCCTAAGTGGTGTGCGCCCCGTGGACGGCGACAACATGGGGCAGATCATGAAGCTGCTCATGACGGGCGCGCTTCCCAGCATCCACGATGTGGCCCCGGCGTTGCCGCAAGACGTGCGTGACGTCATCGCGCACATGCTCGTCGCCGATCGTACGCAACGTTGCAGCTCGCTGGCCGATACGTTCAACGTGCTCGCCGCCCACACCCAAGATACGCCACCCGTGTTCCCCTCTGCGCCGCCACGGCGCGATTACCCGAGCGGGCCCATGTCGGCGCTTGCGGCCAGCGTGACCCCGGGGGCGGCCATGTTTGCGCCGACGCCAGTGCCCGAGCAAGGCATCACCGGCCAGCCGGTCTCGACGAATGTGTCGCTGCCGGTCCGTAGCTCGGCACCGTTGGTGCGAGGCGCCCTGGCCGTGGCGCTGCTCGCAAGTTTGGGCGCCGGCGGCTTGTACCTGCGCGGGCGCCCGGGCACGGCGCAAGAACCCGCGCGCAGTACGGGTGACGCTCCACCGCAGGTGGTCTCTGCCCCCAGTGCGGTCCTTGGCGCCGCGCGTCCGGGCGAAAGCCCGACGGCCGCTGACTCTGTCGCGCCCGCGCTCTCCGCCGCCGCGCTCTCCGCCCCCGCGCCGGCCGAGGTGCGCCGTCCCGGCGCGACGCCAGCGCCCCGGGCCTCGTCGCCGGGCCCGTCCCCAGCTCCATCCGGTTCTGCAGCGCCCAAGGCCAAGGCGCCCGCGCTGCCCGGGCAGATGCAAGAGGTTGCTCCCTTCTAGTCGACTTCCCCCATGCGCTTTCGTCCCCTCCTCGTCACCTTCGCCTTCGTGCTTTGCGCTGCCACTGCGCATGCCCAGAGCCCGGGGCCATCCGAGACCGACGCGGACGCCGTGGTCCAAGCCCGAGCCCTCTACGGCCAGGGCATCGACCTTGCCAAGAAGTCCCAGTGGGCCGAAGCCCTGGGCATGTTCGAGCGATCGCTCGCCCTGCGCGCGCACCCCATCACGCTCTACAACATCGGTGTTTGCGAGTGGTCGCTGGGCCGATACACCCGGGCGCGTGCGGTGCTCGGGCGCTCGGTCGAACCATCGACGGCTCCTTCGGGGGAGCTCCCGGCCAGCATGGCCGAAGAGGCGCGCGGCTACCTTGCGCAGATCGAGCGCTTGCTGGTCCACATGCAGGTCGACCTGCGCCCGGCCGACGCGGGCATCGCCGTCGATGGTCGGCCCCTTTCGTCGGTCGATGGCGTCCTCGTGGCCGATCTTTCGGCCCCGGGGCTAGGCCTGCCGCCGCCTTCGTCGTCTTTCGAACTCGTGATGGACCCGGGCACTCGGGTCATCACGTTGTCGCGCAAGGGCTTCGCCGACGTTGTGTTGCACCGTGCCTTTGCTCCCGGCAGCCGCGGCTCCTTGCCCCTCGAGCTGTCGCGTCTCCCGGCCACGCTCCACGTTGACTCCAGCCAACCCCGCTCCGTGGTCAGCGTCGATGGCTTCGACGTCGGCCTGGCCCCGGTGGACTTGTCGCGCCCGGCGGGCATGTACCGCGTGGTGGTGCGTCGCGAGGGGTTCGATGCGTTCGAGACCAAGGTGGAGCTCAACGCAGGCGAGCAAGCCAACCTCCAGGCGTCGCTCGTGCCCACCAAGACCCCGGTCACACGGACATGGTGGTTCTGGACGAGCGCTGCAACGGTGCTGGCGGGCGGCGTCTTGCTCACCTACGCGATCACACGCCCAGAGCCACAACCGCCGCCCTACGAGCGTGGCTCCACGGGTTGGCTCGTCGAACCTGCGGCCAGCCGCTAAATCACCGAGCATGCTCTTCGATCAAGCTCAGCGATTTAGCTTCCTTTGTTATCGGAGGACGCTGTCCTCCGCCCCAGAGGCATTGCCGCTGGGGCCCCACCTCCTGCATTTGGGTCCCAAGCCCAAATGGCGCCCGGCATCTGTAGTCGAATCGCGCTCGGTCATTTAGGGCGTGGAGCCGCAGCGCAGCTCGATCTCGCGGTCTAGGTCTTTGATCAGCTCCGAGCGCGGCCGCAGGCGCGCGGCCCGCATTTGTGCCACCCGGGCGTCGGCACATCGCATGTGGTCGAGCGCCTGAACGGCGGCCCGCAGGCGGCCCTCGAAGGTCAAGAACAGGTACGGATCGGTGCGATCGCGGTAGGCCACGAGCGCGCCGGCTCCAACGGTCACGAGCGCGCAGGCGAGCACCACCACGCGCTTGGTGAGCGCGCCGTACACCCGGCCCCTTCGCCACAAGGCCGCCGTGAT
>JBIKNA010000090.1:0-20179 GCA_044358965.1 Polyangiaceae bacterium
CGGCGTTTCGCTTTCCGGCGAGTTCTAGCCGACAAGGCCAAGCGGGCTGAGGCCAGCCGGCAGCGGATCGCCGGGCACGGGGGGTGGATCCATTCTGCCATTGGCCGACACCGTGCCGTAACAGCCGAGCTGCAATTGTTGCGGGCTACACCTAACGTGTTCAGCGGATTGCTGCGTTTCGGCGCGAACCGTTGGCGCGCTGGCAGACACGCCCCGTGGCACGCGTTCTGCTGTGGCTTGTGCTCGCAACGGCAGAGCAACGTTCAAGGAGCCATATGCGAACCAACCATCGGGCCGAGCACGGGAGCGAGCGCGACGAAATCGGGGACGCGCTGATGCAGGACTACTTGCTCGCGGTCACCACCGGCGAATACGGGGCGGTCTCCGTCCGAGACTGGAAAGAAGCCGACGAAGAGTCCGTAGACCCGTGGGCCGACGACGACGACGGCTGAGCCGAGTTCGTCGACGACTTAGCGAGCGAGCGCGAAGACAACCATGGTGCCAAGCGTAAGCGTGAGCCCAAGGACCACAGAGATGGCCACGCGCGCCTGCGTTTCGTAGCGTGGGTTTGTCCAGAGCAGCATCATGCCCACGGGCGGCACCAACGCCAGCAACACTCCAATGACGAGCGGGTCGTCGAGCAGAGTGCGGCGACGGCCCGACCGGGAACGAGAACGCCCTCCATCGTCGGCTCGGCTGTCCCGCGGGTACCTCGCGACAAGTTGCCCGTCGACGGGCAAGAACATGCACTTCTTGAGGCGCTCTTCGGCGGCCCGGGCCGCCGGAGATCTCGGGCGGCGGAACCAGGCCTGCGGCCTTGGTGCCTCGCGCAGAAAACCAAGACCCGGGATGGTTCCCATGGGGAACCGACCGAAGTCTTGAACGCGCCGTGCACCGCGAGCCATATACCTACATGGTGACCGCAAGCCTTGGCCTGCGCAAGCGCACCGACGCGCAAAGTCGGGTCAGGCCAAGCGACGGCGCACGTAGGCGCGGGCGATCAGGGCACCAATGCGGGGCAAATGCCGGAGCTTGAGGTCGCTCTTTTCGTCGCCAAACACGGCGCGGACGGGCACCTGCCCCACGCGCATGCGGCGCGCCGCCAGCAGCCCCAGTAGGTCGTTTGGGTATCCGAAGCCCGGCCACAAGGCGTCGAGGTCGAGCGCGGCCGCGGCGCTGCGCGACAGGGCCGTGTAGCCGCATTGGCTGTCCTCGATGGGCAGCCCGGTGGCCACCCGGGTCAGCGCCGAGAACACGAGGCCCCCGAAGCGCCGGGCCCGGGGCATCTGCCGCGCAGTACCGGGATGCGCAAAGCGGTTCCCCTTTACGTAGTCCGCCGTCCCGAGCAGCACCGGCGCAGCGACGGCTTCGAGATCCTCCGGCGCCATCTGCCCGTCGCCCGCCATCACACAAAATGCATCCGAGGGCGCACCGGGCGCGGCGAGCGCCCAACGGTACCCCGTGGCAATGGCGGCGCCGACCCCGAGGTTGCGCGAATGTCGCAACACCACCACCCGCGCATCACCGGCGGTTTCCGCGGCCTCGGCGGTGCCGTCCCGGCTTGCGTCATCCACCACCACGATGTGGTCGACGTAGGCCGGCATCGTTTGGACGACCCGACCGACGAAGGCAGCTTCGTCGTGCGACGGAACGATGGAAAACACCCGGTGGCCGTGCAGCATTGCGTGGTGGGAAGGCCATAAGCCGACCCCGGCCAAATGCCAAGCCTGAGTGTTTTCCGGGGGTTGAACGGGTCGATTGCCATTGACACCCAATCGTCACAGGACTGCGCTACTTCCCCGCCCATGGCACGCATCCTCGTCATCGAAGATGATCCGGACATCCAAACGGTCCTGGACTTCAACCTGCGCGACAAAGGGCACAAGGTCACCGTCGCTGGTCGCGCGGGCGACGGCTTGCGCCTTGCCCGGGAGCTGAAGCCCGACCTGGTATTGCTCGACCTCATGTTGCCCGACAGCCCTGGCACCGAGGTCTGCCGCGCCATCAAGGCCGACAAAGAGCTCAAGGCCACGCAGGTCATGATGCTGACGGCCAAAGGCGAAGAGATCGACCGCGTGGTGGGCTTCGAACTCGGTGCGGACGACTATGTCGTCAAGCCGTTTAGCGTGCGGGAGTTGCTGTTGCGCGTGCAAGCCGTGCTTCGGCGTACCGGACCCGAAGAGCCAGCAACGCCACACATCGAGTTTGGCACCCTCAAGGTGGACCGCGAGGCGCATCGTGTGTGGATCCAGACCGAAGAGGTGGAGCTCACGGCGCTGGAGTTCAAGCTGCTGGTCACGCTCTTCGATCGCCGCAACCGCGTGCAAACCCGAAGCCTGCTCTTGTCGGACGTGTGGGGCATCGAGGCCGACATCACCACCCGCACCGTCGACACACACGTCAAGCGACTGCGGGAGAAGCTAGGCGCTGCGGGCGACTACATCGAGACGGTCCGCGGCGTTGGATACCGTTTCGCCGATAGCCCCGATGTCCGAGCCGAGTGATCAAGAACGACGCCTCCTGGGCGACGAGGCCGAGCCGGGCCCCTTGGGCATACGCACGAAGGTGTTCTTCCTTACGTTGGGCACGGCCGCGGCGAGCTTTCTCGCCGGTTTTGCTTTTGTCACCCGCGGTCTGGCCGGGCGCATCAGCGATGCCACATTCCAAACGCTGCAGGAGCGTGTGCCGCTGGCAGCACTGGTGCTCTCGCTCGCCTTGGCCACGCTCATCTCTCGGGCCGCGGGCCGCTGGGTATCGAACCTGGCGGAGCCCCTGACGCAGGCCACCAAGCGCCTGCGCGAAGGAGACCTGGCTCCGCGGCCGGCCATCGACGCCCGGGACTTGGGCGCCCTGCCGCTAGAGCTTCATCGTCTGTCCGGCAGCTTGAGCCAGACCATGAACGAGCTGCGCGGCGAGCGCGACCTGCAGGCAGGAATCTTGGAGGGCATGCAAGAGGGCGTGCTGCTGCTCGATGCCGAGGGCCGCATCATGCTGCTGAATGCAGCGCTCCGCGAGATGCTCCTGTTGCGCGACGACGTCATCGGCTCTCCGTTCATTTTCGCGCTGCGCCACGCCGAGCTGAAGGAGCTCTTCGATCTGGCCCGGCGAAAGCGCCGAGCCACGCAGGAGATCGAACTGTCGGGCCTCAAGCCTCGGCGCTTGCTGGTGCGCGCGGTGGCCCAGGGCGACCGCGTGCTCGCGGTGTTCGTCGATGTCACCGAGGTGCGTCGCCTCGAAAGTCTGCGCCGCGACTTCGTGGCCAACGTCTCGCACGAGCTGCGCACCCCGGTCACCAGCGTGCTGTCCGCCGCGGAGACCCTGCGCGGCGTGATGCAGCGAGACCCGGAGAGCGCCATGCGCTTCTTGGACATCATCGAGCGGAACGCCGACCGCTTGCAGCGCCTCATCGAAGACCTGCTGGATCTATCGCGCATCGAGAGCAAAGAATTTCGGCTCAAGCCCGAGCGTGTGGAGCTCGCTCCCTTCGCCGCGCACATCATCACGATGTTCCGGCAAAAGGCCGATGACAAGCGCATCACCCTCGCCACAGAGGTCCCTGTCACCGCCGCGGTGGTGGCCGATCGGCGCGCGTTGGAGCAGGTGGTCACCAATCTGGTCGACAACGCCGTCAAGTACTGCTCCGAAGGGTGCAAGGTCACGCTGCGGGTGACATTGTCCGAGGGCAAGGTACGCCTCAGCGTCGAGGACACCGGCGCCGGCATCGGCAAAGAGCACTTGCCGCGCCTCTTCGAGCGCTTCTATCGCGTGGATGCGGGCCGCTCCCGCGCCGTGGGAGGTACCGGCCTTGGACTTTCCATCGTCAAGCACCTGGTCGAAGCCATGGGCGGCAGCATTGGCGTCGAGAGCGAGATCAACAAGGGGTCCGTCTTTCACGCCACGCTACCCATGCAATACACCGCGGCACCAGAGTCCGAGCCCGACACCCACGGAGAGGCCACATGAGCCTTCGCGGCCCGAAGCGCTGGGCTCTTGTGGCAGGCCTTTCGGCGCTGCTGGGCGCGGGGTGCTCCCGGGGTCCGGATGTGCTGTCGCTGCACGGGACCGGCGCATCGTTGCCCATGCCACTGTACTCGCGGTGGGTGGTGGACTTCGAGTCCAAAGCCCCCCAGGTACGCCTGAACTACCAGGCGCTCGGCTCCGGTGCAGGCATCAAGCAAATGATCGCCGGCACCGTGGACTTCGGCGCCACCGACACGCCGATGCAAGACGAAGAACTGCGTCGGTGTCCATCACCGATGGCGCACGTCCCTACCACCCTGGGCGCGGTGGTCATCGCATTCAACGTAGACGGCGTGAAGGAACTTGATCTCGATGGCCCGACGCTCGCGGCCATCTTCATGGGCGAGATCCGCGACTTTGGCGACGCGCGCGTGCGGGCCCTGAACCCAACCCTCACGCAGATGACTGGCCCCATCACCGTGGTGCATCGCTCGGACGGCAGTGGCACCACCCGGGTGCTGACGGAATACTTGGCGCAGACCAGCGCCACCTGGCGAGAACAGGTGGGTGCCGGCGGCAGCGTCCGATGGCCCACGGGCATCGGCGCCAAAGGCAACGAGGGCGTAGGCGCCCAGCTCGCCCAGATTCCCTTTGCGCTCGGCTACGTGGAAGAGGCGCGAGCCCGGCGCTCGGCCCTTGGCATCGCGCGCCTCAAAAACCGCGCGGGAAACTTCGTCCGGGCGAGCACCGCGTCCGTCACCGCTGCAGCGCTCGGCGCCGATCTCCCGGCGGACCTTCGCGCCAACATCACCAATGCGCCCGGCGACGGCGCATACCCGCTCTCCACGTTCAGCTTCGTTATCGTCCCCCAAGACAACCCGAGTGGCCCCAAGGGCAAAGCCCTCGCGCAGTTCCTGTGGTGGGCCATTCACGATGGCCAACGGGCAGCGGGCCCCTTGCACTACACGCCGCTGCCCGCGGCCGTGGTGACCCGCGCGGAGACGGTGGTGCAAGGCCTGCGCGCCCAAGGGCAGCCCGTGGAGCTTTCGCCATGAGCGATCACACAAGCCCCATGGCCCGAGAGGTGAACCGAGGAGACCGATGGTTCCGCCTGGTCGCCGCGGGCTTCGGCGCGCTCGTGGTGGTGACGCTGGCGGGCATCGCGCTCCAGGCCGCGCGGGTGGCCTGGCCCGCGCTGGTGCGCTTTGGTCCGGGGTTCTTGGTGAACACCCAGTGGGACCCGGTGCGCGGTCACTTTGGCGCCCTCTGTTTCGTGTATGGCACCCTGGCATCGTCGCTGCTGGCGTTGGGCATCGCCTTGCCCATCTCGTTGGCCATCGCGATTTTTCTGACCGAGCTCGCACCATCGTGGCTGCGTGCCCCGGTGGCCTTCGTCGTGGAGCTTCTCGCCGCGGTGCCCAGTGTGGTTTACGGCCTGTGGGGTGTCTTCGTCATGACGCCATGGCTTCGACAGAGCATCGCCCCCTGGCTCAGCGCGCACTTGGGATTTTTGCCTATGTTTCGCGGCCCCGCCCACGGCCTCGGGTTGCTCTCGGCGGTGCTCATCCTCAGCATGATGATCCTCCCCACGGTCTCGTCGGTGAGCCGCGAGGTGCTCTCTGCGGTGCCCGAAGATTTGCGCGAGGGTGGCCTGGCACTTGGCGCCACCCGCTGGGACGTGTTGCGCCTCGTGATCCTGCCGCACGCGCGCCGAGGCATTTTGGGGGCTGCGGTGTTGGGCCTTGGGCGCGCGCTTGGCGAGACCATGGCCGTCACCATGGTGGTGGGCAACCGCGCGGAGATCTCTTCGTCGCTGCTTGCGCCGGCGCACACCATGGCCAGCGTGGTGGCAGGCGAGTTCAGCGAGGCAAGTTCGGAACTTCACGCGGCGTCCCTGGCAGAGATCGCCCTCTTGCTGTTCGGCATTACCCTTGGCATCAACGCGTTGGCTCGCGCCTTGGTGGCACGCTCCGGCAAGCTCCCGGCGTCATCCATGGCGCCCCCCTCAGACGAGGCCAACGCATGAATGTGTTCGCCTATCGCAAGAACGTGGAGCGCCTGGCCTTTGGGGCATGCGTCGCAGGGACCTTGCTGGCCGTCGTGCCGCTCGTGTTGGTATTGGCCACGGTGCTCGAACGTGGCCTGCCGCACCTGTCCTTGGCGTTCTTGACCGAGATGCCCAAGCCCGTGGGCGAGGCCGGCGGCGGCATGGGCAACGCGTTGCTTGGCACGTTGCTCGTGGTGGGACTCGGGTGTGTGTTCGGTGTGCCCGTGGGGCTCTTCGCCGGGGTGTACGTGGCGGAGTTCGGCGGGGGCCGCTTGGCGCGGGCCGTGCGCGTGTCCATCTCGGCCCTGGCCGGTGTGCCGTCCATCGTGGTCGGGTTCTTCATTTACGCGCTCGTGGTGGCCCACACACGACACTTCTCCGCCGTGGCTGGGGGTCTCGCCCTGGGCATATTGATTGTGCCCACGGTGGCACAAACCACCGTCGAGCTGCTGCGGCTCGTCCCCGAGACCCTGCGCGAGGCCGCGTTGGCACTTGGCGTCCCCAAGTGGAAGACCATCGTCTTCGTAGTGCTTCGCACCGCCGCCCGGGGCGTTGCCACCGGCGTGCTGCTCTCCGTGGCCCGGGTCACCGGCGAGACGGCGCCGCTGCTCTTCACCGCGCTCAACAGCCGCTTCGTACCCCGTTCGTTGTCGGAGCCCGTGGCCACGCTGCCGGTGCAAATCTACGCCTACGCGGCCTCACCCTACGAGGAGTGGCACGCGCAAGCCTGGTCCGGCGCCCTGACGTTGGTGGTGCTGGTGCTGGTGCTCAACTTGGCCGCGAGGCTATTGTTCCGCGCGGCCCGCAAGAAGGTATGGCACTCGACGTGAGCGAAGTTCGAAGCAATCCGCCGCCAAGCGGCGCCCAAGAGCCGGTCTACAAGATGCGCGCACGCGATCTGTCGGCGCACTTCGGATCTACCCGCGCGTTGCACGAGATCAATCTGCCGCTGGTGGCCAATCAAGTCACCGCCATCATCGGGCCCTCGGGTTGTGGCAAATCCACGTTCATCCGATGCCTCAACCGCATGCACGAGGTCACGCCCGGTGCGCGGGTGTCCGGCAGCGTCCTGCTCGACGGCGAAGACATCCTGGCCAAAGGCAGCGACCCGGTGCGCGTCCGGCGGCGCGTGGGCATGGTGTTCCAGAAGCCCAATCCCTTCCCCACCATGAGCGTCAAAGACAACGTGCTCGCGGGGCTGACGCTCAACGGGCTGCGGCCGTCGGACCCGGCGGGGGTGGTAGAGCAATCACTGCGCAAAGCGGCCCTGTGGGACGAGGTCAAAGACGATCTCGGACGCTTGGGAGCGAGCCTTTCGGGTGGACAGCAGCAGCGGCTTTGCATCGCCCGCTGCTTGGCCTTGCAGCCCGAGGTGCTGCTCATGGACGAGCCCTGCTCGGCCCTGGACCCGGTGGCCACCGCCCGCATCGAGGAGCTGATGCACGAGCTGCGCGACGCCTACACCATCGTGGTGGTGACCCACAGCATGCAACAAGCCGCGCGGGTTTCCGATTTCACGGCGTTTCTCTATATGGGCAAGCTTGTGGAGTACGACACCGCGGACGTAATCTTCACCAAACCAAGCGATCCCCGCACCGAGGACTACATCACCGGGCGCTTCGGATAAGAGACCATGCCGCGAGCACACACCGATCGAGAGTACGAAGGCGAGCTACGCCGCATCCGGGAGCACATCCTGCTGATGGGGGCCAAGGTCGAAGAGATTTTGTCTTCGGCCATGCGGGCTCTGGTGGAGCGCGACAGCGAGCTCGCACAGGAGACCATCTACATCGACCGGCAGATCAACCGTCTGGAGATCGAGACGGACGACCAGTGCCTCCGGGTGCTGGCGCGCCGGCAGCCCGTGGCCTCGGACCTGCGATTCATCACCATGGTGCTGAAGCTGGTGACGGACTTGGAGCGCACCGGCGACCTGGGCGTCAACATCTGCGAACGGGTCATCGAGCTCAACAGCGAGCCGCAGCTGATTCCCAACGTCGAACTCGTCAACATGGCAGAGGTCACCCAGGCCATGCTGCGCGAGGCGCTGGACGCCTTCGTCCACGGCGACGACGAGCGGGCGGCGCGGGTCATCGAGCGCGACAGCGAGGTCGATGCTTACCATGCCGCAATTTTTCGCAGCCTGCTGACGTACATGATGGAGAACCCGCGCAACATCTTCTGCGCCACGCGGCTCCAATCTATCGCCAAATACCTAGAGCGCGCTGCGGATCACTCCACCAACGTGGCGGAGATGGTCATTTTCATGGTGCGCGGCAAGGACATCCGGCACGTGGGCAAGCTCGACCGCAAGAGCGTCAAGCCATTCCCCGCCGAGCTGCCTTCCAAACGTGCGCTCGGGGCAGCTCGCAAGGTATAAGGGGTCATGCGAATCCTTGTGGTCGAAGACGACAAGAAGCTCTCGGGCTTCCTTCGTAAGGTGCTGGTCGAAGAGGGCTTCGACGTCGACAGCGGGTCCACCGGCCCCGAGGCGCTGTCCTTGGCCTCCGGGCAAAAGTACGACGCGCTCGTGCTCGACTGGATGCTCCCCGGCAAAGACGGCATCGAGGTCTGCGCCGACCTGCGGCGCCAGGGCAACGCCACGCCCATCCTCATGCTCACAGCCCGGGGTGAGACCAAAGATCGCGTGCAGGGCCTTGATACAGGCGCCGACGACTACCTCGTCAAGCCCTTCGAGATCGACGAGCTCCTGGCGCGGCTCCGAGCGCTCTTGCGACGCAATCAGGGTGCCGGCAAGCTCCAGGCGGGTGTCATCGAGGTCGATCGCCTGCAGCACAAGGCTTGGGTCAAGGGCGCGGCGCTGACGCTCACCACCAGGGAGTTCGCGCTGCTGTCGCACCTGACGCAGCACGCCGACACCGTCGTGTCCCGCGTCGACTTGCTGTCGCATGTTTGGGAGACAACGGTCGACCCTGGCTCCAATCTCATCGAGGTCCACATCAGCAGGCTCCGCGAGAAACTCGGCGAGCACGCTTGGATGATCGAGACCATCCGTGGGGCTGGCTATCGTCTTCGTTCCCGGTAGCACGTGAAGTTTCGCACACGCATCGTGGCAGCGTTCAGCGCGACGGTGCTTGGCACCTTCGGCGTTGGCTTTGTCGGCATCAACACGATCATCCAGCGCTCGGAGCTGCGCGAGCTCGACGAAGCCGTGCACGAGGCCGTGTCCGACGAGCTCCACGAGCTGGAACGAAGCCCACATCTGAGCGACATCAATGGTCCCACCGGCGACGATTCGGCGCCGCTCGAGCGCTACGCGGTTTTGTTTCGCGACAACGTCGAGATCGAACGTGGCAAGGGCATGGACTGCGCGCCACCTCCACACATCGAACGCAAGGGCACCTTCACCTATCGCTGTGGCACCATAAACGTCCGCGGTCTCTTTACCCCCGTGCCGTCGCGGCCCGGACTTCGCTTGTACCTCGGACTCCCCCGTACCAACCTCGACAACGACAACAAAACGCTGCGCGAGACCCTCGCGGTGGTGCTGCTCCTGAGCCTGCTGACGACGTCCTTCGTGGCCTTCGTGGTGGTGCGCAGGCTTACGCAGCAGCACGAAGCCATTGCCGTGGCCGCCCGGCGCGTGGCCAGCGGCGACCTGCACGCCCGTGCGGCCGTCATGAGCAAGGACTCGGACGTGGAGCAGCTCACCAAAGACGTCAACCTCATGATCGAGCGTCTGGCCGCCTTGGTGGAGTCTCGCGAGCGCTTCATCGCCCACGCCGCACACGAACTCCGCTCGCCACTTACGGCCTTGTACGGCGAGCTGTCGCTGGCGGCCCGCCGAGAGCGCAGCAATGCCGAATACAAAGAGACTGTGGACGAAGCCCTCGATGCGTCCCGGCGCTTGAAGGCCCTGGCCGAGGACTTGTTGAGCCTTGCGCGCAGCGGCACCAGCAAGGCCCTGCCCAAAGACCCGGTGCCCCTATTGGATGTGTTCACCGAGGCACTGTCACCGTTGCAAGAGACGTTGGCGCGCAAGCGCATTGACATGCCGCTGCCGGACCAAGCGTTCGTGGCGCAAGGACGTCGCTCAGAGCTGGTTCGGCTCTTTCGGAACTTGTTCGAGAACGCCTTGCGCCACAGCCCCGAAGGCGGAACCATTTTCGTACAGGCCCAGCTCGGGCCCGCCCCCACGGAGCTCACCGTCAGTGTCGAAGACGCCGGTGAGGGGGTGCCCCAAGAGGAGCAGGAGCGAATTTTCGAGCCGTTTTACCGGGGCGCGCAACATCGCGCGGACGCCCAGAGTGGCACCGGTCTTGGTCTCGCCATCGCCCTCGAGATCGCCAAGTCCCACGCCGGCGAGCTGCGCCTGGACCCCCACAGCGAGCGCGGCGCACGCTTCATCGTCACGTTGCCAAGGGGCGAAGCCACATGACCCCCGTGACTCGCCGGCGCGCGCTGCTTGGTCTTGGCGGTCTAGGACTGGTGCTCGGGTCCGTAGCCGTGTTTCGCAAACCCTACCCGTCAGACCAGACGCCCTCCGGAGCCTACCAGCGCCTGGCGCGAAGTTTTGGCGAGGACAAGGTCCACGAGGCCTTCGCGTACATCGAGACCGAGGCACAGTGGGCTTGTTACAGCATCCGCGACGCCCGACGTGACGCAGTAGCCATGGTGCGCGCACGCTACCCCGAAGACCGCAAACGCGAAGCCCTGGCCCCCATCGAGGAGGCCGGCGCGTGCGCCGATGGCTCGAACATCTTTGCGCTGTACGCGCGGACGCATGGGTTCCGGGCGCGCATGCGCAAAGACCTGTCTGGCGTGGCCAGCGTGGACATTGCTGGCGAACGCGCCACGGTGATCACCGCACGTGGGACGCGGTACCCATTCCGCCGCCGTGACAACGGGATCTGGGGCCTCACCATCTTCACGGCGGAGCTGCTCGCCGAGAAGGACCGCGCCACGCGCGATCTGGGCCTCATCCAAAAAGCTGCCGACGACTACGCCCGCGCCGGCCGCTGACCGGCTCGGAAGGCCCGCTGCACTACGGCAGCGGTGTCCTGTGCCCGCGAAACGACCGACAGGTGCTGCCTTGCAGAGCGCCCTGGAGCCAAACACGAACCCGCGCATCTTGGCGCAGTAGCCCGCTGCACACCACGGGCTCACCGCCATCGACGGATGCGGTGACGCGAGCTCCCTGGCGACGAACCCGCAAGGATGCGCCAGGCGGCAATGGACACGAGGGCCCACCGGCAATCACCTCGCCGCCCACGCCATCGCGAAGGACCACCAGGGCCAGCGCCTTGCTAGGCGACTCGAGTTCGATGTCTGCCTCGGCGAAGTCCACATCCGTGAGTGCGGCCAACGTGCCAGGCCCAAGCGTCAGCCCCAGACGCGGATCGAACGCCACCTCGGCGCCGGGCCTGCGGTCTGGAGCGAAGTAGCGCGTCGAGTCGACGAGAAGTGCCTCGGACACATCTTGGTAGTTGCTGCGGGCGCCGTGGCGGAATCCGCGCAGCAAGGTTTCGGCGCCGCTGGTCTCGAGCCACAGCACGAGCCCGGAGTCCGGCGCCACGGCCGCAGCGGGGGGTCCAACGGAAGGAGCATCCGACATGGGCAAGAGCGCGGCGACCCACGGGTCGTAGCGCAGCCAACGATTGCCGTTCCACAGGATGGGTGCACCATCGAGACCGGGGAATAACCGCGCCGCCTTTGCGTCGCTCAGGCGCAGCGCAGGCTCTAGGGCACCATCGGCGGTGATGATCCACACGCCCTGAAAGTCTTTGACCGCTGGCTCCGGCACCATCACCGCGAGCGCGCCACCGGCCGGCAGTGCGACGAAGTCCCGAATCCGCGTGGCCACGAGGTCCCGCGAGGGACGGGACGGCGCACGGGCATCTGCAGAGAACCACTCGAGCGTCTGCACGAGGGAGCCATCCTCGCGCTCGCCGCCGGCCACCAGCACTTCGCCCGACGACAAGCGCAGCACCTTGGGATTTTTGCGCGGCGTCCCCAGGATGGCCACGCCTTGCGTTCGCGTTCGCCGCGTCGTCGGGTCGATGACCTCCATGGACGAGAGCAGCGCTCCGCCACGGCCCACACCACCCACCAAGAGCGTCTCGCCGGTGGCGAGTTCCACGGCGCCGTGCGCCCCCCGGGGCTCCGCAAGCGCAATGCGATCGGGCGAAAAGTCCCCGGGTTCGCTGCCCCGATGTTCGTACACCTCGGCGGTGTCGATGGGCACCAGGGCATCGGGCGTGAGCCCGCCGGCGACCACTGCCGCAGCGCCAAAGGCCGTGATGGTCGCCGCGATTCGCTGCGAGGCGAGCCCGATGGGCAACGCCGTCACGACTCCAGTGCCGAGATCGGCGACGAAGCTCCGGGCCACGACGCCCTGCGTGGATCGACCACCAATGACAAGCGCGTAGCGCCCACCAATGCTGCCCAAGGTGGCCTCGGCGCGGCCATCGACGGACCCTGTCAGGGCGCAAGACTCGCCTTTGGGCCACGCAAGCAGGTCCACGGCCCCCTGCGCCGGTACCGTGTTGACGCCGTGGTAGCCGCGTGGCCCGTCGACCAGATCGGCAAGGAGCGATCGGGTGTTTTTGGGCAGAGCCGAAAGTGGCTCTCCGCGGCGGCTGAGGTAGATGCCCTGAAACGCGGCGCCTCCGGTGACGTCGAAATCCCCGGCGGCGTACAGAACGGAATAGGCCTGTTCCGCCGAGACGGGGCACGCACGCGGAACATTGATGCGCACGGGCCTATCGACGACGACGGGGCTTCGGTCGCAGCCCGTGGCCGCGGCGGGGGCCGCCCCTCCTAGGGCCAACGCGACAATCAGGTGTCGCCACCTTTGGGGAGTGTTGCCGACGAGGCGCATAGAAAGTCCGCAAAATTCCGGCGAGGGACGGCAGGAACAGATCCTGCGTGCCAATGATACACTGCGCCGCCCTTCCCGCCCCGCGCGCATCGCATGTACCCCAAGGCCTTTGGCAAATACACCCTCGAAGCAGAGCTTGCCCGCGGCGGCATGGCGCGGGTGCTCTTGGCCACGTTGCGTGGTGCCAGCGGCTTCGAGAAGAAGCTCGTGGTCAAACAAATCCGCAGCGAGCTGGCCTACGACGCGAGCTTCGTCCGGCGCTTCGTGGAGGAGGCCAAGACCACCGTCGGGCTCAGTCACCCGAACATCGTCCCGGTGTACGAGCTCGGCGTCGAAGAGGGCACCTTCTTTTTGGCCATGGAGTTCGTCGAGGGCGTCAGCTTGGCCGAGCTGCTGCGCGGGCACGGCGACGACGGGCGCCGTGCGCTGAGCGCTGACGAGGGCGCTTACGTCGGCGTCGAGATCTGCCGCGCGCTCGAGTACGCGCACCGGCGCATGAGCGTGGTGCATCGCGATGTCACGCCGCGCAACGTGATGATCGACGAAGAGGGCCAGGTCAAAGTCATCGACTTTGGCATCGCGGCCCCCGCGCGGGTGACGGGCAACGAGATCTTTGGCTCCCCGGGGCATATGCCTCCCGAGCAAATCGAAGGCCGCGAGCTTGGCCCCGCCACGGACGTGTTCGCCGTCGCTGCGCTGCTGCTCGAGGCATGGAGCGGCGAGGCGCCCTTCCGCCGCCCCACCGCCGAGGCCAGCTTCGAGGCCATGAAGTCGCCGCCTCCCGCGGCCAGCGCGGCAAACCCCCGGCTGCTCCCGCTCGACACCGAGATGTCCCGCGCACTGTCCATGAACCCCGAGGAGCGGCAGCAAGACATCGACGAGCTGGGTCGCGCCCTTCGGGGCTTCTTGCAGGGCATCGACACCACGGACATCGCGCGGGGCTTGGGTGCCCGGGTACGAACGCTACGGCACGAATTTGCGTCGCGCCTGGGCGCCCCCTCGACACTCGACAACCCCGACGATGACGGCGCCACCGCCGAGCCTCGAACCAAGACCTTTGCCGCAAGGCAAGAGGTCGAGCACTGGGCCGAACCGTCGGTACCGCCGGCGCATACCCCGAGCGACGCGCCCTCGACACGGCGCCTGCCAAGCAGCGACGCTCCGCCTGCGTCGCACCGGGCCCTTGGCCCCGTTCCCAAAGCACCGCGGGTCCCCGCCGAGGCCGCCGCCACCCCAGCAAACAGAGCGCAACGCTCGCTGAGCGAGCACCCGGGTGCGGGTCGCGCTTGGCTGTTCTTGGGACTCTTGGCCGCGTCGCTCGTCGGTGTGGCCGTCGTGGCCCTGCCCGGCCCGGCGCCGGCGCCCTTGGCGCCGAGCAGCACGGTCAGCACCGGCACTCCTCGGCCCACGGTGGCGGCCCTCTCGGGCACCGCCAGCAGCGCCCCAGCATCCTTCGCCACCTCCACGGCGTCCGGGCCCACGGCCACCGCGCCGGCGAGCGCCCTCGACGCGGGCCGCCCTCCCCCGGAGCCCCCTGTCTCGCCGCGGCCGAGCGTCTCCGCGGCGCCACAACAGGGTCGCGGCAGCGTCTCAATTGCCGGAGAGCCCGGAACCAGCCTGAGCGTCGACGGTATCCCGCGGGGGCCGGTCCCGCAGCGCCTGAGCCTGGACCCAGGTCCCCACGAGTTTCGCTTCGTCTACAACCCCACCGGGGAGAGCAAGGCCGAGCGCCTGACCCTCCGAGCGGGCGATCGCGTGCTTCTTCGATCGAGCTTTACCGGCGCAACTCCTACGGTTTTTGTCAGCCGCAACTAGCTGCACCCTACACGTCTCTTGCGCGTCTCTCTTTTTGAGCTAGTGCGATAGACAGAGGGTATTTCAGGAGAGAGCGGTCCCACATTTCCTCCGATCGGCGCATGAACGCCGCAAGGCGAACGTGTATTTTTCGGGGGATTTTGGGAGGGTCGTACTTTTTGCGTAGCGCAAGAGGGCGATGAGGGCGTCGTAGAGGCCATTTTTGGCCTCCGACACATGCAGGCATCTGTACCGAACGGGGCGAGCTTCGCGCGGAACGGGGATCGTGTACCCACACGCCGCCCGTCGCCAGCTCAGCCCCAATGGGTGCTTTTGTCACAATTGAATCAAGCACTTGGATCGTTTGGCGCACGCCAACCACGTTTCCGTGCACGGCTCCATCTTGGGGCTCTCTGGTGCCGCCAGCGCACCCTAGGGGGAGGTGTCTTCGTGCAACTGTTTGCTGTGCCACCAGGACACAGCTGTCATGGGTCATTCGCGTCTCAAACGCATTTCAAGCAACTTGCGGTGTGGCACGCCGATTGAATACGTATTCGGCGGGCCGCGACGCTGCTTCCCGAGCCCAGAACGAGGAGAACGACATGAAGACCCAATTGATGACTTTCGGTGCGATGATGGTGTTCGGCTTGAGCGCGGTTGCCTGCGCGGAGTCTCCCGAGGAGACCACGGCGCGTACAGGTTCGACTGTTCAAGAACTGGTCACCTCCAAAGACGCCGTCTCCTGCAACAAGTCTCTCTCGGTAGAGGAGATCTGGGCCAAGGGCGCCAAGAACCCCGCGCTCCGTGCGCCGGACCCGGCGCAGCGCGCCTTCGACCCGGCGGGCGGCAAGCTCGACCTTCCGCAGAGTGACGCCGAGAAGGCCTTCGGCGGCATCAACAATGCCCCCACCCGCGGCAGTGACCCGGGCAAGCGCTACTTCGGTGAGCTGACCCCGGGCTCGCAGAGCATCGTCAACGCCGAGGCTGCCAAGCTGTTCGACCCCAAGGGCGGCGACCACCTGATCGTCCCCTCGAAGGCCGAGCGCGCCTTCGACCGTAACGGCGTCGACCGCGATCTGGGTATCACCCCACAAGAGTCCGTGTTCGAGCGTTCTCCCTCCGGTGAGAACCGCCTGAAGGACCGCGAGCAGAAGATGTTCGACCCCAACCAGGGCAAGCGCACCGGTGAGTACCAGATGCCCTTCTGGGTTGCTGGCGCCGCGGGCGGCTTCGAGTTCTACATCCCGGGTGGTGGCCTTGGCTGCGACGGCGGCGAGGTCAAAGCCAAGCTGTCTGCTGGCAACAACATCGAGGTCAGCATCCAGTACCCCACCGAGAACGGTCAGCCCGCGGTCAGCCTGTGCAAGTGCGCGGTGGACCTGAAGGCCTCGGTTCGTGGCCTCAAGTCCGGCCAAGCTTACTCCGTCACCATCGTTCGTGATCAGCTCGACACCGACGGCTTCCTTGGCCGTGAGGTGAAGGGCGCGACCATCGTCACAGCTCAGTAGTTCGTTCCTCCTCAGTACAGCAACCCGGTGGCCAATCCGGGCCATCGGGACAACATCAGCAGCGGGTACCGGTCCAGCGCCTTCACGGGTTCTGGGCCGGTACTTTTTTGTGCCTTTGCTTTTTTACGCACGTGCAAGCCAGGCACCCCTCGGGAAATCGCCAAACCTCGGGGAAATCTTGCCGAAGCAGTGCTAGAGCACATCCCATGCTCGACTTTTTCGATGTCAGCCGGCACTACAGCGCCGAAGAGCGCGCAGTCCAAACCCAAGTTCGCGCCTTCGTCGACGCCAAGGTGCTCCCGGTGGTGGGCGACCACTTCGAGAAGGGCACGTTCCCCACGGACCTGATCCCCGAGATCGCCGCCATGGGCCTGCTCGGCTGCAACCTGCACGGCTACGGCTGCGCCGGTCTGTCCGAGGTGGGCTACGGCCTGGCCATGGCCGAGCTCGAGCGCGGCGACTCGGGCATCCGCAGCTTTGCCAGCGTGCAGGGCAGCCTGGTGATGTACCCCATCCACGCCTACGGCAGCGACGCACAAAAAGATCACTACCTGCCCAAGATGGCCAAGGGCGAGATCATCGGCTGCTTCGGCCTCACGGAGCCCGACGCTGGCTCCAACCCTTCGGGTATGCGCACCGTTGCCATCGAAGACGGTGACTTCTACGTGCTCAATGGCACCAAGCGTTGGATCACCAACGGCAACATCGCCCAGGTCGCCATCGTCTGGGCCAAGGTCGGCGGCCTCACCGGCGACGTCCGCGGCTTCATCGTCCCCACCAACAGCAAGGGGTTCGAGGCGCAACTCATCCACAAGAAGATGAGCCTGCGCGCCAGCGTCACCAGCGAGCTCATCATGGAAGACGTGCGCGTTCCCAAGAGCGCCATGTTGCCCAACGTGCGCGGCATGAAAGGCCCGCTGTCCTGTCTCACGCAGGCACGCTTTGGAATTGCCTGGGGCGTCATCGGCGCCATGCAGGCGTGTTTCGATTCGGCCCTCGACTACGCCAAGAACCGCGTGCAGTTCTCGGGCAAGCCCATCGCCGCACACCAGCTCGTGCAGGCCAAGTTCGCCCAAATGGCTACGCAGATCACCAACTCGCAGCTGCTCGCCACCGAGGCCGCGCGGCTCAAGGCCGAGGGCAAGCTCAAGCCCGCGCACGTCAGCATGATCAAGCGACACAACGTGCATGCGGCGCTCGAGATCGCGCGCGTGTGCCGCGATATCTTGGGCGGCAACGGCATCACCCTCGAGTACCCCATCATGCGGCACCTCTGTAACCTGGAAACCGTGTACACCTACGAGGGCACGCACGACATCCACACGCTGGTGCTGGGCCAAGAGTTCACGGGCATCGCTGCATACGACTGAGCCCTTGCAGTCACATCCGTTGGCCCCCAGCTCCCTCGGCAATGGAGGGCCAGCAAACCGCCGCGACGGCCGCAGCGTTTACCGCCGCCGGACAGACGGCAGCGCCGCTGCAGCACCCCGGGGGGCAGCGGAATAGACGCCACGACCCCGGGGTTCCGTGTGGCCATGTGCGAACACGAAGCATCTCGTTGGGTGCGCTTACGACGGGTGCTTGCCGTGGGGCTTGTGGCCATGGCCGGCTGTGGTCGTGCGCCCCCGTCTGCGCGGGTCGAAGATGCATCTGCCCGCGCAGAGGCCTCCACAGACGGAATCCTGGAAGCCCTCGCTCGTTCGTCGCAGCGCTACTCGACAACCAACGACGAGCCGGCCCCAGGAGACGATGCTCCGATACTGGATGCGTTGAAGAGCGGAGACTGGGCGAAGCTTCGGGTCATCGCCCAAGACCTCGTGGTGGACGACAACGTGCGCTACATCGCAGGCAACCTGCGGGCGTTTCCCCCAAAGCGCCATCTGCGCAACGAGGCCTCTGGTGCTCATCTGGTCTCTGTGTACGAGTACGGACCTGCACACGAGCTACGGCTCGGGTACCTTCGAGCCGAAGGGAAGCTGCGCCTCGTCACCGTGACTTCGTTCGGCTGGTAGCAACCGGCGCGAAGTTAACCAATCGGCCAACAGGCCGTAACATTGGCCTTGGGGGGGGCAGCGCGCCGTGTCTCGAATTCCCGCGTGGTTCGTCGAAGAGGCTCGGAATCTTGGTGCTCGAGACACGAGTGGCCAGGGCACCTTTGCGAGCTTCGAGGTCGTCGATGAACAGTGCACGGTTCGCGTCGACTACCAGGTAGGGAGCAAGGGAGGGTTCCTTGGGCTCGAGCTCCTGACCACCCTCTCCCGCCGCGTGCTGCCCGCGCCGGTGCTGCTGCGGCCCGAGGACGGAATCGATCGCCTGGGCAAGTGGCTCCGCATCAATCGAGAACTGCGCACCGGCGATGCTCGCTTCGACAGGTCCATCTATGTGGAGTCGGATGTCGACGACGAGGGAGTGTCTTGGCTGCTGCACCATGCGTCGGTTCGAGCCGATGTGTTGTCGCTCGTAGGCGAGGAGCCAGGCAAGACGCTCACGGTGGGCGACGGGTCGGCGGGGGACGCTGGCGCGACCAAACTCACGCTCTACGCCAAGTCGAACGTGGTCGGTGTGGCGCAGCTACGCCGAGACATCAGAGGTCTCGTCAACCTATGGCGCAGCCTCGAGGACTCGCTCCGCGCCGAGGCTGGCCCCTACCGAATCGCCGCCAATGCGCGGGAGTTCTCTGCTCGGCAGCCGCGCACGCTGCGCGTGGTACTCACGGGCATCTTCGTGTTGTGCACTTGCTTCGGCAACTGCGCCGTGCCCCGGCCACCGCCAGCCTTCACGTACACCAGCGGATGGGTAGGGTTCGGCGTTGGGCTCGCGCTTTGGGCCCTGCTGTTCGTCCCCTACGTGGCGATGTTTCGCGGGCGTTCCAGCAGCTTCACCACGGTGATCTCGCTCATGTGCGGCTCGTGGGAGTTTTCCTCTGCCACGTCGGCTTGGACGCAGCTCGTGTCGTCCGGGGCGCCACAGGCACGCCGCCCGGCTGCAGCGTTTGACCCAGTACGCGGAAAGGTCACGCAAGTCGGTGGCCTCGAGCCGAGTGTCGGTCTGCCCTCGGTTCATGAACTCGCCGGAGCCAGCTGGGTTGAGCGCGGCGCCACCGCTACGCCGCCTTCATACAACGCTCCTGAGGCAGTCTACGACCTCGAAAGGTCCAGGCTTCTGCTCACCGGAGGTCTCGACAAGACAGATGCTGGCGTCTTGGGGTCGCTATGGTCGCTGCCAAGCAACACCAACCAGTGGTCCAACGTGGCCGCGGCTCAACCTCAAGCTCGGCGTTCGTTCGTCATGACCTACGACTCCCAGCGTCGTCGGGTCGTGCTGTTCGGCGGTACCACCAACACCACGGACTCTTTGGGCGATACCTGGGAATGGGATGGTGCAAGTTGGCAACTGCGCACGAGCGCAACGTCGCCGCCGCCTCGCCGGGGCGCATGCGCCGCGTACGACAGCAGGCGTGGCGTGACCCTCGTCTTCGGTGGGCGAACGAGTTCCCTCGAGCAGATGGATGACGGCTGGCTCTGGAATGGATCGACCTGGAGTCCCGTGCCAGCAGGTCCACGGGCACGCAGATCTTGTGCCCTTACCTACGACAGCGAACTCGATGCGTTCGTGCTCTACGGTGGCGCCGCGGGCAACAGCAAGGACATCGAGTCCCTCGGCGATACCTGGCTTCTTCGCTGAGTGCCAAAGCACACCCCTGATCCCCGACCTTGGGCCCCGGGCACTTGGTACGCGTCGCAGGCCTCGACCCGTATGCCAACCTTCAAGGCTTGCGTCTTCGCCCGAGGCAGGTCGGCCCGTTGCGTCTCGGCAAGTTCAGCCGCCGTCAGCCGGCGCTTCGACGAAGAGCGATTTCGCGGATGCCCCGCCCGGCGCCTCTCCGGCTCCGGCGCCGCCAGGACCAACGCTGAAGACCGTGGCCGCATCTTCGAGGACCTTGCCACCGCCAACGACGACGAATCCGTAGGCGGGACCACCAGCGCCGCCCCCGCCAATGCTCCCGGCGCCACCGCCGCCGCCACGTCC
>JBIKNA010000091.1:0-20116 GCA_044358965.1 Polyangiaceae bacterium
CACGACGGTTTGCGTCGAGACCAAGCGAGGCCTAGGAGCGGGTAAGGAGGCGTACTCCCTGTACGCCGACGCCCCCCGACGACGGCATCGCGCCGGTATCGGCGCAAAACGTCGTGTTTTTGGCTCCAACTGTAGGACTCGAACCTACGACCCGGCGGTTAACAGCCGCCTGCTCTACCGACTGAGCTAAGTTGGAATGAGGGCCAGGAATATCCACGATTTGGCCTGGCGGGTCAAATGCCAAGTGTGAGGAATCGGCTTGGCGCGGTGGGGCACCGGGCAAAAGCCTGGGCGCGCCGCGGGGCGTGATAGAATCGAGGCTCCCGGGGATGGCGACAAAAGCTCACAAATGGTGCCGGCGCCCGTTTGCGCCTGCGTTCTGCATGGCGGCCGCGGTCACGCTGGCTGCGCCGCTGGCCAGCGCCCAAGACCAGGCGCCGCAAACGGCCGACGAGCTGCGGCGCTTGGGCAACGACTTGGTGGACCAGGGGCGCGCCGCCGAGGCGGTGCCCGTGTACCAACGGGCCTACGAGCAATCCAAAGAGCCCGCCCTGCACTACAACCTGGGCCGCGCGTACATGGCGCTGGGCGACTACCCCAACGCGCTGACCCGCCTCGAGGCGTTCCGGGCCGAGGCGTCCGCAGAGCTGCAGGCCAAGGTGCCCAGCGTGCCGGGGCTCATCGAAGAACTCAAGGGCAAGGTCTCGATGCTCGAGATCACCTGCACCGAGCCGGGCGCGGTGGTCCGACTGCGCGAGCAGGTGCTGGGCACCACGCCCATCGCTGCCACGCGGGTGGTTGCCGGCACAGCACACCTCGCCGTCAGCAAAAACGGTTTCATCACCGTGGAGCAACAAGTGGAGCTGCCAGGTGGCAGTGGCCAACGCGTCGAGATCACGTTGGTGCGCGAGCCGCCCAAGCGCACGGTGGTCATCGCGCCCGCCAAACAAGACACCAAAACCGTGGGCTACGTAGTCGGCGGCGTCGGCGTGGGCATGCTTGCGGTGTCCGGCGCCTTTGCGTACCTGGCCTACGCGCAGGGCCAAGACGCCAATTGCCCGGCGCCATGCCCCCGCGGCACCATCATCGATGCCCAAGGCACCACGTTGCCCAACCCGGCCTACGAGAGCGCGCTGCAGGCACACGACAAGTCGCTGACGTTCGCGCACATCTCGACGGGTGCCTTTGCGCTGGGCCTCGCTGGGGTGGCCGTGGGCACGTACTTTCTGTTCCGCCCCAGCAAAGCCGCTGCGGTGACCAGCTCGTGGGCGGGGCCGGTGGTTCGCTTCTGATGCGCGGTCGACCCCTGGCGCTGCTTGCAGGGCTCGGAGCCGTTCTGCTGTGGGGATGCAACTTCGTGCTGGGTCTCGACGCACCCGCAGGCTCGGCGCCGCTGCCCTTCGTGTCTGCCCCGCCCGTCGACGCGGGCACCGATGCCGACGCCGAGAGCCGCCCGCCCGATCCGTGTGCGGCGTTCGACCCGCCGGCCCCTCCGGAGCGGGACGATGACCCCCTTGGCGCATTGCCCCCGCGATCGTTCGTCATGAAAACCATGGTGCCGCTGCGCCGCAACGGCACCATCACGGGGCTCAACTTGGATGGGTTTCGCACCTGCGGCGCCGAGGGCCCGGGCATCAAGGTCGGATCGTCTTGCCGGCGGCAGGGTATGCGCATCGACGCCGCAGCGCCCTGCGACACGGATCAGTGTGGTGGCGACAATGGCCTCGCACTGCTTGCCGGGGGCCTCGACGAGCTGTTTCTTGGAGGTGTCGAGGTAGCCACGACCACGGGCCTCAACGGGGTCATCGTGTACCTGGCCGACTACAACGGCCTCGCCAACGACCGAGAGGTCACAGCTGGCCTTTCGTTGTCTGGAGGGATTTTCGCCGACCTGGGCTGCGATGGTCAGCCACGAGGACGCACCCCCAGCACCTTCACCAACAGCGTGGGCGGCCCCGATGGCGGCTTGGCCCTTGCCTACCCCTCGACCTTCGACGGCTGCGACCGGTGGAGCATTGACCCTGCCGATGCCACGCTGGAGCCCGACGGCACGCTGAAACCCAAACGATCAGTGCGGGCCTACGTTCGCGACAACACCTTGGTGGTGCTTGGCACCGACACCACGCCCTTTGCGCTTGGCGACCGCGCCGTCGACGTGAACTCGCCCGTGATCACGGCGCGCCTCGACGCCGTCACCACCGACGCGGGAACGAAAGCCTCGCAGATCTCTGGCGCAACCATGTTCGGCCGCATGACCGTGGGCCAGCTGTTGCCACTCGCAGGCAGCTTCAAGTTCGACAAGGTAACCCTTGCCTGCAAGCAGCGCGCGCTCTACGAGGCCGTGGCGCTGCAGCTCTGTGGCGCTGTCGACGTGGCGCGCACGGCATCCCTCGACGGACAAGACGCGCCCTGCGACAGCGTGTCGTTTGGCTTGGCCACGGAGCTCGAGCCCGTGGTGCCTATGTTTTACCCGGAAGGGTACGCACTCCGGTCGCGGGTGAGCGGGTGCCCCGAAGGCACGCTGCTGACGGAGGCCTTTTGTTCGGCCCCCTGACCAAGCCCGTGCGTTGCTGGGGCGCCGTTGCCGCCTTGGGCATGGTGGGCCTTTGGGGCTGCCACCTGGCCCTTGGCCTGCAAGCCCCCGAGGCGAGCGATCCCCTGCCCTTCCAGCCACCACCGCCCGATGCAGGCCCCGACGCGCCGGCCGAGGCATCGCTGCCGCCAGACCCGTGTGCCACCAACGCGCCGCCGTCGGCACCGGACAAAGACGATGCCCCCGACAAGGCGCTACCGCCTATGTTCTTCCTGTTGCGCACGCAGAGCTTCGCGCTGCCCGACGGTGGCCTTTCGGGCATCAACCTCGACGGGTTTCGCACCTGCGCCGAGAAAGACACCTGGGCCAAGACGACCGCCTCGTGCCAATCGAGCACCGGCGACGCAGGATGTGATCTCACGTCGTGCGGCGAGGACAACAGCCTTGGCCAGCTGTCGCGGATCACCGGGACCAATCTGCTCGCGGGCAACGATGTCGAAGCCAACCGCGGCAACGGCGCGCTCATGGTGTACCTCGATGACTACAACGGCGAGCGCAACGATCGCAGCGTTCGCGTGGGCTTTGCCCGCGGCGTCGGGATCCCCGAAGACGTGGGCTGCGACGGCATGCCCCGGGGCCTGAGCCCCAGCGGCAACTCGCAGAAGCTCTTCGACCAAGACGGCGGAACGCCTCTGCCCATCTATCCCGCGACACACGACGGATGCGACCGCTGGCTTCTCAGCAAAGAAGACGCCCCGGACATCCTCGGCGTTCCCACGCCGGGGCGCCTGTCCGTGGCCTATGTCAACGACGGGGTGTTGGTCATGCGCGAGGCCACCGCCGCGCCCTTCGGCACCGGAAACACGGCCGTCGATGTGACCGCTGCGTTCCTGCAGGCACGCATCGTGGTGGACACTGACGCAGGCGCAAACCAACGCTTCGCGCTTTCGGACATCGTGCTTGCCGGGCGGATGCCCTTGGCCCAGCTCATTCCCGCGTTTGGTGGCTTCACGGGCCCCAACGGCAAGCTGCTCTGCAACGACAAGACCACCTATGCCTTCGTGGCCAGCGAGTTGTGCCGTGGCGCAGACATCAGCCGCTCGCCGTCGTTGGATGGCCAAGGCACGAGTTGCGACAGCCTCTCGGCGGGGATTTTTGCCCAACTTGCGACTCGCATCGCACCAACGCTCGGCCCCAACGGCCTTGGGGTGCGCGTTCCCCCCGCGTGCGCCGTCGAAGACCTGCTGCGCGCGGACTTCTGCAGCAATCGGTAGGCCGTAATTTGCCGCTTGGGAGCGGCTCCCGTACCATCAAGGGATGCGCGCAGCTTCCTTGGTCCTCGCCTCCGTCTGCTCTTTGGCCCTTGCCTGCAGCTCGGGCAACTCTTGGAACACCAGCAGTGGAGGCGTCCAGGAGCAGCCGTTCCCAACCGTCGAGGGCCTTCGCACGTCGGACCCGAGCAAGGCTGGCACCACGGGCGACTTGCCGGCCAGCGCGCGCGGCACCAACGGCGGCATCGGGGGCAACGCCGCCGCCCTTTGCGATGAGCTTGCGGCGGCGGCCAGCAAGTGTGGTGAGCGGGTCAGTAGCAACGAGCTGGCCGAGTGCAAGACGGTGCTCGGGCGATGCTCGGAGTGCGTCCAGTACTACCGGTGTGCGCTTACCAGCCTCAAGTGCAAGAACGGCAAGGTCGACGACGACGACGTCAGCAAAGACTGCAAGAACCAGGTCGGCACTTGCTTCACCTGCCTTGGGGGCAACACGGACGTAAGTACGGGCGACCCGACGCCGAGCCCGTCAACGTCCAGCTCGAGCGGTAGCTCGGGGTCGAGCAGCAGCTTCGCCGACGCCGGCAAATAGCCTCTGTTTAGCGAGACGCGCAGGCAGGGTTGTTGTCGGCCTCGACGATGACGTGCGACCCGCCGGTGAAGTACGACGCGTAGAGCAACGTGGTGGGCGGCTCCCATACGCATGGGTCGCCGGCACGTACGCGCTCGAGCGTGGCGGGCCGAAGCCGCTGTTTGGCAAGGCCTGCGGTGTTGGGCCCCGACGGTCGTAGCCACAGACCGCCAGACACGAAGAGCACCACCGCCAGCGAGCACGCCCCCGCCAGACTGAGGACGAACGCCCGGCCTGCTCGGGCCGCAAGCATGCCCACGAGACAGAGCAGCGTGGTCATCCAGTAGAGGTAGTAGCGAAGCTCGTGCGCCTGCGGCAGCCAACAGGTGCAGAACGTGAGCACGCCGAAGAACACCAGGTAGCGCCAGCGCCCGCGTTGGCCCCGAGCGAGTTTGAGCAGCCAGGCAAAGAGCCCGAGAGCCACCACGACGTAGCCCACGAAGAATCCGCCCATGCGCGCGCCGGGATGATCCGAGGGGGTCCATTGGTCGACGGTCCAGCGCCACGGGTCGGTCATGGGACGCATGCCAATCTCCGCAAGGGAGAACACAAAGCGCACAGGTTCGATGGTGTGCTCGAGGTAGTCCGGCGACGAGTGATAGGCCGAATCGACGTACGGCAGCGTGCGCCCGAACACGTGCAGCTCGTACGGATACGCCGGGTTGCCAAAGCGCACGACGTTGCGCAACGGGGTGGCAAAGACCAGCAGCGAACAGAGCGCGAACAACGCAAGGTGCCCAAGAGGCAGCTTCTTGCGCAGCACCAAAAACGCGCAGCACCAGGCCATGGCCACCACTGGCGCAAGGTGGAACCGCGCGTTGGCCGGAAACGCAAGACACACAACGAAGAGTCCGACCTGCGCCGGCCGCACCACGCGCTCGCCCGTCCACCACGTGAGCAGCAACAGAAGCGACAGGGTGAGGCAGAGCGTGCTGGGGATATCTAGGTAAGCCGTGGTCACGTGCGTGAGCACCACGGGGATGCCAAAAAGCGCGAGCACAACGCTGGAAGCGGGCACGCGAAACAGCCAGCGCATGGCGATGGCGAAGAGCGCGATGGATGCGCCCCCCAGCAGATTGGCCCCTTCGGGCACCCCCGTGAGCTTCCACAAGAGCCCCTGCAAGAACTCGCCAGCCAACGGGAAGCCTTGGTACCGCGCCTCGTTGAGCGGGCTCAGGACATAGGCCTGCGCAGGGATGATGCGCCACAGGCGCGCAGCGAAGGGCAGGTGATAATAGTAGCTGTCCCAAGCCTGCGATGCATTGCAGAGCCCAGTGGTCGCCGCCGCGAGCAACAAGCCCACAGCAAGCAAACGCGACCAGTAGCGTGCAGCCTTGTCCAAAGCGGCGCAGAGCTTACACGAACAGGCAAGACAATCTGTAGCGACCCACGCGCTGCTAGCAGGCCACGGTCTCGGCGCTCAGATCGTCGAACCCGGACGGCCCGATGGCGTGGCAATGCGACGACCGGGCGCGGCGCGTGCTGCCAAAAGCCCCCGCCGTCGGAGACCATGTCAGGGTCCGCGCATGATCCGTGACGCCATACAAGAAGCTCCGACGGCAGATGGCATCGGGGATTCTTGCCGCGCGGGCCTCGAGCAAGCGTCGCGCCACCGCAACGCTTCGTGTGGCCAGAGGGGCGTCGCCCAGCGTGAGCAGGGCTTCGGCCTCCATCAGGTGAAGACGCACATCGCAGACGTTGCCATAGGGGCTCCGGGCGACAAGAGCGAGCCCGGCCCGAGCAGCCTCGAGCGCCCCCTGCGCCTTGCCCGCAGCCAAGCGCGCACGGGCTAGCTCGACAAAGGCCCGGGCCTGCATCGGAGAGCCGCAGTTGATCTCGTTGACCGAAGTGAGGGCTGCCTGTTCAGCCTCCTCGTGCTCCCCAAGCTCCGTAAGTGCCTCGGCCAGTGCAAAGCGCGCGGAGCCTCGGTACAGGGGCATGCCCAAGGTGTCGATGGCGCTGCGTGCGTAGCGCACGGCCTCTTCGTATTTGCCCAAAATGTTGGCGGCGCTGGCCTGAAAGCGATGCGTTATGCCCACGACCAACTTGGAGGGCTCGGAGCACATGCCGGCAAGCAAGGACTCGGCGGCCTCTCCCTCGCCCAGCAGGATGAGCGCCGCGGCCTCTTTGTACGCCACCAAGGTCTGCATGCGCTCGTCTTTGGCACGGGTAAAGCACGCACGAGCTGCGTTCGCATGCTGAAAGCCGTCCCACGGGTCGGCTTCAACATGTTGCGCCACGTAGAACATGGCAATGTGCCACCACCCTTGCTCGACATCCTCGAGGGGCCCTTCGTCGGACAGCCGAACGAGGCGATCACGGAACTCGAGGGCCAGCGGGTACACGCCAATGGTCGACAACGACCAGCACGACAGCGCGAAGGCCAATACCTGCGCACGACGTAGATCCTCTGCGTCCCCTTCGGTGTGGACCTGATTGCGCATGCGGTTTACCGCCGCGAACATCACATCGAAGCGCTCGTGCTGCGTCGAGGCAAACACCAGCCCCGCAAGCGCCCGGAACCACATGGGCGAGCCCTCGCGGTTGCCGTGCACGGAAGCGTCGCACTCTTGGACGGCCTTCGGATCTTGGCGCCAAAGAAGCGTTTCGTTGGTGACCCAGCGAACCCGCGTGGCGTCGCCTTCGGCAAGCTCGCCCAGCTGCAGCGCGAGCTCGGCGTGTTGATACGCCGCATCGACAGCGCCAGCAAACATGGCAGCCTCGGCGGCGCGCGCGCGATGCGATGAGGCTTTGGCGGTGTTGCCCGCAAGTTCGTAGTGGCGCGCGAGTGCACCGTGGGATTCGGGGCTGTGGCCACGGAGCCACTCTGCCGCCATGCCATGCGCCGCACGCCGATCGTCGTCGGTGAGCGTGCCGTAGGCCACGTCTCGCACCAGGGCATGCCGAAAGACGAAGGTATCGGCCACGTCTTGGCGCGCCGGCACCACATACTCGCGCTCCGCCAGCTCCGTGAGCATCGAAAGGACACTCTCGGCGTCGCCACCGACGAACGCCGCGATTTGTTCTGGCGTGAAGGCCTCGGTCCAGATGGACGCCGCCCGCAGGCAGCGTCGAAGCGCCACATCGAGTTCGCCCATGCGGGCCTCGATGAGGCCGACGGCGCTGCTGGTGGCCGCACGACCAACCTTGCGCGCGCGCAAGAGTTCTTCGAGCAACAACGGGTTGCCCCCGGCAAGCTCCGCCAGACGCGACGCTTCGTCGATGGCCAGGGGCATGACGGTACCGATGATGTCCAGGGAGGCGCGCCGCGGCAGATCGCACAGACGAAGCTGCTGCGTGAAGCTTGCGGCGGCGAGCTTGGAGAACCGCGCCGTTGTCTCCGGGCGGCCCAGCGCGGCAAAGAACACCGGCAAGCGCTCGCCCTCGGCCACACGGATGATGCACTGGACGCTCTCTTCGTCGGCCCAATGCAAGTCGTCGGCGACGACCACGAGACCGTGCTCCGAGCGAGCCCGAATGCACGCGGCAAAGGCCCGCACGCGGTCTTCGAAGCGCGTGGGCGCCTGGGTATAGGTCGGCGTGGGGCCCTGCGTATCTTGGGCAACGCCAAACAGGTCCTCGAGCGAGTCGACCAGACGCGCACGCTCATCGGGGGTTTCGGGGCCCGACAGGCGCGCCAGGCGCACGGCATCGACAGGCCGAAAGCCTGCGTCGCGAAGCAGCTTCTTGACGAGGGCAAAGGGCTGGTCGGCGTCGAAGGCATCGGCGGTGGCAAACCAGATGCCCAGGGACTGATCCTTGTCGCGCAAGCCGCGGGCGAACTCGCGGGCCAGGCGGGTTTTGCCCACGCCGGGCGCTGCGGTCACCAGCGCGGCGCCGGGCTGCCCAAGCTCCATCACCTCGTCGACGAAGCTCGCGAGGCGACCAATTTCCCGGTCGCGCCCCATCATCTTCACGCGACGGCCAAGGAGTTTGCGCTCCGGTGGAAACGACAACTCTCGATGAATCTGCGCCAGGCCGGAGGCGTGTTTGCTGATCTCGAACTCGGGGCCCAAGAGCGCGGCGGCTTGTGCATCGGCAAACACGCCGGGCTCGGCGGAGGCGCGCAACCCACGCACCGCGCTGTCGACCAGGGGCACATCGACGCCCTCGCCGAGCTGCGCAATCTCGTCAGCGCTGCGCCCCGTCACGAGCATCAAGCGCGCCGTAGGGCACTGCGAAAGCGCCCGAAGCGCCGCACGCACGGCAAGTTCGGCCTCGTCCAACAAACCACCGCGCTGACGTTTGGGGCAGAGGGCGACGATCTCTTCGGGCAAGCCCACGGCGTCCACCGCGTTGCCCGTGATCTCGGACAAGTTGGACCACTGCCCGTGGGCCAGCAGCAGACACCGCAGGGTTTCTTCTTTGGCGAAGGACGCCGACGGTGGTGCCTCCGCGGCTGGCAGGCACTCGCCGAGCAAAGACGCCGCGTCCGGGCGCTGTGCCGGCTCGCGGGAGAGCATCTGGTGCACCAAGGCGGCGAAGGCTTCGTTTACCTTCAGCACTTGCGTGATCGGACGGGCGGGCTCCAGCATGATGCGGATCGCCCGGGCCAGTGCCTCCCCTCCCTCGTAGGGGTGCTGCCCGGCCACGGCCTCGTAGAGAACGCAGCCCAGCGCAAAGATGTCCGCCGACGGCCCAACCGCGGTCCCGCGCAGCTGCTCCGGCGCCATGTACCCCAGCGTGCCCACCACGTCGCCTTCGCATGTGACCCCTGCGGTCGCCATGTCTCGCGCAATGCCGAGGTCCACCAGCATCGCGCGAGCTGTGTCGCCCCCTTCGAGGACGATGTTCGAGGGCTTCACATCCCGGTGCACGATTCCCAACGCATGCATGACCGACAGTGCCGAGGCGATGCGCGCAACCAGGCGCATGGCTTCGTCGACGCCGAACTTGCCCTGCTGCAGCTTGCTGGTCAGGGTCTGGCCTTCGATCCAGCGGGTGGCCAGGTAGGCGAAGTGCCCTTCGGCGCCGTGGGCCACATACGCCGGCATGGCTCCATGCTGCAGCTGGGCCGACAGCGCGCATTCGCGGGCAAAGCGGCTCCGCAGACGTTCGTCGTCCGTCTCGATAACCTTGAGCGCCACTTCCTGCTGCGTGCCTACGTGCACAGCACGAAACACACTCGAGAGCGCCCCTCGGGCCACCAAGGCCGTCACCCGAAACTGCGTTAGCGCATCGACCCCAATCATCGGGCGGACATGGACGCAGGAACTGTACCGGGCCGCTCGTGCTGGAATCTTCGAAGATCACCGTGCCGAGGGGTGGGGCTTGGGCTGTCCGATCGGATCCCAGGGGGAAAACCACGGAAGTCTCCATACATGGGGGGCCGTCTCTCCCAAATCTGCACGGCAGCATGGAGACTGTCGTCGCGACGCATCGCCTGGATCCCGTAGGATGCGGTCTACATGCTTCACTCCACGCGCAAACCCCTTGGAATCACGTCGTCTGCCGCTGTCGCACCTTGTGGCACAGGCAGTGCATCTGTTCGTCGCATGTCTCGCTCTTCCATCATGCTTCGCGCGTTCGGCGCCCTGTCCCTTTTGCTCGCAGCTTGCACCTCCCCAGCGGGCGAGGAGACCCAGGAGCCCGGGTCCGAAGCCAGCAACGAAGACGATCTGGTCAAGGCCGGCGGCGCCCCCTCCATGTGCGTGGCGGTTCGAGGCAATGGTCACTACATCGTGACGCACTTTGCGTCGCTAGCCCGCGTGGTCGAGCACTACGGCGTGCCCAACGGCATGGCCGGCGGCAGCTCCGGGTCCATCACCCAGTTCTTGTACGAGTCCATCCTCATGAACCCGGTGGTGCGCAAGTGCGGCGAGCGCAACTGCACTCCCAGCGAGGCCTCGGCCCGCGTCGCGCTCACGCTCAAGAGCCTCGAGGGCTACGGCGAGGCCGTTGCGGGCTCCGACGAGGTGGTCTCCATCCAACAGCTCGTGGGGCTCGTCAGCAAACTCAAGGCCAAGGTCGACGAAAAGGGCATCCCTGCGCTCGTCGACAGCGACTCCACGCTGGCCGCACAAAAGCTCCGCGAGGTGCTCTCCATCCCCGAATTCGCCGAGATCGTGAACCCCGAGATCATGCAGCTGTTGTCGGATCCGGCCCGCGCGGGGTTCGCCGCCAAAGACGTCCAGACGTCCATCACCACGTTGGGCGCGTTCTCCGTGGACGACAATCGCTTGTTCTTCCGCCCGGGGTTGCTCAACTGGAACCAGCTCGCCAACCTGTTCGGCCGCGTGGCCAACTTCTACGCGGGCTACGGCCCCCCAGACGTTGGAGCGCTGCAATCGTGGCTCGACGACTGCGCAACTCCAACGCTGGGCTTGCCGTGGACCGAAGCGTCCCAGGTCGACAGCGCTGGCGGCAAGTGTGGCGCGCGGTTCTTGGGCATGGTGGCGCAGTACCGAGAGCAGGTGCGCAAATCGCCACCCACCAAGAATCGCCTCGACGAGCGCGTCGACGCAGCGACTCCGCTCGCCAAGATGATCTCCACAGCAGTGCTCGAGGGCGACGCCGTCACCGCATACAAGAAGGCACGCGCGGAATACCTGGGTGGCAAGTACCCCAAGGGCGACATTGCCTTCGCGCCCAACTTCGACGACATCAAGTTTGGCTACTGGGGTCGCAGCGCCGACTTGACCAAAGTGGCCAAGAACGCCAAAGGCTACGATGACCTCAAGACCAAGAAGTTCAGTGCGTTGGGCGGTGGTCCCTGGCGCGAGGTACTGACAGCGTCGCCCGCCGAGCCGGGCCTGTCGCGCTTCGTCGAGCTGCCCGATGGCCGCGTGTCGGCCGGCGGCTGGAGCGACCTCGCTCCGGTGCTTGTGCTCAAGAACATGGGCTGCAAAACCGTGGTCTACGTCACGCGCCAGGGCGACGAGTCGGGCTTTGCCTCCAAGATTGCCAAGCGCGTCAGCATGAACGAAGAGAGCTGGGGCAAGCTCTTCGACCTGCGCGCCGAGAGCGGCTACACGAAGTCCGTGCGCGAGGCCGACGGCGTGTGGTGCACCAATTGGAACGCCTTCGGCGATCTGCAGCAGCGGGAGATGTCCCTCGAGTCCTACGGCGCACTGCTCGAGACGCGCCCGAGCTTCAGCGCCCGGCGGCCTTTGCGTGCCTACGCCAACGTCACCGGCAAGAGCGACAAGCCCGGTTGCACCCCGTTGGTCAGCGGCGGCGCGGTGTTCCCCGTCGATTGATTGGGGGGCTCCCGGGCTGATTGGGGGGCTCCCTGATACTCGGGAGCCCGCGCATGACCCCCGCCGCTCGGCGCGGGCCCCTCGCACACTTCGCTCGTTGACGCGTTGACCCCCTGCGGGGTATCCACGCGGCACGATGCGTCGCGCACAAGCCGCCCTTTTTGCCCTTTTGGCCCTGCTTTGTGCGCTGCTCTCGCCCGCGCCCGCGCGCGCCGACGGCGCCCCGGACGAGCAGAGCATCGAGCTGTACACCGTAGGCCCCGCCTCGGACCTGTACTCACGCTGGGGACACAGCGCCCTGTGCGTGATGAGCAAGAAGGACACCGGCGACTGCTACGACTTCGGCGTCCCCAACCCGGCGTACGCCAGCAACATGGTCTGGCACTCGCTCACGGGCAAGCCCATCTTCGTCACCGTGCGCGTGCCCTACGCGGTGATGCTGAGCACCTTCCAGAACCAAGAGCGCACCATCGAGAAACAAAAGCTCTCGCTATCGGCGCAAGAGCGCGACGCCATCAAGAAGGCGCTCGAAGAGAGCGCCGCCCGGGGCGATGCGTACGCCTACCACCCCGTGCATGCCACGTGCTCCACGCGCATCCGCGACATCATCAACGACAACACGGGCGGCCGTCTGAAGCAGGGTGATGGAGTGAGCAAAGGCCCCACGCTGCGCGAGCTGTGCGAAGAGGGTCTGTCGGGGCATCTTTTGGAGCTGACGGCGCTGGCACTCATGGCCAACGGGTCCATCGAGCGACAACCCAGCATCTACGAGGCCATGTTGTTGCCCACCAAGCTGCGCGACGGCGTCGAGTCGCGCTTCGCCGCCAAGCCCGAGAAGGTTCACGATCGGGAAATCGTGCGGTTGCCCACCAGCACCGGCGTGGGTCGCGGTTTGTTGGTGGTCTTGGGCTTCGTGCTCATGTTCGGCATTCACTTCGCGAGCCGGCCTGGGCCCAAGGCGCCGGCTCGCACCACGCTGTCGCTTCGCCTCGTGGGCTTGCTGCAGGGCGGGCTGGGTGCGTTCATCGCGGTGCTCAGCTTTGCGTGCGCGTACCCCGAGACCCGGCGCAACTGGGTGATGCTGGTGCTTCTGCCTAGCGATGTGGCGCTGGGCTTTTTGCCCAAACGTCTGGTCAAGCACTACGCCCTTGGGCGCCTCGTCATGCTGGGTGCGCTCGTGTTGCTGGAGATCATTGGCGTCATCCCGCAGCGCATCATCCCCGTTGCGCTCTTTGCGGGCCTGCCCATGTTGGCGGCGTATTTGATTCCCAAAGGCGGCCCAGCAACGACGCCGCCGGCCGAGACCAAGACGGCTCAGTCGTCGCCGTAGCGAAGCAAATCGAGCAACTCGCCGGGGCCCAGGGCCTTGGTTGTTCCCTTGCCTTCGAGCACGGCCAGGGCAAGCTCCCGCTTTTCTTCGTGCATCTTGAGGATGGCCTCTTCGATGGTGCCCCGGGCAATGAGCCGGTAGGTGGTGACGGGCTCTTCTTGGCCCATGCGATGTGCCCGAGAGTTGGCCTGCTCTTCGACGGCGGGGTTCCACCATGGGTCGAGGTGGATGACGTAGGTGGCCCGGGTGAGGTTCAGCCCCGTGCCGCCAGCCTTGAGGGAGATGCAGAAGACGTCGTACTCGCCAGCTTGGAACGCGTCGACCAACGCCTTGCGCTTGGTGGTGGGCGTCTCGCCGGCCAGGTACGCCACCCGCAAGCCCAAGGGCGCAAGCACCTTCATGGCGTTGCCGAGCAAGCTGGTGAACTGGCTGAACACGAGCACGTGGCGTTTCTGTTCGGCAAGCTCTTGGCAAAGCTGCGCCATGCGAAGCAACTTGGACGATGGGTCTTTGAACGTTGGATCCACGAGCGAGACGTCGCAGGCCAGCTGCCGTAGGCGTGTGAGTGCGGCCAAGAGCGCGATCTTGGTCTGCGCCTGGGTTTCGCCTTTTTTGCGCTTGGTGAACTCGATCTCGCAGGCCTTGCGAAGGGCCGCATAGCGTTTGTTCTCGAGCGGGGTGCGGTCGATGTACAGGTCGACGTCTTGGCGCTCGGGCAGCTCGCGCAACACCTGGTCGCGGGTGCGCCGAAGCACGAAGGGCGCAAGCAGCTTGCCCAAAATGGGCAACTTGTCTTTGTTGCCGGCGCTCTCGATGGGCTTGCGGAAGCGTTCGCGAAACGTGGGCTCGCTGCCCAAGAGCCCCGGGAAGGCGATGTCCATGAGCGAGTACAGCTCGCCCAAGTGGTTTTCGAGCGGCGTGCCCGTAAGGGCGACACAGAACTTGCGGTCGAGGTTGCGCACCACGTCCGTGCGCTGGGCCAAGGCGTTCTTGAGGTACTGGGCCTCGTCGAGCACCAGGGTGTGGAAGGCCCGGGCCTTGAACGTTGCGGCTTGCTTGTGCAGAAGGCCGTAGGACACCACCAGCACGTCTTTGGGGCCCAAGGCCAAAACGTCGACGCGGCGATCTTCGTTGAACCAGTGCAGCTTGAGGCTGGGCACGAAGCGCGCGAGCTCGGCCATCCAGTTGGAGGCCACGGACGCGGGCGCCACGACGAGCGCGGGGCCATCGGCGCTGCGCGCCAGCAACACTGCGGCGGTTTGCACCGTTTTGCCCAAGCCCATGTCGTCGGCCAACATGCAGCCCGGGGCCCAGCGGGAGAGCGCCAAGATCCACTCGGCGCCCTCGCGTTGGTACGGGCGCAGCTCGCCGACCTCGACGGTGGCGTGCACTGCGGAGCCCCGGGTGGCCTCGAGATCACGCACGTAGCGCACGACGTCGATGCCTTCGACGCGGGAGAACAGCGACTGCGATTGGGCGATGAACTGCGAGAACGCGTCGTGGACGAGCGCGCCCTCGGCATCGTCGCCTTTGGAGGCTGGGGCAAGCTCTGCGGCCGTGGCCAAGGGCAGCAAGCGCTGCCGCACCTCGTCGGACAACTCTAGGAACGTGCCGTCGCCGGCATCGACGAAGCGTCGTGCCAGGCGCGCCGCATCGAGGATCTCCCCCAGGGTGAGGCCTTTGCCCAAATCGTCGAAGTTGGCGTCCACGCGAAACCAAGCGCCCTCGCGAGAGATGGACAAGCTGCGGTTGACGTCGGCCCAGGGCACCAACTTGGGCGCAGCGCCAAGCTTGACCTCGACGCGCAAGCGCTGGGGGTTCTCGTCGAGATACTTGGCCAGAGCCAAGGCGACTTCTAGCTCGTCGGTGCGGCCGATGGCCCCCTCCCAGATCAACGGCACCGGCAGCTCGTGCTGGAGCCGCGTGGCGAGCGCGATCTCTTCTTGTGGATCGCGTTCGACGAACACGCGACGCCCCTGGAACATGAAGGTATAGAGCTTGGGCCCGGAGCCCAGGTTGATGAGCGGCGCCGCAGCGTGCACGCTGGCCACGAGGGTGACGACCGCAGAGCCGCTGCGGGTCCACTCGACGCGCATGGCGCACTCGGGCTCGTAGGGAAGCTCGACCCCGAGCACCTCGCGGGGCACCTCGGCCACGCCCTCTTGAAGCAGCGGCGCCACGCGCTCGGTGACCTTCGCAATGGCCTCGGGCGGGAAGGCCATGTCCTCGTTGAGGGTGGCCCACGCGTGCACCCAGCCCCGCAGCCCCTTGGGCACCATGACGCTGCCGATCTGGTCGCCGAGCTGGAAGGAGTGCCAGGTGGCCTTGACGTCGCGGCGTAGGTTGGCAAACACCGCCCGTGGAAGCTCTACCTCGCCGATGCGAAAGCTGGGGCGAACGCGCCCGTCGGGGTTCTGCTCGAGCCGCATGGACAGGTCGCCCACCAAGAACTTGGCGGGCTCACCTTGCAAGAACACCCGGGGGTGCTGGGCCAACAGGCGCAAGATCTCGTGGCCCTGGGGAGTGCCCGGCGAGAGCACATAGCCCGCGCGGTGCGGCGGCAGCGCAAGAGCAGCACGCGCGATGGCCTTCTCGTGCGGCGACGACGCGAGCGTTCCGTCGAGGGCTTCGTCGAAGGATGCGCGGCGCCATTTGATGGCCTTGCGTCCATCGTTGCGCTCGGGACGCTGTTGCAACGCGAGCCACAGATCTTGGTCCATGGGCGACAACTCGAACGACAGCTCCGTGGCCTCGGCCTCGGCGGCGTCGGGCACCGAGAGCTGGTCGAGCAGCTGCGCCCATGCGGGCATCTCGAGCTGCTTGCACAGCGCCACGATGGCAGGATGCTCGCGCTCGACCAGGGCTTCGAGCACGAGCTTGAGCGCCCGCAGCTCCCACACCGAAGGCACGTAGGGCTTGGGCGACGGGGGCAGCTGCACCTCGAGAAACTCTTTGCCCTGCACCGGGACCGTGAGCCCCAAGGTTTGCGGGCGCACGAGCAACGGTGAGGTCTTCTCGGCCACGAGCAAGTAGCGTCGGGTCTCGTCGTAGCGCAGCTCGATGCCCGGGTGCCGCGCGTCGAAGGGCCCGGGCAAGACATCGATGATCTGCGCCAGGCTACGCCGGGCGCGGTAGCGCTTGGCCACGAGATCGTAGAGCTGCCCCACGGGCGAGCCCGGCTCCGGATGCGCCGGTGGGTCGAAGGCGCGCAGGGTCTCGAGCTCGCGCAAGATCTCTGGCTCGAAGCGCACCAAGGTGTGGTGCACCAAGGTGAAGTCCGCCGAGCGCCCTTGATGCTCGGTGCGAAAGTACGCCCGGAGCGACAGCCATACGGATGCCGGGCGCGGCAGGGCCCGACCGGCGTAGAGCCCAAGGCGAGCCACCAAGGCGCCCGCCGTGAGATCGGGGCACAGCCGAACGAGCTCGGGCACATCGGGTACCACCTCGGGTCGGGCCGTGCGCGAAGAAGCGTCGGACGACGGGCTTGGCGACGGCTGGGTGCTGGCCCCGGTGAGCACCAACACCACCGCGGCGATGTGTTTGCACTGCGCGTGCTGGTGAAACGCCGGGCACTCGCACTCCGTGCGCAAGGGGCCCTGCGCCGAGGGGCGCAACATGACCGTGTAGGGTTCGGTGCCGCGCACCACGGCAACCACGCGCTCTTCTTCGACGCGCAAGCGCTGGACGCGGCCCGCACGGGCGTACTCGAAGCCGCGCGAACGCACGGCCTCGTCGTACCCCTGGATGCTGGCAGCAAGCACTTTGCGCCAGCTGCGCTGCGCCTTTCCGGTGAGTTCTTCGAGCAAGGAACCGGGGAGTCTACTTCACTTCAGGATGTCGCGCTTGCAGAGCGACGAGCAGCCGTCACGTTCGTTGAGGTTGCCGTCGTCGCACTCCTCGCCCTGGTCTGCTTGGAGGACGCCATCGCCGCAGCGTGGTCCGAGCGTGCAGCCGGGGCCGCACTTGCCGTAGCCGCCCGTGTTGGTGCCGTCGTCGCAAGCCTCGAACTTGGTCTTGACGCCGTCGCCGCAGACCGATGTGCAGGTGGTTTTTTCGCGCTGGAAGCCCCGGATGGTGAGCTTGTAGTTCGATTGCGTGCGGTTGCGCTCGGCCTGGAACAACACGAACTCGTACATGCCGCCGGCCGTCAGCCCGAGGTCCGTGACCTTTTGGCCCGACAGGGTGACGGAGCCGAGTTCTGCGCTGTGAATGCCGCCCAGGTCGACGGCGAGCTTGCCGTTGATGAACACCCAGACGTCGTCGTCGCCGCGGAACTCGAGCACCTCGCCGCCCTTGAAAGTGAACGGGTAGCGAGCCTCGCTGGTGAAGTGGAAGTTGCGGGACTTGCCGTTGTCGTCGTTGCCGCTGTTGCCAAAGCCCAGATTGTCGAGCGGGAAGAACGCCGCGCTGTCGAACACGTAGGAGTCGTTGACCTGCTTGGTCAGCGTCAGCTTGGAGATGATGGCCTGGTTGACGTTGGCCGTGTCTTCGTACCACTGGGCAAAGGTGGCCTTGCTGGTGGCGAGATTGCCCACGCCAGCGTTGGCCAGCACCGGCTTTTTGGTGGGCGAGAGGGTGGCCTCTACCTGCGCCGGCAAGAGCCCCTTCACGAAGGTCTGGTTCTGGAAGTCCGGATGGCCGCCGCCTACGTCGTTGCCCTTGAAGTCGCGGTAGATGACCGGAATATCGAGGGAGGCCGGCAAGGCCTGCACTTGCACCGCACACTGAAATCCAGGCTCGATGGTGCACGTTGGTGAGCAGCCATCGCCAGCACGCACGTTGCCGTCGTCGCAGGCCTCGCCGGGGAACTTGAGGCCGTCGCCGCACACCGCGGAGCACGAGCCGTTGGCACACACCGGCTCGAGCTTGCAGTCCGGCGAGCACCCGTCGTAGGGGCGCACGTTCTTGTCGTCGCACTGCTCGGTGCCCTCTTTGATGCCGTCGCCGCACACCGTCTTGACGCACGGCTTGCCGACCTCGGGGCACTTGTAGCCCTCTTCGAGGATGCCGAGGGAGGAGCAGCCATCGCCGTCTTTGTTGTTGCCGTCGTCGCAGTCTTCGGTGCCCGCCAGAAGGCCATCGCCCACGGCGTTGGCCGCACACGCAACACCCTCGGTGGGGCAGCGCCAGCCGGGCTCGACCTGGCACGTGGCCGAGCAGCCGTCGCCAGGGTTCTTGTTGGCGTCGTCACACACTTCACCGTCTTCGACCTTGCCGTTGCCACACACCACGCTCTTGCCGGTGTCGGGCGGAGCGCCATCGGACTGCGGAATGCTGAAGGTTGGCCCCGGAGTGACGGTGGCACTCGGGGTGCCGCCGTCGGGGAACTTGGAATCCTCATCGTCCGAGCCACAGGCGGCGATGAGCGCCATCACGCTGAAGGGAACCAAGACCACCGAGAAGGCACGCAACTGCTGACGCATCGAAATCTCCTGAGCCGCGGCGCGAACAGATATGGCTGCTCGGCGCAAACGTCTCCTTAAGGCGACGGAGCATAGCAAGAGCCGCACCCATCGGAGAATGCCCGAAATGCAGGCGCGGGCACTGTGTGGCACACGACACTGAAGCCCGGACCCCGCAAAGTTTTTGCGTAGTGGCACAACGCATCTGACGTTGGCCCACATGCGGGAGCCATACTGAAGGCAGTCACCTGCGGCGCAGGCCCATGGTACGGGTGAGCGCCATGGGCGCGCCGATCACGTTCTACTTCGATCTCTTGTCACCCTATGCGCACATCGCGTGGTGTCAGGTGCAACCTCTGGCGCAGGCGCACGGCCGGCTTCTTCAGCCCACGCCCGTGCTTCTGGCCGGGCTCCTGAACGCACACGGGCAAAAAGGACCAGCGGAGATCCCGGCCAAACGCGTGTACACGTTCAAGGACGCCTACCGGAAGGCCCACGCGGCGGGACTGCCGCCGTTGGTGCCGCCGCCGTCGCACCCGTTCAACCCGCTGCTCGCCCTGCGCGCCATGTCCACGCCGGGCCTCTCTGCGCCAGCGCGGGCCAAGCTTGTGACCGAGATGTTCTGGGCCGTATGGGTGCACGGCACCGGCGTCGAGACCGAAGGCGCCATCGAAGCTGCCTGCGAGCGCGCCGGATTGCCTGGCGACGAGCTGTTGGCACATGCCAAGAGTGACGGTGCCAAAGCCGCGCTCAAAGACAGCACCGAACGCGCCGTGCGCGCAGGCGTGTTCGGCGTGCCCACCTTCGATGTCGATGGCGAGCTGTTCTTTGGCACCGACTCGGTGCCCTTTATGGATCTCTTCTTGCGCGGACAAGACCCATTGCCGGGCGATGCAATCGCCCGCTGGGCCCACTTGCCCGCGAGCGCGCAGCGCGTCGCAAAAGCGCCCTAGGGCCGCTCAGCGCTGGCGCTTGCGGCGCACCATCGAAACTGCCAACGCCACCCCGAACGCAACGGCCCACGGCCCAACCTGCGTGCTGGGGCTCTGGCTACACCCGGACAGGGCACCCTCGCCCGCGCACGTGAGCTCGTCGGAGCAGCTCTCGCCGCCATCTTCCTGGCCTCGGCACGATTTCCGGTTCTCGCACTTGCCACCGCTCCCGCAGGACTCGCCTTCCTTCTTGCCCGCGCACGCTTCGCTCTGGGGGCTCGCCACGTCGGCGTACGCCAAGCTGGGCGCGCCCACCACTGCAACAGCCATCGCCACGAGCCAAGGGAGCAACTTGATTTGCATGGGGCAACGATAAGCAACGGGTATGCCGTGCGACAAAAAAGGGTTCGACAAGCGAAACGCCGTAGCCTGACCCGGGGGGCCGTCGGCGCACCACTGATCCCGGTGCCCCACTGGCGCAGGGGCGCAGGGGGCGCAGGGGGACTGGTTGGTGTCGCGCGGAGATCGGGCACGGGCACGCAAACGGGCACGCGTACGGGGGGAGAGGCTTCGGGAATCGAGGGTCGACTAGGGGGGCTGTGGCGCACGGCTGGGGCCGGGCCGAGGGTGTGGCGACCACGGAAGCGCCACGTGCAAGAACGTGGTGCCACGACCTCGTCGAACGCTCAATGGAGCACAGACTCCTTAGGGGGCCACGACCACCGAGACCGAGAGTTGCTCGAGACCAGCGGGGTCTTTCCAAGTGGTGCGCACTTCGTAGGTGCCAGGCAACACGAACATGCCTGTCTGCACCGGGGCGG
>JBIKNA010000438.1:0-6141 GCA_044358965.1 Polyangiaceae bacterium
CCGCAAGAGCTGACGACAGGGTGAGCGACGATCGACGAAACATGAGCGCAGGGCATTGTCGTCGCGCATCGTGCCTGCGCCACATTTCACGGAAGTCTCAGCTGTCGATCGTAGGGACCGTGCGCGCTGCGGCGCATGCCTCAATCGCCCTCATTTCGCCGGGGATCAGTCATCGCCAATGCGCCGGCGGCGTTTGACGCACCCGGTCAAATGTCGGTCATGAAGGCTGTTGCCACATAGTCCGCGGCGAAAATGGCCACGATGCTGGAGACCACCGCGCGGGCCGTGGCGTCGCCGACGCCGCGCGCGCCGCCCGAAGCGAAGAAGCCTTTCTTGCAGCACAGAGTGGAGACGATGGCTCCGAACAGAAGGCTCTTGAGCAAGCACATGCGCAGATCGGAGAACTGAACCAACTGCGGCACGCGGTCCCAGAACAGGCCGGGATCGATGCCTTGCCACACGACGGCCACCACATACGACCCCAGCATGCCCGCAACGCCGAAGGCGATGGTGAGCAGCGGCAACATGAGCGTGGCGGCGATGATGCGTGGCACCACCAGGTACTGCACCGGGTTTACGCCCATGGTGGTGATGGCATCGATTTGCTCGGTGACACGCATGTTGCCAAGCTCGCTGGCCATGGTGCTGCCCGCCCGGGCCGTGAGCACCACCGCGGCGAGCACCGGCGCGAGCTCTCGGGCCAGGGCCAGCGCGACCACACCGCCAACCATGCCCTCGGCCGAGAACTGACGAAAGCCGACGATGGTGGAGACCGTGAACGCCATGCCCGTGAACAGCCCCACGAGCGCCACGATGAAGGTGGACTGTGCCCCGACGAAGTCGAGCGCGGCAAACAGCGGCGCCATGCGAAACGGGGGACGAACGGCCCAGGTCACCGCACGAGCGCCCAACATGACCGTGGCGCCGATCTCGTCGAGGATGGACAGGGGCGCATCGAGCACCGCGAGCATGGCGGAGCCCAGCATCGTCTTGGGCGGAGCTTCGACGGCTTGGTCTTCCACGTGATGACCGCGTTAGGGCTCCCGATAGAACCGCGGAACGCGCCGGGAGATCTGCGTCATGACCTCCCAGGGGATGGTCCCGCCCCAACCGGCCACTTCGTCGGCGCCAAGCAGTTGAACCCCTTGGGGCCCCTCTTGCTCGCCCAGCACCACCACCTCGTCGCGCAGCTGCACCCCAAGCACATCGGTGACGTCGATCATGGTGAGGTCCATGGACACGGCGCCGGCGATGGGCGCTCGGGTCCCACGCACCAAGACGGCCCCGCGGTTGGTCAGATGCCGCGACAGACCATCGGCGTAGCCCATGGGAATGGTGGCAATGATCGACGGGCGTGCGGCAGTCCAGAGGCCGCCGTAGCCAATGCGCTCGCCCGTGGGCACCGGCCGGAGGGCCACGATTTCCGTACGCACGCGCATGACCGGCTGCAGGTCGGACACGAATGGGTCTTGCAGAGCGCCGCCTTCGCCGACGGCCCGCGGAGACACCCCAAAAAGTGCCACGCCCGGCCGCGCCCAATCGAGCTTTGCGGCACCACGCAGAAGCGCTGCGCTGTTGGCCGCGTGACGGACATCCGGACGAATGCCGTGTCGCGACAGGCGGGCGGTGGCTTCGTCGAAGCGAATCATTTGTGCGTCGAGATCCGCCGTGCTCGCAGCATCGGCACAGGCCAAGTGCGTCATGAGCCCGGCCACCCGCACCTCGGGGTACTCGGCGAGCTCGGCTGCGAACGCTGCGGCTTGCGCCACGGGAACACCAAGGCGGGCCATGCCCGTGTCGAGCTTGAGGTGCACGTCGATGGGCCCCGGCAGCGCGGCGCTGCGCACCAGCCGAGCGAAGCCCTCGGCTTGGGCCATGTCGTAGACCACGGGGATCATCTTGCGCTCGATGACCTCGTGGTAGGCATCACCGTAGTAGCCGCCCATGACCAAAATCGGGGCGCGGATGCCAGCCTCGCGCAGCTCGATGCCCTCTTCGAGCAGAGCCACGCAAAACCCGTGAGCACCGGCGCGCTCGAGGGTGCGCGCCACCGCCGGAGCGCCGTGGCCGTAGCCATCGGCCTTGAGCACGGGCCACACCTGCGACGAACCCGCGGCGCGGGTGACGACGCGCAGGTTGTGTCGCAGCGCGGCCAGGTTGACCTCGGCGCGGGTGGGGCGCACGGCATCGGCCGGTGCCGCCCGGCGCGGTCGCTGGATCCTGGGCTCCGAGTGCGCCGCCGCGGGAACTCCGCCGGGCAAGCTGGACTGGGACGGACGCTCGTTCGACATGCCCGCGGAGGCTAGCACCAGTTGCCCTGCCTGCGGCCCCGAACCGCCCTATGTGGCCAGGGCAGCGGCCGGGGCTGCCTGCGCCTCGGTGCTGGCGAACTGCAACCGATAGAGGCGGGCGTAGAGCCCATCTTTGGCCATCAGCGCGTCGTGGGTGCCCTCTTCGACGAGCCGCCCCTTGTGGAACACCAAGATGCGGTCGACGGTTCGAATGGTGGACAGCCGGTGGGCAATGATGAGCGCCGCGCGGTCGGCCATGACGGCCTCCACGGCCACCTGCAGGCGCCGCTCGGTGTCGGAATCGATGCTGGCCGTGGCCTCGTCGAGAATGACGATGGGCGCGTCGCGATAAAGGGCCCGCGCAAACGACAACAGCTGACGTTCGCCGGCCGAGAAGTTGGCGCCACGTTCGTCGACGGTGGCGTCGAGGCCGCCTTCGCGGCGCTGGAACAGCTCGAGGGCCCCCACACGCTCGAGCGCCTGTTTGGCCCGTGCGACGTCGGGCTCGGCATCGCCAAGGGCCACGTTGCTGAGCACCGTGCCCGCAAAGAGCAACACGTCTTGCGGCACAACGGCGAAGGCCCGACGCAGGGCGCCACGGTCGACCTTCGTGACGTCTTGGTCGAGCACGGACACGGTGCCGGCCTGCACCTCGTACAGGCGCAAGAGCAGGCTGGCCAACGTGCTCTTGCCAGCACCGGTGGCCCCCACCACGGCCACCTTCTCGAAGGGGCGAACGCGGAACGACACATCGTGCAGCACCGGGTGCTCGGCGCGATAGCCAAACGTGACGTTGTCGAAGGCCAGCGCGCTCTTGGCATCCTGCGCCGACGGCAATGCCAAAGCCCCGGTGCTGTCGGGTTCGAGCTCGGACTGGGCCTGGTCGAGCAGCTGGAAGATGCGCTCGGCTCCGGCCATGGCGCTTTGCAAGAGTGTGTACCGTTGCGCCAGCAAGCTGACAGGCTCGAAGAACTGCTTGATGTACTGCGTGAAGATCACCAGCGTCTCGAAACTGATGCCATGCTGCGCCAGGCGATTGCCCGACACCCACCAGAGCAGGCTGGCGATGCACAGGGTGCTCACCATCTCGATGGCGGCGTCGAGCACGGCTTCGTAGAAGATCGAGCGCTTGTTGGCGTCGCGGTACTCGCAGTTGATCTCGTCGAACTCTTGGGCGACGGCCTCTTCTTTGGCGTAGGCCTGCACCACCGCCACCCCCAGCACCTGCTCGTTCAGGAACGCATTCAGCCGTGCGGTCTTGGTGCGGATCTCCCGAAACGCTGTGCGAGAGCGGGACCGCATGGAGTTGACCAGGATGCCCACGAAGGGCAGCGCAGCAAACGCGATGAGCGCCAACTGCCAGTCCAGACGCAACATGAGGGCGACGATGCCTGCGAGCTGCACGAGATCGCCCAAGGCATTGAGCACGCCGGACGCAAAGAGCTCGCCCACCGCGTCGACGTCGCCGGTCACCCGGGTTACCAGCCGGCCCACGGGGGTGCGGTCGAAGTACGAAAGCCGCATGCGCTGCAGAAACGCAAAGATATGCGCGCGCAAATCGGCCATGGCCCGCGCACCTGCGATCTGCATGGCGTACATCTGCGCGAAGCCCAGGAACTGCTGCGCGAGCACCACCAGCGTCAGCAGTGCCCCGGCGTTGACCACGGCTTGGTAGCTGCCGGATGCCCCCGCCGCGCGCACCACACCGCCCATGAGCAGCGGCCGCGCCAGATTGCCCCCGGCGACCAACAGCAACGTCAGGAGCGAAACCGCCAGGTACAGCCAGTGCGGCCGCAAGAAGGGCCACATGCGCGAAAGCAATCGGGTGTCGTAGGTCTTTCCGAGCTCTTGTTCCTCGTGGAACTCTTTGAGCTTGTCCCGCGCGCGGGCGCCCTTCTTCGCGCTGTCTTTGGGCGAGGTCTTGGCGGTCATGGCGACACCTCGGCCAGAGCCCGCAGCTCGCCTTCGCGGCTCTGCTCGCGCTCGAACACGGCGTACAGACCGCCCTGCTTGCACAGCTCCTCGTGGGTGCCGCGCTCGACCACGCGCCCCTTGTCGAGCACCAAGATTTGGTCGCAGCGTTTGGCCGCGTCGACACGATGGGTAATGAGCACCAAGGTGCGTTCTTGGGCCTTGCGCTCGATGGCCTCGAGGATGAGGCTCTCGGTCTTGGCGTCGACGGCGGAGAGCGGATCGTCGAGCACCATGACCGGCGTGGCCCGAACGAGCGCCCGCGCCAGCGCGATGCGCTGCTTTTGCCCACCAGATAGCTGTACGCCGCGCTCGCCCACCACGGTATCGAACTGCTCCGGAAGCCCCAGGGCCTCGTCGAGCACGGCGGCATCACGGGCGGCGTCGCGCAAACGTGCTTGCGCCTCGTCCGAATCGGTCTCGGGCAACGCGAACCCCACGTTGCGCGCCACCGTCGTGGAGAACAAAAACGCATCTTGCTGGGCGTAGCCAATGGCGCCACGCAGCACCGAAAGCGGCAGCTCGCAGACATCGACGCCATCGACGAAGACCCGGCCTGTGGGCGTGGCCAACAGGCGGGGCAGCAACATGGCCAAGGTCGACTTGCCCGAGCCCGTGCGCCCCATGACGGCCAAGCTGTGCCCCTTGGGCAGGTCGAAGGAGACGTCGGACAGGACCTCTTTGTCGCCATAGGCAAACGACAGGTTCTGGACCTTCAGGTCTCCGCCCACATGGGCAAGCGGGTGCTGTCCACCAACGACCTCGGGCTGGGCATCGAACACCTCTTGCAGGCGCGAAAACCCAGCGCGGCCGCGCTGCACGATGGAGAGCGAAAACCCAAGGGCGACCATGGGCCACGTCATGCGACCGAGGGCCAACCAGAACGCAAAGAAGTCCCCAGACGACAGACCGCCGTTGCCTGGGCCCCGGGCCAGCAGCACGCCGCCGTACCAGAAGCATGCGAGCAGGGACACGGAGCTGGACGCCCCGACGAGCGGGCCCATGAGCCCTCGGAGCCGCGCCAGGGACAAGCTGGCGTCGAGATACGACGAGTTGAACTTGGCGAAGCGCGCGGCCTCGTGGGACTCGAGCGCAAAGCTGCGCAGCACCCGTATGCCGGCCAGGTTCTTCTGCACCACGTCAGACAGCTGGCCCAAGGCCTCTTGGTTCTTTCGGGTGCTCGTGAACAACCGGCGAGAGAAGCTCCGGGTGGTGAGCAGCAACGCCGGCAGCATCACGAAGGACGCAAGGGTGAGCTTGCCAGAGATGCGCACCATGACCTCGAGGGCGCTGGCAAAGGCCAACACGACGTTGATCATGTTGAGCACACCAAAGCCAAAGAGCAGGCGCACCTGAAGCAAGTCGCCACTGGACCTGCCCATGATCTCGCCCGGGGACATCTGCCGGTAGAAGGCCATGCCGAGCTGGTGCAGGCGATGCAGGAGCCGCGCACGCAGGTCGTACTCGACGTCGCGCCCCGCATTGAAGATGTAGTACCGGCTGAGGATGCGCGCGCCGAAGCCCAGGGCGCCGAGGCCAAGCATGAGCAACGCAGGGCGCGCGGCGCTGCCGTGGTCGCCCGAGAAGATGGCATCGATGCAGGCTTTGGACGCCCAATCGATGCGGTTCATGGCCCACTGAAACACGACGAGCGTCAGCGCGCCCTTGAGGTAGGCCCCGAGGTGCCGCTCGAACTCCCCCCGCAACGTCACACGAGCGCCCGGCGAGGCAGGCGCGGGCGCAGCAGGAGCGGACATACCCTGCTCCTTTACTCCATTGCGAACGCCGGTCGCTCAGGATTCTACTGCCGGGGGGCGATGCGGCGGTGCGACGAAGCGAGCTTGTGCCCCTGGGCTCGGGGGCGGCAAACGCACAAGTC
>JBIKNA010000439.1:0-6135 GCA_044358965.1 Polyangiaceae bacterium
CAAGCGCCGACCCATGGTTCTGTTCGTGCTCGCGTCCATGGACATGTACGCGCACGGCTTCTTGGAAGGGCGCCTGAAGGCGCTTGCCAAAGAGGGACAGCTCGCCACCGAAGCCGACTTGGGCGCGTTCCTCGACGAGGGGCCCAAAGCCTTCCGGCTGCTTGGTGTCGTGTGGCCGTTGCTGGGCAAAGGTTTCTCGCGGGCAGCGCCAGTCAATGCGCGGCTCGAACGCTTGCTCGCCGACAAGAGCTCTCGGGGCTACGAGGCCCTGCGGAGCAGACTCTGCGAGGACGGCGCCCGGCAAGACATGGCCGCGTTGGCCATGGCGCTCGAGCGCCACGTGAATGCGCACCCCGGCGACGAGCGGGCGTACCGCTCCACGCTCGACATGCTCAAGGAGCCTCGTTGTAGCCGTTAGGCACTCCCCTCGTTTCAGCCGCAGCTTCGCCCCGCGACAAGAACGGGTAGCCTGCAGGCATGTCTCTTGTGCCGCGTCCCTCTCGTGGTCGTGACGTCAAGCAGGCAGCTTTGCCAGCACCGTGCGCAGTTCGTCGCGAAACGCGCGCATGGTCTGCGGCCTCTGGCTTCGATCGGTGGCGAGCGCTCGCATGATGCAGGCCTCGAGACCCGGATCGATGTCGGGCACGAACGAGCGCAGGGGCCGCGGGGCCTCGGTCACCTTCTTGCCGAACAGCGCCGTGAGCGTCATGGCGTCGTGGGGCATTGCCGCCGCCACGCACTCGTAGAGCGTGACGCCGAGCGCATAGATGTCCGTGCGGGAGTCGATCTCGATGCCCAAGGTTTGCTCCGGCGACATGTACGCCGGAGAGCCCATGAGCATACCCGCACCCGTCAGGTCTTCGTCTTGATCCACGTCTCGGTCGCGGAGCTTGGCCAGCCCAAAGTCGCACACCTTGACCACGTCTTTGGGGTTTCCGTCGTCGTCGCGTTGCGACACCAACATCAGATTCTCCGGCTTGACGTCGCGGTGCACGATGCCCACGTCGTGCGCAAAGGCGATGCCGCTCGAGGCCTGGATGACGATGTCCACCGCCACGCGCGCGGGTAGCTTGCCCGACGCCGCGAGCACGGCTTCCAGGCTGCGACCAACCAGGAGCTCCATCACCAGATACAGAAGGCCGTCGTCTTCTTGGCCGAAGTCGGTGACCCGCGCCACGTTGGGGTGCTCGAGCTGGCTTGCTGCCCGCGCCTCGCCACGGAAGCGCTGCACGAACTGCACTTCTTTGGCGCGCTGTTCCAGCAAGACCTTCACGGCCACATGCCGTCCCAGATCCATGTGCGCGGCGCGGTACACCGCTGCGGTGGACCCAGAGCCGATGAGCGAGTCCAACCGGTACTTGCGGGCGATGACGCGACCCAGCAGCGGATCCGCCGCGAGGCCCAGGGCCCGACTGCTGGGGCCAAAGTCTTCGATGTCGATGACCAACGACGGGTCCGCAGACTCGGGCTCGGCCAAGTCCAAGGGCGGCATGCGCGGCAGCGCAAAGGAGTCGGGCATCTCGTCTAACGGCGGGGGGACCAGCGAGGTCATCTTCTCGGCGTCGACCACGGATGGCGGCAGCTCCGAGCGCCGGAAGGTCATGGGCTGCATGACCGTGCGGTCCGAGCGCGGTCCGCTGGATGCAGGCGGCAAGTCCACCGCGCCGGACACATCCAGGCGCTCGACGACAGCGTACAGAATGGCCATCTGCGGCCGCGTGATGGGCCGCAGCATGAGCAGGAAGCCGGCGGGGGTCTCGGGGCCGGCTGGTTCGGCCAGCAGTGTCAGCAGGTCATCGCCGGGCACCTCGACCTCGAGCAGATGCTGACCGGCGGTGCGCGGCCCCTGCATCAGCGGAACATGTGTCGTCCGGTGCAACATGGCGGCCTTGAGCACCTGGGCGATGTCGCGATCGCTGCGCAAATGGGCGCGGAGGCGAGGAAGGCTCAAGGCTCAAAGCCTATCGAACTCGACCGCGCAGGAGAAGAAACTCGTTTCGCCGGATGCTCGGCTCGCGGGCCCGCGTGCACCGACGGCTACTGCAGCGCGATGAACGGCAGTGTGGCCCCCATTTGCCCGGCGCTGGCACCGCGGGACAACACGTCGCCAAGCCCCAGCTGACCTCGGGTGTTGTCGCCCCAGCACTTGAGGCTGCTGCCCGAGAATCGAGCGCACGAGTTCGACCGACCAGTGAATACGAACTGTGCTCCAAGGCCCCCAAGGTCCACCGCGGGCAGCGCTGCTCCCATGTCGATGTCCTGTCCGCCACGCCCCAGCGCATCGCCCAGTCCAAGTTGCCCGGTTGCGTTGTCGCCCCAGCACTTGACGCTGTTGTCGTCGAGCCGCGCGCATGCATGGTTGGAGCCCACGCCGAGGTCCAGCGCGCTGCGCCCGGGGCCGAGGTCCACCGCCACGAAGGCTTCGCCCACTTGCGGGGGCTTTTCCCCGCGAGCGACCAAGTCGCCGACGCCGAGCTGCCCCAAGGTGTTGCCGCCCCAACACTTGACACTGTTGTTGTCGAGACGAGCGCAAGAGTGGAGCCTTCCGAGGCCGAGCTGCAGCGCCGTGCGCCCGGGGCCAAGGTCCACTGCGGGGAGCGCCGCACCCATTTGTCCTGGCGCCACACCTCGGGTCGATGTGTCGCCGACGCCGAGCTGCCCAACGCTGTTGTCGCCCCAACACTTGACCGAGCCGTTGTCCAGCCGCACGCAGACATGGTTGCCGCCAACGGCAAGCTCCACTGCATGGCGATCGGTCCCCAGATCGACCTCCGGCAGGAGCGCGCCCATTTGCCCCGCGGCCCGGCCGCGCGGAAGGGTGTCTCCGAGCCCCAGGGTGCCGGCGCCATTGGCGCCCCAACACTTGACCCGCCCTTGGATCGACAGCGCGCAGGAGTGTGTGATGCCCGCGCGAACGCTGACCGCACGAAAGCCAGGGCCCAGATCCACGACGGGCAGACTGTCGCCCATCTGCCCAGGAAGGTCTCCGCGGGGTGCCGTGTCGCCAAGGCCGAGCTGGCCCGATTCGTCGGCACCCCAGCACTTCACGTCTCCACCGTCGAGCCGCGCACACGTGTGCTCGAAGCCGACGGCCAAGTGATTGACCTGGCGACCAACGCCCAGGTTGACCGTGGGCAGATTGGCACCCATCTCGCCTGCCTCGTCGCCGCGGTCTTGATCGTCGCCGAGCCCGAGCTGCCCACGGTTGTTGGCACCCCAGCACTTGATGAGTCCGTTGTCGACGACCGCGCAGACATGCGCCCTGCCGACGCCCACCGCAGGAACACCTGAAGGCAACAGGTTCACTCCCGTGTCGGCGCCGCTGTCGACGCTCGCCTCGCTAGCGTCCGGCTCGCTGGCGCTGTCGAGGGCGTCGGGGCCGGGCAGGCCGCCGTCACTCACGCGCGTCACGCCTTCGTCGCCCGGCAGTTCGCAGCCCTTTGCGCTGCTGCAAGCGTTTGGGTCCACCGTTGCGGAGACACAGCGCCCCAGGTAGTTGCAGGTGGAGCTTTCGTCGCAGACCACGCCTTCACACGCCAGGTGCAGTACGATGGGCACACGCAAGCGCGTCCGAGGCACGAAAGACAGCTTCCGTCGGGCCACGATGCAGCCCTTGGGCGCCATGTCCGAGCATCCCGCTGGATCCCGCCCAATGCCCAGGACTACACGCAGGGTAAGCGCCTCGCTTGCGGATGCCCTCGGCGTGATCACCACGTCGCCAAGGGTGCCGTCATCGAGCCACGGGTCCGCGGAGGTCACCTGGGGAACGGCGCCCAAAGGAAAGCTGCCCGTGCTGCTGGACCACAGCGCCATGCTGACGTTGGCGCGGTACGGCACATTGGTACGTACAAGCACCGTGGTTTGCGTGGGCTCCTTGCACGAGAGCGCTGCGGCCAGCGACGCCACACCAAGTGCGGCGACCATCCTGAGCTGCATTCGCGGCATTTCAGGGCGAGCGTACCACGCTCACTCGGCCGGCTGGTTCGGCCGCTTGAGCTTGGCCGGGCGTTTGGGCAAGTGCCGTAGGCCCATCCATGCAAGGCCGGCCACGTGGCTCGCCACCTCTTCCACCGATGGCTTGCGCACGTCGGTCCACCACTGGCCCACAAACGTGGTCATGCCAATGAGCGCATGGGCATAAATGGGCGCGGCCTTGGCATCGTAGCCAGCGCTCTTGAACGACGCGGCGAACACATCGCCTACACGCACGGCCAAGTCGCTGAGCAGCGACGACATGCCGCCACCCGCGGTGGTGACCGGCGCATCGTGGGTGAGCACGGCGAAGCCGTCGGGGTGGTCCTTGACGTAGGACAAGAACGCGAGCGCAGCCATCTCCACGCGCTCCCGCGGCGTACCCGTAGAGATGGACTCGGAGATGCGCCGGAACAGGTACTCCATCTCCCGATCGATGATCACGGCGTACAGGCCCTCTTTGCCACCGAAGTGTTCGTAGAGCACAGGACGCGACACCTTGGCGCGGTCGGCAATTTCTTCGAGAGAAGCGGCTTCGTAGCCGCGCTTGGCGAACACCGCGCGCCCAACGTCGACAAGCTGTGCCCGACGCGCAGAGGCCGACAGGCGTGGTCCCCGGGTCGTCATGGAGGCCAGCGTACTACGCCCACGTCGACCCCGAGAAGCCCGACACGCTGGCCTATTGCGGAGGAGGGTTCGCGATGATTTCGCTCGGCGTCAGCACGTAGGGTGGCTGCGCAAAGGGCGAGGTCTGTGTGTAGTTGCCCCACGGCGGCGGCAGCCCGTTGCCGCCGAAGGTGGGGGCCATGCCGATGGAGGTCACCGTGATCCAAGACCCGTCCGTGGGGATCCTGCGGTAGCGACCACCCATGCCATCCATGACCTTGTAGGGGTAACAGGTGTTGCATGGGTTCGCGACGAGTTGGCCGGTGCTTCGGTTGATGTAGCGCGCAGGGGCCCCGGGCACGTCCGTCGCCGTGACCGATTCGTCGGTCACGAAGTCGACACCTACCTTCACGATGAACTCCGCCTGGGCCCGGTCATCGATGCCCGAGTTGTCGGGCGTGAGGCTGAGTTGGGTGCTTACGAACCACGTCTTCGCGTCGGTGAATGCTGCGTGCCCCACGTTCCCTTGGCCCCAGAGCTCGTACTTGTGGAATGCGTCGGGCTTCACGGATGTGGTGCTGGCATCGACTTGCTGCTGCGTATCCGCGACGCCGGACTCGCCCGACATTGCAGACCCAATGCTCTGCGCCGCCCCCACGGGCCGGTTGTCGAAGGCCAGCACCCACTTGCCCGTCGACTTCGAGAGGTAGTAGCCGCGTGCGCGCCGCGCCAGCACCCGCGTGTGCTGCGACTTGTTGTTGGCGCCGGTCCAGATCCACGTCCACGAGATGGCACCCGACACGCGCTGGGCGAAGTGGTCGCAGGTCCCTGCGCAGATGTCGACGATAGATTGGTAGTTCCCTCCGCTCATGCCAACAGAGCCCATCCACGCGTGGGCCGTCGCTGTGCCAGAGCCACTGGCCACCTGGTTCTGATCCGACGCCTTGTTCATGTCGTCGATGACGGATTGAGACCACGCGGCTTGGGACAGCGGACCGCCCGAGGGGGGCGCCGCTGCGGTGACGTTCAATGTGCCGACCTCGTAGCGGTAACCTATGGGACCGGAGCCGAAGTGCTCGACCACCGAGCTGCCACCACTCATCATCCGAATGTTGGCGCTCTCTTTTCCTGCTTCGGGGTGGTTGATGCCGGCCATCAGCTTGTACGTGCCCGCAGCGTTGGCGGGCAAGGTCAGCGTTCCGGCAAACTTCACGACGCCGTTCCAGGTCGAGCTCTTTGGCCCGGGCACCGGGTACAGACTGTGCTCGAACCAGTTGGGCTTGTCGGGACCAACCAAGTGCAGAAACACCTGATGGTCGTCGCTGAGCTTGGGGCCCACGTAGGCGAGCTCGATGGTAAAACTGATGGTGCCGCCCGGTGCAGCGGTCAGGACCTTGGACTCGAGCGGGTACATCGTGAAGCCAGGGCTTGGCGCCGGGCGCGGTGCGGGTGCGTCGACGCCAGCGGACCCCGGAGCCTGCGCCGATGGGCGTTTGGGTTCTGTGGCCGAGGTTCCCGACCCCGAACCGGTGTTGGCTTCGGCGCCGACGCAGGCCG
>JBIKNA010000440.1:0-6118 GCA_044358965.1 Polyangiaceae bacterium
GATGGGGTGTTTTTGTTTCGTACGCCGTGACACCCATTGGGTATGTGCGTGGCTGCCTCGCGGAGGCGGTAGACGACGCCTGGGCCAGCGAGAGCGCCACCATCGAACTGGGGGGCGTTGCATGTCGATTTCTGCTTGCGGCGGGGGCTTTGGGGGTGTCTCCCGAGCATGAACCGCAAACCTTCCGTGCGTTGCCCGCGTCGCGGGACCCCGTCGCGCGCCGTCGCAAGGCTCGTTCCGCAGGGCGGCGTGCCCATGCGCCTTTGCCGGCGAGGGCTCTCTTGGGCCGCCTTTGTGCTTGTGGCCTTGGCCATCAACGTCGTCTCGGCCACAACGGCGTTTGCGCAGACAATGACGGTGGGGCAGCCAGAGCTGGTCTATTCGAACTACGACCCGGGCACGACCTCTGACTTGTCTCGCGCCACGTTGCGAAAGAATGCGACGGAGTTCTACTCGTGGACGTCGAACGGTCAGTTCGCGTTTGCCAAGTACAGCGGCCCGCCGGGAAACCCCAACGCCACCACCCATTGGTCGGGGTATGCCGGTCGGTGGGACTTCAATGGCTTTCCCGCGGGCTATCGGCCCTGGCTCGGCAATGTGTACAAGCACACCGACGGCACGCTCATCGGCTTCGTGCACATCGAAACAGACCGCTGGGATCTTCCGACCTGCGAGTACCGACAGGGCATCGCCATCTCCACGGACATGGGGGACCACTGGAAATACGTGGGCGACGTCATCAAGTCTTCGCTCGAGGCGCCGGGCCAGCAGAATCTGGGTGGGTTTCCCGTCATCGTCGTGGGCCCGTATTTCTATGCATACTTCAACGAGTACCGGACGGGCTTCTTTCGCCACCCCGCGGTGGCTCGGGCCTTGGTGACCGACGTGGTGGCCGCTGCCAAGAACCACACCGTGTCTCTGTGGAAGAAGTACTACGAAGGCACGTGGACCGAAGATGCGCTCACGGGCAAGGCTTCGTCGGTGCTGCCCTATCCGTCCGACCGTCACGACGAACACGGCGATGCAACCTACGTGGCGCCGCTCGGCAAGTACCTGCTCACGGTCTACGAGCAAGAGGGCTACGACTACGTCACGTTTCAGAAGAGCGATGCGCGCAAGGGCATCTACATGTACTCGTCCACCGACGGCATCAACTGGGGCGACAAGCGACATGTCTACACGCCGCCTCCGGGGGGCGACGGGTGTTACCCGTTCTTCGTCGGCCTCGACGGAGCGTCCGACGACGGAATGGTCATGGGGAGCTCGTTCTCCTTGTATGTGCACGACCGCGCTCCGGCCCCGGCGGGGCAAAAGCTCTATCGCATTCCCATCACCATCACTGGCGGCGACGCAACGGTCGGAGATGCGGGTCTGGTCGACGCCGGTGCAGCCACCGAAGATGCCGGCACCGTGGCCTCGCGCCCGGGTGATTCGGCAAATGGTCCAGGCGCGGGCTCGAATGCGGGTGGAGCGCCGGCGGGCACCACTGGCGAGGGCGAATCTGGCGATGGCCAATCGCGCGATGCCTCGTCGGCCTCGGCTTGCAGCCACTCGGGTGGCGGACCCACCAACGGCCTGCCCAGCGCGGTTGTCCTCGGGTTCGGCTTGCTTGGGTTCCTGCGGCGCCGCAAGCGCACGTAGTTGTTTCGGCCGGCCCAAATGGCCAGAGGCCTCGTCACCGCCCTGGGGCAACCAGGGTTGACGAGGCCTCAGTCTTTTTTGGGGTCAGACGTTACTCGCCCAGGCAGGCCGCAAGCTGCGGCGTTTGCCGGAAGCCGCACTGGCCGTTGGCGCCACGCTCGCAGATGGCCTGCTGGTAGCACGCGTACTCGGGGCGCCACTCGCAGGTGGAGAACATGGCCTGGTCGGCGCAGATCTGACCCGAGCAACCCGAGCGCACGCAGGCTGGCGCGGCGCTGCTCAGCGACTCGAGCAACGTAACGAGCTTGTCGAGGGTGGCTTCGCGCACCGGGGTCGACGAGCCGCCGCAGGATGCGCGGGCGTCGATGTACTGCTTTTGCGACTGGGCCCTTTTGACCGTGAGCGACGCGACGGGCATGTCCGTGGGGCATGCCGGCGGGCGTGCAGTCACGCGAACGCCGGAGACCGCGCTCCTGATCTTGGCGGCCTCGCTGGTGGTCACAGTCTTGGACACCGTGGTGGGCACGCCGTTGACGCATGCATTGCCGGTGAGCTTGCGCGAGGTGAAGTCAAAGTCCCAGCGGCCCGCAGGGTGGCAGCTGCCCGGCGCCGGGGGCGGACGGAAGCCCGCGCTCTTGCCCACGCTGATGGACTTGATGTTGGCGGTCACCAGCTCGGCTTCGGCCTGGTCCACGTCTTCGTCGGTGTCGGCGTCCACGTCGGTGGTGCCCATGCACGCAGCGGCGGAGAGAGACACAAGGGACAGGCTCAACCAACGAACGATGTTGCTCATGCGCGAGGGGGTAGCACCCAAAAGCCTACACGCAACCACATTCGCTCCTTTGCTGAATCAGGCGGAAATTTCCAATACGAAGGCCAGCCTTGGGCCCCTTGTGGCGGGGCCGCGCCGCCGTTTGGGCAGCCGCGCGTAAGCCACCCCGGAGGGGATCGGGGAAGCGCTCGGCCGCGTTTGGCGTATGACAACACCATGCAACCAGGAGCGGTGCCTTTTGATCCCTATCGCGCGGGCGCGGCGCCCCGTGAGGTCGTCCCCATGCGCTCGGGGCCGGGGGTACTGCTTGCCTTGGCTGTGTCGTTTGCGGTCTTCAGCTTCTTCGGCAGCGTGGTCTTGCTCACCGTGGCCATGATGATCGGCGTGCCGCATCCCCAGCGTCACGTGCAGCAACCCCAGCAAGAGTTGGTGCTGGCGGCTTCGGGGATGATCCTTGTCGCCGTCTTGATGATCTACGCACAGATCGGCGCAGGCATGTGGTGGGTGCATCGCTTGTGGAGCTGGCTACCGCCCGAGCAACGGTACACGCGACACTGGAAGTCTTGGATCTCGCCCGGCACCGCGGTGGGCTTCCTGTTCATCCCGTACTTTCACTACTACTGGATGTTCGTCATCAACTGCGGCATCTGCGACGCGCTCGACCGCTTGCGCGTGGCCTATCCAACCAAGCACGCAGCGCCCAAGGGCCTCGCCATCGCCGCGGGCATCTGCCAGTTTGTGATCCCGCTGCCGGTCGGTTCGATCTTGTGGCTGTTATTCGTGCGCCGCGTCGACGCCATGACCCGAGAGATGGCCGCGACCAGCAGGTACCAAATGCATGCTGCCCGCAGCCCGGTGCAGGGTTTCGCGCGCTAGATACCGCCTACGCTCTCATGGCAAGTTGTCGCAGGAGTTGACCGCGATGAAGCTGCGCAACAAACGCAGTCTTCAGTTGCCTTGCTCGAAGAACGCGCGGACTGTCGAGGCCGGAAGCGACACGTACCCGGCACTGTTTGAGCCGGCGCGAAGCGTCGCGCTGTCCCGACACGGGTTGCCCGTGGCCGTCAGCGTCTTGCGGCGCAGCTCTTTGCCTGTGCGCAACTGACGAACCGATACCTCGACGACCTCGAGGCGTCCGACCAGGTTCTTGGTGTCGCCCCGAACCGCACCTACTTTTGCATACGCACCGCAGGGAACGGAGACACCCGGGCGCTCTTCGACGAAGCCAACGCGACCCACGTCGAGCAGGGAGTTGGGATCGCCAACGGCAAACGACGCCGTGCCTTGGATGCCCCCGCCTGGTTTGCCGCGCTTGTTGAAGACCAGCATCTTGTTGTTGTCTGCGGCCCACGGGATGGGCTTGTCCATCAACTGGGAGAATGTGTACAGCGCGTAGCGCACGGACACCGGTACGGGGCCCTCGAACACGGTACCCGAGGCGTTGGTGATCTTGGCCGGCAGCTCCAGTTGTACGGGCGACGTTGTGTTGGCCATGACCTTGCTCAAGAGCTCTTTGGTGATGAGCTTGCCGTCGAGCGGAATGATTCCCTCTTTGCCTGCCGAGGCCGTGACGCTGGTGCCCACGGCGGTCATGGTCATGGTCTCAGTCGCCGGCCGAAAGCTAAGCACCAGCCCCTTGTCGGCGCGCACCTCGCCGCCGGGGGCCTCGAGTCCCTCGCAGGTCAGCGAGTTGCCCAGGGGCCAGCAGCTTGGGGGCCGCGCCCAGGTGAGTTCTTTTTTGATGCTGGGCACGCCATCGGCCTTGGCTTCGATGATGAACGGGAACGGTTTGGGACCGGCGGCGATCTCGGCGGGGGGACGGCTGAACTTGTCGACGGGCATCTCTACGATGCAGGAGTCGGCGCCTTCTTTGACGAAACACGAATCCGTGTGCCGAAGAGGCCCTTCGCGGTCGAGTACCACCGAGACGGATACGCCCGCGCGCACCTTGGTGGTGATGCGCACCACGGACTTGCCGTCGGCGCCTTTGACCTCGGCAATGACGGGCGTCATGTCGCCGATGGGCGCGGCGGACTTCTTGCCCTTGCAGCCACCAACCGCCAGAGCCAAGAGCGCGACCACGTAGCGTGCCTTCATGGCTGCGCCGTTAGCATGGGCAGTGACCGCCCAAGAGGCGAGCGCGAGCGCTTAAGGCTTAATTGAGCAGCTGCCACGCATGTCGGCGCTCGTTGAGCGTCTGCGTTCGCACGGGCTCCGAGGGTGACGGACTCCACGTCAACAGCACCTTAAGCGGCGTGACTCCACGGGCAAACCGGGTGGCTCCGCGGGGCGCGGTCGTACACACTTGGACAACATGCTCCTCAGGGTTCGGGGAATGGCCATCGCCGCCGCGTCGACCATCGCGCTCGCGCTCGCCCTGCAAGGCAACTCCCAGGCTTCGCCGGTTGTGCCTGCCAAGGCGCCAGCCGTAGCATCGAGCGCCAAGGGGCCCTCCGTTGCACCTGCCATCAGTGGCCGAAGGCTGGGCTTCAGTCCGGCCCTGCGCAGCAAGCTCAGCACCAAGCGGCGCTTCGATCGCGCTGCCTTCGAAGGCAAGCTGACGGGTAGCGCCACCTCGCCGAGCTTGAGCGTGAAGGGCCGCTCGTATCGTCTTGTTGGAAACGACGCGGTGCAGCCCACAAGTGCCGTCCCCCTTGCCACTGCCATGCCTGCCGCCCTCGTACCCTTCAAGAGTCATATCGAGGGGCGACAGCCCTACGGTCGTGAAGGCACGCTCATCGATCGCTTGGCCTCGCGACACAAGTTTCAGACCCCCGTACGCGATCAGGGCGCACGCGGGACGTGTACGGCGTTTGCAGCGATGGCGGGTATGGAGGCCACGTTCAAGCGCTACGGCAAGACGTTCGATTTGTCCGAGAGCCATGCGTATGCGCACCTGCTCGCGGCCACGGGTCGGACCTGCAACCCGAGCGAGGGCATCGCGCAGTTCTGGAGAATTGGCGACATTCTCACGGCGAACGCCGTTTGCACCGAGAACCAGTTTGGCTACTCGGGCACCGTTTGCCCCGCGTTTGGCATTCCCGACGAGTGCAGCGCCGACGCCAAGTACCGATTCACGTCGGTGCAGTACTTCAACACGCCCAAAGTTCCCAAGGGCAACGCCTTGCCCTTTCTGTACGCCGACAACCCAAACCTGCTCGAGGCCTTTCTCAAGACCGACGCCGACTTGATCTACTTCGTCGCCGTGGCGGGCACCGATTGGACCGACGAAACCCGAGACACCGGCACCATCGATGTCCAAACAGACGCCAGCGGCGACCCTGCATACTTCTACGGCGCCCATGCCATGCTCCTCGTCGGGTTCGATCGAGAACAGGGCTACTTCCGCTTCAAGAACAGCTGGGGAACCGACACCGGGCACGAGGGCTACCTGCGCCTCTCCTATGACTACGTAGAGACCTACGGCATGGGCGCATTCTTGATCGCCGGCGTGGCACCGTAAGCGCAACCGAGCCAGGTGCCGTCTCTGGGCGAGCCCGGAGCGCATCACCGACCGCCTCTACGCCCTTCTGACGGGCCTCTCTCGCTGAGTCCCGCTCCCGCTCCCGCTCCCGAACTCGGCCCATTCCGAGCGGGTTCGGGCTGCTGCGAGCGTGAGCGGGGATCGGGGATCGGGGATCGGGGCCGACTGGCCAATTTTGACAACGCGCTTTGTGTCCTCGTCGAACAAACCCTCGACGCCGC
>JBIKNA010000092.1:0-20023 GCA_044358965.1 Polyangiaceae bacterium
TCCATGTTGGCGCGCGCCGAGATCTGGAGCGCCGAGCCGCCACAGATGCCCGAGTCTCACTTGCCCCCGGTGCCCTTGGACGAGCGAAGCTCGCTGGGCGCCAAGCTCCGCAAGGGCTTCGTCGTCTCCGTCGAGGTCAACCCGCCGGTGGGCCTCGATCCGCAGAAGGCCGTAGATGCCGCGCGGATGCTCAAGGCCGGCGGCGTCGATGTCATCAACATTGCCGACGGTGCTCGGGCTCAAGCGCGCATGGGCAACATTGCGCTGGCCGTGCGCCTGCAACGCGAGGCGGGCATCGAGACGCTCCTGCACGTGTGCGGACGTGATCGCAACCTGCTCGGGTCCCTTGCGCACCTGCTTGCGGCGCACGATTTCGGCGTCCGCAACCTTGTCATCGTCACCGGCGATCCGCCCAAGGTCGGAGACTTCCCGGACGCCACGGCGGTCTATGATCTCGACTCCATCGGCATCCTCAAGATGGCCGCGCGGCTCAATCATGGTGTCGACCCAGGCGGAAAGCCCTTGGGCGGCGTGACCAGCTTTGTCTTGGCCACCGGGGCCGAGCCCGCGGCGCTCAACTACAACCGCGAGATCGAGCGGCTCCGCGCCAAGAAGCTCGCCGGCGCCGAACTCGTCATGACCCAGCCGGTCTACGACGTCGATGTCCTCGAGCGTTTCCTTGCGGACATCGCCCCCTTGGGCCTGCCGGTGCTCGTGGGCATCTTGCCCCTTGCCAGCTACCGGAACGCCGAGTTCTTGCACAATGAGGTGCCTGGCATGCAGGTGCCCGACGCCGTGCGCGAGCGCATGCGGAAGGTTGGCGGTGGCGTGGCCGGTCGCAAAGAGGGCGTGGCCATCGCCCGGGAGATGCTGGCGCAGGTCAAAGACCGGGTGCAGGGAGCCTACATCATGCCTCCGCTCGAGAAGTACGAACTCGCGCTCGAGGTGATCCAGGGCATCGTCCGATGAGATGCGCCGGGCTTTTGCTCGCCTCGTTCGCGTTTTTGGCCAGCGGGTGCAAAAAGCCCACGGCCAATCTCCCGCCCGAAGAGATCCCGACGGCGCCGCCGCCGATCATGTCTGCGGCGCCGCCAGTGCCCGTCTGTGCCGACCAAGAAGATGCACCCCTTGCGGGCGATGACGACGAAGTCTTGGTCGGGGAATTGGCCCACAAGGATGGCCAGCTGGCCTTCGGTGCATCCCTTCGGCACGAAGGCCGGAAAGTCCACGCGGTGCTGCTGACGCCCGCAGCCAAAATCGCGCCGCCCAAGGTCGTCCCATTGGCCCCCAGCGTGGGCGACGAGCCTCCGCCGCGGGTGTTTGCCGAGGCCGGTGCCCTGTACGCAGTGCACTTCGCGAGCGCCCCCAAAAAACGAGAGCTGTCGCTTTCGCGCATCGATATCGGCAAAAGCACCGCCTCGGAGGTGGGCCGCTTGCCGGTGCCCTCTGGAGACTTCTACGCCTTCGATGCCGCCATGGTCGGAGCCAAGGCCATGGTCGTGAGCGAAGAAGACCGCCCCGTGGCCGGCAAGCTCGTTGGCGCCGTGCGGGCGCGATGGATGGGCGCGGCTCCGGCAGCTTCAGGGCAAACAGCCGGGATTCTGATCTCGCCCGAAACGTCCGATGCCGAGTCACCGCGCGTGGTGGGGCTCCCCGATGGGTTCGCCGTTATCTGGCTCACCCGGGTGGCCGAGCCGGCCACAGAGGCCGGCCTCGAGGGGGCCGGAGAGGATCGCAGCTACACCTTCGTCGAGATGCGGCACATCGGGACCGATGGTCAGCCCGACGCGCAGCCCTTGCGTCTCACCTCACCCAAGGGGCACGTCGTGGCGTTCGAGGCGGTCCCCGCCGCCGGTGGTGTCTCTGTCTATGTCCAAGACGAGGGCGCCCGTGGCGAGGGGGCAGGGGGGCACTTGCACCGCGTCGACGTGGTCGGCGCCGTGGCAAAGGCTCCCGTCGAGCTGCTCGGGTCCGGCATGGGCCACGCCTTGTTCACCCTTGGGCGGGACCACGGAGCGCCCGGCGCCGAGTCGCTGGTGTTGGGCTACGCCGATACGGCCGAGTCCCCGCGAATTGCCGTCATTTCTCCCAACGGTGGCGCCAGCCCGCGCCTTTTGCCCGAAGGGCCGTCGCGGCTGCTCGGGGTCCACCAGGGCAATCTGTTCCGGATGACCTTTGGCGCGGATGGCGGCAAGGGTGCGCCGCGACTTTCCCGCACCCGGTGCCCCTGAGGGCTGGCCGGGGCTCCGGCAGTCCAGCAAGAACGCGCTCCTTTCGAGCTTTTGCGTCTTCCCCCGGGCTAGTGCTTCGACTAGGTTCGGCTCACGTCCGTGGAGACTTGGGCCCATAGCTCAATCGGTCAGAGCCCCCGGCTCATAACCGGGTTGTTCCTGGTTCGAACCCAGGTGGGCCTACGGGCTGCAGTGCAGACGCGCGTCGTTGATTCGTCGTTCAAGGCGACATCGGCGTCGCGTCCATCCGGTTGTCATGGACGTGTGCCGGCGCGGTCGACAGGATTAGGAGGCGGGTGACGTTGAGTAGCATCGCGGAACAAATTCAGGCCCTCTCGGAACTCTCGGCCATGGACGCCGCAGTAAAGGCGTTGAACGAGTCGCTCGTCACCGAGCGCGCCACCCTCGAGGGGCTCCGAAGCCAGCTCGCCCAATTCCAGTCCGCGCTCGACAAGGAGCAGGGCACGTTGGCCGCCGCCGAGCGCGCCCGGGGCGAATTCCAGATCGAGCTGCGCAACATGCAGCAGCAGATCGAGCATTCGCGCGAGAAACATTCTCGCTCTCGCACGGAACGCGAGACCAACGCCGCCGAGCGCGAGATGGACGAGCTTCGCAAGCTCGTGCGTGACCGCGAAGACGATGTGCAGAAGCTTGGGGCAGAGGCCGACCAGGCGCGCGCGCAGGTCGAGACCCTCGAGGCCCAGGCCGCCAAGGTGCGCGAGCAGCTTGCCGCGTGTCAGGGCGACATCGAATCCAAGGTTGCCATGCTCGAGACGCAGGTCGCCTCCACCGGCGGTGGCCGCGACTCCATCGTCGCCCGCTTGCCGGCGCAGCTCTATCGTCGTTACGAAGCCGTGCGGCAGAAGCGTGGCTCGGGCGCCACCTTCACCACCGATGGCACCTGCAAGGCATGCAACATGGCCCTGCCTCCGCAGATGTATCACCGCTTGCGGCGCGAGCCTCTCATCGAGCAGTGCCAGTCCTGCAACCGCGTCATCTACTTCGTCGCGCCGGCCCCCGTCGCGCCGCCCGAGGGAACCTCCGGCACATGAAGAGCTGCCCCAAATGCGTGCGTGTGTTTCCGGACGACGCGGCGTTTTGCCCCGTCGATGGCACCGCGCTCGTGTTTGCGAGCCAAGTCCCTGTCGCTCCCTCCGCCGACGACCAGCGGCTCGGCAAGCGCCTGTGCAACCGTTACGAAGTGCGCCGAGTGGTTGCCGACGGCGGCATGGGGCGCGTCTACGAGGGTATCGACAAAGAGAAGAACACGCGCGTTGCCATCAAGGTGCTCCACGACGACGTGGCCCGGGACGATGTCTCCCTGGCCCGCTTCAAGCGCGAGTACGAGATCTCCAGCGTCTTGCCGCACGATCACATCGTCGACGTGCTCGACTTCCAGCGCGACGAGCAAGCCGGCGTTTGGCTGCTCGTCATGGAGTTCTTGGACGGCGAAGAGCTACGCGTGGTGCTCAAGCGAGAAAAGGCACTGCACCCGGCGCGCGTCATCCGGATGTTGGCGCAGGTCGCCCTTGGTCTCGACCAAGCCCATGCGCGTTCGTTCGTTCACCGGGACCTCAAGCCCGACAACCTGTTCTTGTGCGGCACGCGCGAAGGCGATGTGGTCAAAATCCTCGATTTTGGCTCCGTCAAAGACAAGAACAAAGATGCCAAGAAGCTCACGGTGTTGGGCACCACCATCGGCTCGCCCTATTACATGGCGCCCGAACAGGCCCAAGGGCTCGAGACCCTCGACGCGCGCGCCGACGTGTTTGCCCTTGCGGCCATCACCTACGAATGTCTCGCTGGGGCAGTGCCTTTCAATGGCAGCAACGGGCCATCGATTTTGCTCGCGATCCTGACGAAAGATCCCGAGCCGCCCAGCCTCAAGGGCAAAGACCTCCCGTTTCCGCCGCCCGCGACAATGGACGACGTTCTCGAAGAGGCGCTCGCCAAGAACCCCAACATTCGCACGGCCACGGTGGGGTCTCTCGCCGACGCCGTGGGCCGCGCCTATGGGCTCGCGGGCGAACACAAGACCTGGGCTGCCATGCGCGAGCAAGACCTCGTTGCCCAGGTCGAAGAGGCGCGCAAGCGCGGACCTCAGTCCGCCATGGCCCAAGGCGATCCGTTCGCCGCCAAGGACCCGTTCGCGGCCCCGGACCCGTTCGCCGCTGGGTCCGGGCGTCCCGGACCGGGCAGCGCCCCGCCGCCAGCGCAAGCCCCCGATGCCGCACCCACACCCAGCATCGACCGAGAAGCCGCCCGGGCCATGGACCAAGCGTTCAACGCCACGCGCGCCGCCGAGATCGAGCAAGCGGTGGCCGGCATGCCCCCGGGGCGTCCTGGCTGGGTGATACCGGTTGTCATCGTCGGTGTGCTGGTCGTGCTCGGCGGCATCGCTGCCGTCGCGTTGCGCTAAGCCGCGGCACATTTCGCGCCGGGCACTGCGCATTGCGGGCTCTCATGTAGGCAGCGGCGGCGACTCGGGTCGGGCGTGATCCACCGGAGACCCCACGTGAGGGTCCATTGATCCACCCGTGAGGGCCCGCTGTAACTTTTCACGCTGATTGTAGTTCGATGTCTCACCGATCTGCATCGCGCGTAGTTTCATATGCTTGCGCGCGCGCCCGGGGCACGTACTCTATTTTCTTAGATGGGCGCTCTCTGGCTTGCGCTCTGCATATGAGCCAGGTAGCGCCGCGCTCCCCGAAAGGACCCATGCTCCCCTTCACCAAACGCCCTGGCCGAGACGAATCAGAGGCAGACGTCCTTTCTAGCGACAGTAGTGGCAGCCGCTCTCGCAGCGTGGCCCCGGCGGCGCCGTCGTCGCGCAGCGTCGCGCCGCCTGCGCCCTCTTCCCGCAGCGTTTCCGACCGTCCGCGCATGTTCACGCCGTCGATCTCCGACGACGATGAAGCTACGGGTTTCTTCGAGCCGCGCTCCCGGGCCACGATGTCTGGGCGCAACGCCGCAAGCTCGCACGGACAGAGCCCACTTTCGATGCCGGCGCGCAGCTCCAAGCGCATCGTCAAGAAGCCCGTTCAAGACGATGACGACGGCGATGGGATGACCATGCTCCGCCCGGCGCCCTCTTCGGCAGGTGTTGCGCCGCGCTCTTCAGCGCGACTCGGCGCGGACGCTCCGTCGTCGATGATTCGCCAGCACCTCGATGCGGCGCGAGCCGCTGTGCAGACCGGGGGCTATGCGGCCATTCCCTCGCAGCCCCCCCCGGCGGTCGACGACAAAACCTCCGAGCGCACCATCGCGCTGCCCCCGTCCATGTCGCCCGCCTCGGGCGTCCCCATGGTGCCTGCCGGCTACAACCAAATGGCCCCGCAGCCGCAGTTCGCGCCGGTGCCACAGGCGCCCAATACCCTCTCCGGCGTTGCGTACGCGCAGTCGCCGTTCTCGCGTCCTGGGCTTCAGCAGGGGCCCATCTCGGGCATGGTGTCCTCGCACGGCATGCTCACCAACCCAGGCGTTCCCACGAACCCGGGGGTCCCCCAAGCGCCCGCACACTTCATGGCGCATCGGCCGCCGCAGGCGGATCCTCCGGCAGCCGTGCTGTCTGCGGGCAGCGCGGCCAAGGCCCGCGGCTCTTGGTTCGGCGCCGTGGCCGCTGCATGTGTTGCCGTGGCTGCGGTCGCCGCGGCCGTGGCGGGCGGGCGGGCGGACGGCTTGGCCGATTCCACGGGCTCACTCGTCGACCCGTCGCGGGGGGCCCCGCGAGCCGCTGCGCGCGGAGCTGATGCGCCGGCCGCCATCCCCGCCAACGTAGCTACCCCGACACCGGTGGCAGCTCCCATCGCCGCCAACCCGCAGGCCCCCACGGTCTCGGTGCCGGTGGTCAACATGGGGCAGTCCGTCGAACCTGCGCCCGGCACTGCCACGGACCCTCGCTTTGGTATGGGCCCCGGGCAAGCCGGCCAGACCGGCGTCGCGCCCCAGACCGGCGTCGCGCCCCAGCCCGTTGCGCCCGCGCCAGTGGCCGTTGCGCAGCCTCAGCCGCAGCTCGTGGTTGCCGCTCCAAAACCCGCGCCGGCTCCCCAACCGGTGGCCGTGGCTACACCCCGTCCGGCGCCGCCGCGTCCGGCGCCGCCTCCCGCACGACCGCCGTCACGTCCAGCCGCCAAAGGCGATATGGACGACGCGGCGAAGCTGCTCGAGAAGGCCCAGCTCGAGGCGTCCCAGAGCTTCTAAGTCGTCGAGCGATCCGACCCAACACGTCGCGCGCTCCGCCGAGGCCTCCCCTTGGCGAGAGCGCGTTTGGCTATGGGGGTGGTGCGCACTGCGCTCGGTTCAGCGGTTCGCCTCGGATCGCAAGCACCCTGCAGCCGCCGAGGCCCTGCTTGCTGCAGTCGAGCCGGTACTGGTGACCACGGGCGCAGGTGACCACCTCGCTGCCGTCGCAGGTGTCGTCCCCGCAGGGCGTGTTCAGTTCGTCCTGGCAGGCTGCGGAGATGTCCGTCGCGTCCCCGGCGTCGGAGCCGCCATCTGCCGGGGGCACGCACGAAAGCCCGAGGCGGCCGCAGTCTAGTGTTTCCTTGCGGCCGGCGACGCAGGCGCTGGCGACGTTGCCTTGGCATGTGATCCCAGCGCCGCTGCATGCCGCGGCCTTGTCCGAGGGCGTGCACGCCGTGGCTGCTGCGTTGCAGCGTCCAGCTCCAAAAAACTTGCAGTCTACACCGTTGTTTACGTTGTCTGGGCCACAGGTGTGCAGCAGGCTGCCCTCGCAACGGGTGGGATCACACGCGGCGGCCGAGGGAGCGCATCGTGCTCCGTCGGCCTCTAGAACGCAGCCGCGCCCGGTGCTCTGGCAGCGCTCGAGGTACAGCGGCGACCCTCCACCGACGGGGCAAACGAAGCGGGTGCCGACGCTGCTGCGGTCGTTGAGGCATGCCACGTACGGTGTGGAACCTCCGTTGGTGCACGTCTGCTCGCGCTCGGGCATGTAGCATCGCCGCATGTCGCTGCAGGACTTGGCCATGGCGGCTTGGTAGGCGCAGGCCCAGAACGCGGCGGCCTCGCCCAAGAGCGGCCGGCCCGGGCGCACATTGCAATCATACGCCTGTATGGCGTCGATAAAGCACGTGCCAAACGCCTGATTGCCCATCGGCCCTGCGCAGGCGCCGACCCACGCGCATACCGTGCGCGCGGCTTCCGATGGGCCGGGCACGTCGCAAAGGTTGAACGGCTTTTGCGTTGAGTCTTGTTGCGCGTCTTCGGGGGGCGCGGCCTGGTCTTGCGTCGCGGCGTCGACGGCACAGGCCGATGGGTTCAAGTCGCAGAGATTGTCGTAGCGCGTGGTGTGGAACAGGTCGACGCAGGCCACGACGCCGATCGCCACGCCCACGAGGCCGGCTGCTGCACCCAGGCGGTTTCGCGCGCGGCGTTGCACTAGAACGTGCCTCCGAGGGTGATCTGCGAAGGGCCAACGGACACGACGGGGGTCTTGGGCTTGGCCGGCGTGTAGAGCACAAGACCCGCAATCACGGCCCCGCCGGCGCCCACCCAACTGCCCAAGGCCAACGTATCCCAGGTGCGCACGGGCCCACGCAAGTCGGTGCAGGAGTCCGTTCGCAAGGCGCAAGCACTCTGGCCTTCGTCACGCAGGGAGCCGGCCCGAAGAAACGAAAACACGCCGAAGCCTCCGAGTAGAGCTGCGCCACCAAACGCGACGAGAGCCGCGCCACTCGGTCCACGTGGTGCGTCTGCCTGGGGCGAAGGCTCACTTGCGGAGCGATCGGCGGCGGAAGTTTGGGCCGGCTTGGTTTCGCCGGCAAGCGGTGTCGCTGCGGCGGCTGCGCCGGGCGTAGCTTGTTTTTCGAGGCGAATCTCGATGCTGGCGTTGCTGCCCTCGCGGGCATCGTGTGTCACCAGAAAGCTGCCATGGCCTGGGGCCCGGGCTTCGACGGGGTGCGCACCCACGTCGATGCGAACCTCGACGTCGTAGAGCCCCGGCGCGAGCGGCTTGCCGTCGAGCAGCACCTCGAGCCCCGGTGGTTCGGGGCGGCGTACGCGCACAGTCAGACGGGGCACCCGCTCGGACAGACGTGACAGTGGCTCGCGCACGAGCTCACTGACCTCTTTTTTGCCCTCGGCTTGGGCTTGCTGCTCTGCGGCCTGGTAGTAGGCGAGAGCGGCCACCAGGTGGCCCAGTTTCTCTTCGCACAGGCCCAGGTGGTACCGCGATGCCGCGGTGGTCTTGACGGTGCTCGCCCGCTGCAGCTTGTCGATGGCCTGACGGTATTCTCCGCGTTTTTCGTCTTCGAGGGCCTGCTGGTACAGGCGCCGGGCGGCCTCGATCTGGGTGGCGTTGGGCTCGTCTGCAAGGCAGACGCGCGGCACCAAAAGACCAAGGGTGAGTACAAAAGCGATGCCGCGGCGGCGCATGCCTACTCTGCAGGTGGAGCGGCGCACAGGCCGGGGTATTGCTCGAAGGCGCGGTTCCAAGCGTCACGCTGCGCTTCGCTGCTGAGCAGGGAGGCGCTGGGGGCCGCCGGTTTGCCGGAGCTGCTTCCCGAGCCGCCACCGCCGCCGCCACCGCCACCGCCGCCACCGCCGCCACCGCCACCGCCGCCACCGCCGCCACCGCCGAGGCCGCCCAAGAGCCCCAGAAGGTCCGTGCAGTCTGCACCACACTTGCCCGTGAGGCAGGTGAACAGCTGCAGCACCTGCGCCAGCGCTTGGGGATTCTTGCCGGCGCATCCGAGCAAGCAAGCCGTGTTGATGCCACCTGCGCCCCCGAGGCAGCCCGACGACACGCACTGCAGCAAGGTGCGGCAGTTGGTGTCGGCGATGCACGCCACGATGCTGGGACCGCAGGTTTCGGCGACACACACACCGCAGCCGATGGGGCCCGGGATGGGTGGGCGGGCATCGGTGCCAGCATCGGTCTTGGGGGCCGTGTCCGTGGCGGCATCTGCGGGCAGGGCGTCTTGCGCCGCATCGGCGTCTGCGCTTGCGTCTTGGCTACCGAGGCCGGGGAGGACATCGGTGTCGAGGGGACTGCGGACGCCGCAGGCCACGAAGAATGCGCTCAGCACGCCAAGGCATGCGAGCCGTCGCCAGAGTAAGGCGCGCGATGGCGTTTGGGGGCGCGGGAGCTTGGGCATGGCGAACGTTCCCTGGAGGCGACAAAGAGGACCTTTGCGCGGGCATCATTGCTTTTCTGGGGAACCCCTGTAAAGCCTCTTCCCCGGAAAATGCCCCGCCCCACCGTTCTTTCGTCTCGGGAGGAGTTTGCGCGTGCTTGCGACGATGCCCGCCGCGCCGGGCACACCGTCGGCTTCGTCCCCACCATGGGCGCCCTGCATGACGGACACCTTGCGCTTGTGCACGAGGCACGCAGGCGTGCCGGCTTCGTTGCCGTCTCGATTTTCGTCAACCCCACACAGTTTGGTCCGAACGAGGACTTCGCACGGTACCCCCGGACGCTCGACGCCGATCTCGACCGATTAGGTGGCGCGGCGGATGTCGTCTTCGCCCCAACCCCGGAGACCATGTACCCGCCGGGCGACGAAACCCGCGTGCGCGTGGGACCTCTCGCTGCGGGCCTGTGCGGTCCGTTTCGGCCGCAGCATTTCGAGGGGGTCTGCACCGTCGTCACCAAGTTGTTTGCGGTGACCGGTCCCTCGGTGGCGGTGTTCGGCCGCAAAGACTTCCAGCAGCTGGCCATTCTTCGCAGGGTCGCCCAAGACCTGAGTCTGCCAGTGACCGTGGTGGGCTATCCCATCGTGCGTGAGCCTGACGGACTCGCCCTGAGTTCGCGGAACGCCTACCTGTCGCCCCCCGAGCGGCAGCGCGCGTTGGCCCTCAGCCGCGGTTTGGCCGCCGCGTGGGATGCCTACGCCGAAGGAGAGCGCGATCCGGCACGACTCGCCGAGCTCACGAAGGGCCCAGTGGCGGCCGCCGCCGACCGCATCGACTACATCGAGGTTGTCGACCCGGTCTCGCTGCAAGCAGCGCCCGAGGGTGCGGCGCCTGGTGCCTCGACACCGTGGCTTGTGGCCATCGCCTGTCATGTAGGCAAGACACGTCTCATCGACAATGTGGTCCTTGGGGAGGACCCGCGCCCGGTCCCCGCGCAGGCAGACGCTGGCAGGGCCACCCCTTGATTCCCCGCGGCCACGCTGCGGAAAATGACGATGGTTGCCGATGGGAGGCGTGAAGGCATGAAGTCCGGACGAGAGCAGGGGATGTTCGTGGTCATCGAGGGCGTCGATGGTGCGGGAACCACCACCCAGGTGCACAAGTTGGTGGACCGACTTCGGCAAGAGGGGGTCTCTGCGCGCGGTACCCGAGAGCCCAGCGACGGACCGCTGGGCACCATGATCCGTCAGGTGCTCACGGGCCGCATCGTGGTGCCACCGCGAGGATCCGAGGGTCCGCGGGCGCCGGACTGGACCACGATGGCGCTCTTGTTCGCCGCCGACCGCATGGATCACGTGGAGACGGAGATCGCGCCCTTCGTGGAGCAGGGGGGCGTCATCGTCTCTGATCGCTACGACGCATCCAGTCTCGCCTACCAGAGCGTCAGCAGCGGCCGCGAGGGTGAGGGTGCCGTCGACTGGATCCGGTCGCTCAACAAACACGCCATGCGTCCCCATGTCACCATCGTGGTCGATGTGTCCGCGGACCTTGCGGCCGAGCGCCGCCGCGAGCGTGGAGAGGCCGCGCAGCTGTACGAACAGAACGAGACACAGCGCGCGCTCGTGCTCTTCTACAAAGAGCTCGCGCGACACATGCCCCAAGACCGCGTCGTCCTTGTGGACGGCGTGGGATCCATCGACGAAGTGCACGAGCGCGTCTTCCAGGCCTACGCGGCGGAGCGGGCGCGCATGCTCGCAGGGTCCTAAGGGCACTTCCGCGACGAAAACTTGGCCCCCGGGCGCCGCATGGGGCATGCCTACAAGAATGTGGAAGCGCATCTTGCCCGGGCTGTTGTTTCTGTCTGCGTGCGGCGGCGGTGCAAGTGCGCCCAGCGCCCCGGCCAAGGCCCCCGCGGCGGCCCCGGAGACCACCGCCGCCCGCGTGAACACCCCGGCCAAAGACCCCAAGGCCGCGGCCCCCAGCAGCATCTCGCGCTCCAAGTTGAAGGCAGTGGTGGCCGAAGGGCCCGGAGCCTTCTTGCAAAAGATCGTCTTGGACGACCGACCGGTCTTCGTCGGCGGCAAGTTTCACGGGTTCCGCGTCGTGTCCCTCAAGGACGCCCTTGCCTCGTCAGATCTTCGAGCTGGTGATGTCATCACACGAGTGAACGGCATGCCCATCGAACGTCCGGAGCAGGCTGTCGAGGTGTTCCGGGCACTGCCTGCAGCCAAAGAGCTTCGCGTGAGCTACGAGCGTGACGGCGAGCCCAAAGAACTCGTGTATCCCATCACCGAAGACTGACCATCACACCGGCTTCGCATCGAGAGGCGGAGCCCGAGGGTGCGCGCCGAGACCCGGTTCGTTCTCATGCGCCGGGCCGTGCACGAGGGTGCCTAAATGACCGAGCGCCATTCGCCTACAGACGCCGGGCGCCATTTGGGCTTGGGACCCAAATGCAGGAGGTGGGGCCCCAGCGGCAATGCCTCTGGGGCGGAGGACAGCGTCCTCCGACAACAAAGGAAGCTAAATCGCTGAGCTTGATCGAAGCTCATGCTCGGTGATTTAGAGGCGCGCAAGTGCCAAGCGATCTTGGTCCATCGAACCAAGCACGACCCCTTCGGCGTACAAGAGCCGAACGGATCCATCGGCCCGCACGCGCACATGGTCGGCGTCGACGTGACCATGGACAATGCCCTCGCGGTGCAGTGCGCCGATCGCTTCGTCGAGCATAGTCGTCTGCGCCCGCGTGAGTGGCTGCGCCGGGCGCCACCCGTCGATATGCTCGAACCACGCCGTGCTCGTGGCCTTGTCCAGACGAAAGACCGCTTGCAGCGCCCGGTGCTGCACGCGCGCGAAGGCCCGAATGCGCTCCCGGGAAGCTTCTGTCACGGCCAAGGTCACGACGGGTCGTTCGATCCACGTATCGAAGGTCGCGTGATGGGCGGTTTGCGCGATGCGCTCGTCGCTCTCCTCGGGTGAGGCCGGTCGCACGCTGGGCCGCTTGGACAGCGGCGCCGTGGCGCGCTCGATGGTGGTGGGCCATGCGACGGAGGAAAGGGCCGAACGTGCGGCGAATGCGTCGCGCGGGCGACCACCGGGCTCGGGGCACAAGAACGAAAGCACGCAAGCGTCGTGCGCTGGCCCGAGATCACGGTGCACACCGCTGGGACGCACCTGCGTCTCGCTCTCTGGCGGACGCTCGCCCGTCAGCATCTCCCAGAGGATGGCGCCGACACCGTAGATGTCACTCTGTACCGAAGCGGGGCGGCCCTCTCGTTGCTCTGGGCTCATGTACCCGAAGGTGCCCAAGATCCCGGCGGTGGCCGTCGACGACAGGTCGCTGAGGTGGGCAACTCCAAAGTCGGACAGACGCGCGGTGCCCGCACCATCGAACAGAACGTTCGCGGGCTTGATGTCGCGGTGGAGCACACCCAAACGATGCGCTTCTCCGAGCGCGAGCAGCACCGAGGAGGCGATCTCGACGGCGCGCGCTGGGGCCAACGGGCCGCGCTCGAGCATCTGCCCCAAGGTGCCACCCGCCATCCACGCCAGAACCAGCGCTGGACCTTCGGCCACATAGTCACGCAGCGGCACGATGTTGGGGTGCTCCAAGGAGCGCAGCACGCGGACCTCGCGTTCGAAGCGCGTGAGCGCGTCGCGACCGGCACCGGCGGCGTGCTGTGCAGCAAACAGCTTGAGCGCCACGCGCTCGTTGCGCACCACATCGAGACAGTCCACGACGCGGGCGGTCTGCGATTGCGAGACCTCGGCGTTGGCGACATAGCGTCCAAAAAAGCGAGGGCGCACAGCACCCTCGTCTACGTTCTGCGGCGTACTTGGCGAGGGCACTGGAGCGCCCCCGGCCGCGCGCAGCTGCTCCGCTGCGTCGCCACGGGCTTGTTCGAGGCCCAACGTGCCAAAGGCCTCGACCAGCGCGGCCAGTGCGGCGCGATGTTCGGGGCACTGCTCGGGCACCTGCTGCAAGTGCCGAACGGCCGCCTCGGGCTTGCCGTAGCGAAGCAACAACTGCCCAAGCGCAAGGCGCAGGTCTGCGCGCTCCGGGGCTCGCTTGATGGATAGCTCGAGCGTCTTGGCTGCCCCAATGACATCGCCAAGGCTCTCGAGCAGGCGCGCGGCGCGAGCGCCTTCGCCGGCGCGGTCCCACGCCGCCGCCGCAGGTTTCGACTGCGCCAGGGCCTCGTACACTTGTGCGGCCCAGGCGTGGTCTCCGCGCTGGCCCAACATGTAGGCTGCGCGCTCGGCCCCCTTGGGGTCTTCGGCCAGGCTTGGAAGCTGCGCGGCGGCCAGAGCATCGGCGCCGCCTTGGACGGCCAACAAGAGCGCCTGTCCGGGAAGGCCCGCCCGAGCAGCTTCTTCGGCGGCCGCCACGTAAGAGCACGCGCGCTCGTAGAGCTGCGATGCGCCAAGATGGTCTCCGCGGGCGCCAAGCAATGCGGCGGCTTCGACGAGTCGTTCTTCGGCGATGAGCGCCCGAACGTCGTCGGGCGGCGTCACATGCCCTCGCCTTCGGTGAGATCGTCTTCCTCGGCGGGCGCGCCGGTACCGCCGCCTTCGATCTCTCGCAGCCGGGTCGGGACGTCGACGTTGAGGTCGAGACGGTACGGAAGCACCGGCGTCTCTCCGCGGGCCCGGGCATCGGCGTCTGCCTTGGCCGCGACGTCGCCAAGCACGCCGCGCTCGCGGTTGCGCTTGCCGGGGGCGCTGCTGTCGACCCAGAAGTAGCTACGCTCGCGGACATCGATGTGCACGAACCCGCTCGTGGGGTACACGCCCACGCCGGTGAAGCCTAGACCGCGGACGAAGCGGGCCACGTCTTCGTCCGATGCGCCGGGTACCACCAGGTCGATGGCCCGGCCCCGACCGTGGTTCGAGTGTCCGACGCGGGGCGTGCGGTACCCGGAGATGACGCGGAGCTCTTGTGCAGCGAACTGTTTCTGCACGCGATAGACGAGATCGAGCAAACGGGGCTCGATGGGGTGCTCGTCGCCGGTGCGCGGATCTCGCAGGAGCTTTGCCGCGGCGTCGAGGTCCGATGCCCGAAAGCCGCCTGCATCGGACAGGGCGGGAAGCTCCACGCGCTCTTGGGTATTGAGTGCCAAGAAGGCCAACATTGGGCGCCCTTGCGGATCCAATGGCGTGCTGCGGCCTGGTGCTGGCGCGTGCCAGCCTCGCACGGCGGCGCTGTAGCCTGGCGGCGCTCCGGGCGGCTTGGGTTGGGGCCGATTGGCCACGGGGCTACGGTGTGGGGCCGCCTTGGCCGAGGTCGCTGGCTTGGGTGGCTGGGGCTTGGGGTGTGCCGCCTGCGGCGGTGTCTGCTGCCCCGTGGCCAGGGCAGGGACCAACACGAAGGGCAACGCCAAACTCCATACCCGCGCCCAGGCACCGGAGTTCACGCGTCGTCGATTCCCCAGAAGAGCAGGCACGACGCGCTACTTTCGAAGAACGGAACCGGTCCTTGCGAAGTCGAAGCGGACCTCGGCGGTCTCGAAGCCGCGCAGGCTGACACGCTCGCGGCGCAGGCGATGCACCGCGACGCTGCCCGACTCTTGGATCGCGAGTGACGCGCGACCCGCGGCATCGGCAAAGGCGCAGCGTTGCGCCCCCGCGGCAGTGGCGAGATCGACGTACACGAGGTCGCGTGCGTCGTCGGATGGGTCCCAGGTGAGCTCGGCGCTGGGCCCCGGCAGCACGACTTCGCCACGGCCAAGCTCTTGGTTGCCAAGGCGCACCGGTCCGAGGTCAGCGGGGACCTGGGCCTGCGCCGTGAGCAGATCGCCAACCGAGCCTGTGGTGACGCGGAGTGAAGTCCCCGCGAGATCGGTGAGGTTGGCGCCCGGCGGGAGCGCCTCGGGGGAGGCCGCGACGTAGAGCACGCCGGTGACGCGCCCCAGGGGATCGGGCACTTGCCTGGGCTGAAGTGAGGTCTTGCCGAGCAGAGATTCGAGGGAAACGGCGCCGGTCTCCATGAGCTCCACGCCGTGGGCCGTGCCGGCCGATTCTTGATCCCGCGTGATGGTGATGCAGGTGCCCTGGGACGGCAGGTCGACATGAACGCCGGCGAGACGCAATGCGGCCTCGTCGAGGGAGGTGCCCCGCACGCGGAGCAGGCGCGCGTTGGCGCTGGTGCGCACGGTGTCTCCCGTCGCGCGGTGCTCGAGCAGCACGAAGGCGGCTTGCGTGGGCGCGACGTCGGCGTCGACATCGCCTGGGGCTGCGACGCCGGCCGAGCAGCCCGTGCTGAGCCACAACGCCACCATCCCGGCGCCGAGAGCAGCGGGAGAACTGCGGGTCGAAAGACCCGGAAATGGCGCGCGCGCGAGCAACATGAGACTTCTGTTCAGGATAGGCTTTGCGCTGCCGGGTTGCAAGGAGCAGAGTGGGCATCGCCATGGCGCGCCGCGTTGCCCTTTGCACGGCTTTTCAGCCAGAACTCGACACCCTTCGGGCTGGTCTCCAGCCTGCCTACATCGGCGCCACCGTGCATGCCTTTGCCGCGGGCATCGGGCTCGTCGACGCGGCCATTGGGGTAACGCGTACGCTCCACCGGGATGGCCCCTTCGATGCGTTGGTCTTCGTGGGCACTTGCGGGGCTTTTGCCGAGAGTGCCCGCGGCACCGTGGTGCTCCCGTCCAGCGCGCGCCTCGTGCAGCCATGTGCGTTGCGGGGCGAGGCCGAGCTTGTCGAGCACCAGGCAGTAGACGCCGACCCTTCGCTGTTGCGGGAGCTGTCTGTGGCTCCCTCCGATGGCGCCGTGGCGACGGTGATTGGGGTCACGGTACACGAAGCGCGGGCCGCGCTCCTTGCGGACACGGGTGCTGCCTTCGAACACCTCGAGGCGTACGCCGTGCTGCGCGCGGCGTCGGCCGTGGGGGTGCCCGCAGCCTGCGTGCTCGGCGTTTCGAATCGGGTTGGCGCCACGGGGCGCGCCGAGTGGCGTGCGCACCGACAAGAGGTCGAGGCGCGGGCCGCCAAGGTGGTTGACCGTTGGCTCCGGTCGTTGGCGTCGGTCAGCTAGTATCGAGTTTCCTGCGTCGAGGTACTAGAACGTCCAGAGCAACGACGTGGCCGGCGTGAGCGAGAACGCGGTGAAACTGCCGGAGCGCTGGCCCATGCGACCATTGACCGCGTTGAAGGCACCCGCGAGCTCGAAGCCAACGTGGAGCCTGCGTAGGCCCACGGCAAGGCCGGCGACGGGGCCGGCATAGAACCGCGAAGCGACCAATGTGATGGCGTCGGCGCTCGCGGCGCGGGGCTCGCTGCTCAGCGGCTCGACGCGCACGGTCTCGTAGCCAACGCGGGCGCCGGCCCACGCCCAATACACGTCGGCGTCGCTGTGCCATCCCAGCAGCACTGGGGCTTCGACCCCATAGCCGCGCAACCCGGCGAAGTTGGCGCCGCGGAGTGTCTGCTCGTTGCTGCCGCTGAGCACCACCGTCGAGCCTGCAAGACCCACGGAAAAAGAGGTGTGCTTGCTGTCGAAGGACCGGCGCACATCGGCGCGAAACGCCCGCCCGGTGTAGGCGAGCCCTGCCTCGAAGCGCTGGCCCACGCCGACGCGTGCCGCAACGAAAGGGGCGACGGCGGGTGCCAGACTGGCGAGAGCCACGGCCCCATCGGCGAACTCTTGGCTTTGCGCCGCAGAAGCGCCGTCGGGCGCGGCAGCTGCAGCGTCTTGGCCCGCCCGCACACGGGAGGCGCCATCGCCGTAGATGGCGTCGGCGCTCATGCCGATGGCCGCACGGACGTCCCCGGTGGGCAACGCCCGCGCCGGGTGCATCAGCGGAGAGCCCGCGCCGCAAGCAAGGCAGAGTTGCGCGAGAGACAGCGCCGCGATGAGCTTGGTGGCTCGGGGCGCAGGCATGACGCGCAAATCCAGGGTCTCGTTACTTTCGGAAACGCGATGGGTACACGTTGACCCCGGCGCGCTGCTGCAGCTCGGCGTCGTCGGGGTGCAGTCGCAGCGCCCGCTCGATGAGGACCTTTTCGTCCTCTTTGTGGTTCGGGTCGGGCAAGCAGCACTCGACGGGGCACACGGCTTGGCACGCCTCGTGGTCGTAGAAGCCCACGCACTCGGTGCAAAGCTCGGGATCGATGACGTAGATCTCCTCGCCCTCGCTGATGGCTTCGTTGGGACACTCGGGCTCGCAAGCCCCGCAGTTGATGCAGTCGCTGGTGATGTACGTTGCCATGGCCGTTTCCGTGGAAACCTTTGTGGGAGACTTTTTGGGCCGACCGGCGAGGGTGGCTCCGCCAAAGGACGCGCGGAAACTAGGGTCCGCGCAACGGAAAGTCAAACGCCTTCCCACTTGTGCCCCTGGCAAGTGCCCTTGCCAGGACGTGTGCCCGAGGGGTACGGTGCCGCCGCGATGAGCGAACAGACCCCACGGCTTGGCCTGATTCGGCGCGCGCGCCGCATGGCAGCGTGGCTGTCTTCGCCGCGCGCCTTGGCGCTTGTGGTGGCCTTTGCGTCCCTTGGCTGCCAAAGGGTTATCGGCGACGAGTGCACGCTCTCCACCGACTGCTCCCAGCGCGGCGACCGGCAGTGCGACACATCGCAGCCGGGCGGCTACTGCACCATTCAAGGGTGCCGCAAGAACAGCTGCCCCGACGAGGCCCTTTGCGTCACCTTCCGGGCCCAAGTCCCTGGCTGCAGCTACGACGACCGGGGCGGAACACGCTTGGGGCGCTCGTATTGCGTCAAGTACTGCGAGTCCGACACCGAATGTCGCTCAGGCTACGTGTGCCGAGACCCCCGCGAAGACCCTTGGCAGGGCCGCGTTCTCGATACCGCCCAAGGGCGACGCGGCTGCTTGGTCCCTGCGTCCAGTGCCATCGTCGACAAAGGCAACTCCGCCGTCGTCGGCGCCGCGGTGTGTGATCCCGCGGTACCGGCCCCGCCAGACCTCGAGGCCCAGCCCGGAGCCATCGTCCCGGCGACCCCCGTCGTGTCCGATGCGGGCACCGATGCCACAACGGTCTTCGACGCCGGCACCCCAGAGCCCGATGCCGGGCTCGATGCGGGCACCGACGCCGCGGACGCGGGCTCGGACGCGCCCGCGGACGCCCCGCCAGGCTGAGCCAGGCCATGGGGGCAGGCCGCACGCGGGCTTCTTCGGCGCCGAAGGCGCGAAAGAGCGCCAGAGCCACCGGGCGCCTCCTCGTCGCCACCATCAAGCCCTTGGTCCAGGCGCTGCTCGTTCTCGCCATCGTGGCCACGGCCGTGTTCGCGCTGTTGCGTTTGGTCCCCGGCGACGCTGCGGTGCTGATCCTTGGTGATCAAGCGTCGCCGGAAGATCTCGCCAAGCTGCGGCATCGGCTGGGCGTCGATCGACCGTTGTATGTCCAATACATGCACTTTGTGCAGGGCCTACTGCGGCTCGACCTGGGCGATTCGCTGCGGCGCCCAGGAACCCCTGCCTTTGCCCGGGTTGCCGTCGCCTTCCCCCCGACGGCTGCCTTGGCTGGCACTGCCACGGGCATCGGCGCCCTGGTGGGTACGGCGTTGGCGGTGGCCTGTGCGGGGCCCTTTCTGGGGCGCTACCGCGGCGCCCTCGGGCGAGCCCTCGATGGCGTCGCCGCGACGCCGCTCTTGTCGTTTGCGCCCGTGGTCACCTACGTGCTCTGCGTGCGCCTTCGGGTGCTGCCGCTGCCCGGGGACGGCGCGCAGCCTCTTGTGGGGCTCGTCTTTGCGTCCACGCTGCTCGCCATCCCGCTGTCGGCGGCTGTAGCCCGCACCGGGCGCGTGGCGCTCGAAGACATCGCGCGATTGCCATTTCTGTCCGTGGCGCGAGCCAAGGGACGCTCGCGGCTCGTGGCCTTTGTGTTGCACGGCGTGCCCGCGGTGTCCGGACCGTTGCTCACGGTGGTTGGCGCGCAACTCGGGGCTTTGCTGGGCGGCGCTGTCGTGCTCGAGCGGCTCTTCGAGCGCCCGGGGCTGGGCTCGCTGATCCTCGACGCCTACGCATCGAGGGACCTGCCCGTGCTGGAAGCGGCCATCGTGTCGGCGGCGGCGCTCTTCGTGCTCGCGCAGTCTCTTGCCCAGTCTTGTCATGCACTCATCGACCCGCGGGTGCGGCGATGATGCGGCGGGTGCTTCCGCTTGTGCCCCTTTCGGTGTTGCTGCTCGCGGCGCTTTTGGCCGTGCTCTTGTCGGATGGAACGCCGGGGCGCTTGACCCCCGAGCTTGCCTGGGCGCCGCCGGCGGCTGGGCGCGTACTCGGATCCGGCGAGGGCGGGGTCGACCTGGGGCTTGCGCTTGCGCACGCCGAGCTGCGCGGCGCCGTGCTGGCCGCGCTCGTCTCGTTGCTGGGGTTCGGCATCGGCGTACCGCTGGGCTGCGCTGCAGCGCTCTACGAGGGGCACTTCGAACGCGTCGTCGTTCGCGTTTGCGACTTGCTCCAGGCGTTCCCGTCGTTCCTTCTGGCCGTCGCGGTGCTGTCTTCGGTGCGTGCGCCCAGCCGGTTGCACATCGCCATCGTGTTCTCGGTGACGGCGTGGATTCCCTTTGCGCGCATGTCGCTGGCCGAAACGCGGGTGCTGCGTAACGCTGCGTTCGTCGAAGCGGCTCGGGCATTGGGCCTTGGCCGTGCGCAGGTGCTACGGAAACACATCGTTCCCAACGTGCTGGGCCTGGCGTCGGTGCAGCTGGGCGCCACGGCTGCGGCGCTCGTGGTCAGCGA
>JBIKNA010000093.1:0-19956 GCA_044358965.1 Polyangiaceae bacterium
TGAGCGGCCGGGGCCGGGGCTGGGCGAAAGCTCAAACGCTTTCGGCGGACCGGCGCGCCAGCTCTCCCAGGCGCCCGCTATCTTGCACACGCTCCTAGCCGCCGTCTTTGCGGAAATTGCGCTGCGGGCCCAGCGCCGGATCGTCGAACTTGATCTCGATGAGCGGCAGCAGTTCGGGGTGGCTCTCTTTGAGGTTGGCCCGGCGCAGGTCGTCGATGAGTGCCTTTTGTGCGGCCTCGGCACGCTCGCGAAAGATTAGGTCTCGAATGAGCGGCGCCACCTCGGCCACCGGGCGCTTGCTCTCGGGGACCGAGCCGCGACGCCACACCACCGCCCAATTGGGCCCCTCGGCCACGGGCTCGGGCACAAACTCTCCGTCTCTGACCTTCTCGGCGGCGCGGACAACCTGCGGATCCACGCGAACGCCCGCCTCGTTGGAGGCGCCGTCTGGCCCCAGAAACCCAAGGTTGCCGGCGCGCAGATAGGTGGCCTTGTCGATGCTCTTGTCGCGGGCCAAATCGCCGAAAGACTTGTAGGTGGGGTCTTTGCGCGCTTGCGCCAAGACGGCCTGCGCCTCGTCTTTGTTCTGACAGAGGATCCGGTAGACCTGGATGCGCGTGGGGGTGTCGAAGCGCATCTTGTGGCTGTCGTAGTAGGCGCGCACCTCGGCATCGGGCACATCCGCGGAGCGCGTAAGCTTGCCTCGTACATTGCGTAGCGCGGCGTTAGACCGCGCGCGGGCCAGCTGCATGGCCACGGCGGGCCCCTTGGCCAGCGCGCGTTCTTCGGCGTCGCGGGCCAACAGAAGGTCCGGAACCAGCACATCGCTGAGAAATTTGTTACGGGCCGCGTCTTCGGTGGCACCAAACAATCGCAATTGAAACGGCGGCACCTCGGACAAGCGGCTCTCGACATCGCCAACGGTGAGCTGATGGGCGCCAACGCGGGCAACCACAGTGCTGCGGCGCTCGGCATCGGGGTCCGCCGCGGCAGACGTGCCCCGGGGCGCGGCAAGGCACGCGCACCCCAAAAGAACCGCGGCCAGACGTGCCTGTTGCTTCACATGCCGGCTCTTACCACCAAGGAAAGCGGGCGTCATCCGCTACGCTGGGCGCGCCCGACCCCGGCGTGCCCCGGCGGAGCCAACCACACCAGCTTGCGCCAGGACATCGTCGTCGATGCCCACGAACCGATACACTTCGGGGCGGAAATTGTAGGCTTTGTGGAGCTGGGACACGATCTCGACCAAGGTTTCGGGTGCCGCCGGCGCCTTGCGCGCCTTGGCAACGCGACGGATGGCCGCCACAGATTCCCCCAGCTCGAGCAGCTCTTGAACCCGCTGCAGGACATCGAGGGGCTTCAGCTCGCGCTTGCCACGGGTGAGGCCGGATTCGAGCTCTGCCAACAAGCGTTGGCGACGCTTCTCGGTGCGACCATCGAGCTTGCCGGTGACGCGACGACCGCCCAGGACATCGTTGAACAGGCGCCCCGCCCGGCGCTTCTCGATGGCTTCGACGCTGCCGCGACGGTTCGGAGTCTTGGCGGCTTTCGCACGGGCCATGCCTTCGAACTTTAAGGCTTCAATGGCCATTGTCAATTGTCGTTGTTTGCCCCAGTGGCCACCCCATCAGTATGATGGCAGTGCCACGGGGTCGCCCGCGCTCGCGCCGATCTAACCCCGGAGGGCTGCCAGGGCCGACAGCGCGACAACCACGACCCACAGCCACCAGGTGCGTCGCAGGAACCCTCCGAGGTCTGCGCCCAACGCTGACACCGAGCGCCGCATCAACTCGCGCTGACCCACCACGCGCTCGGCCTCGCGATCGATCTCGTCGTGCTCGTCTTCGTCCATGGGGTCGTGCCCCAAGAGCGCGTACCGGTGGTGCGTCAGCTCGTGTTCAAGCGTTTCTTGCAGCTCGGCTTCGACATCGAAGGATTCGTCCGATTCCCAGACAGCGCGAAAGGTGCGGTAGTACACGGTGACCGTGGCCGGCACCACGGGGCCGAACTCCATGGCCTGGGCCTCGGGCACATACGAACCGAGCAGAGGCTCGCCCCCGTCGTCGCAGGCCGGGACATCGTTGTCCACCACCAGGCGCACCTTGGGGTCTGGGCGCAGGCTCGTGAACATCTCGCTCGCACGACGCGCAAAAGACTCTTCGTCCATGAACGCACCGGGTGCGTCGCGCATCGGGCGCGCGCCCATGTCGAACTCCCGAAGCATCGGGGCATCGACGTCGTTGCGGGCGCCGCAAGCGTCGCAGCGCCACCACGAAAAGAGTCGCGGCGGATAGTGTGCCGCCAGGTAAGCATCGGTGACGGCCTGCCAGGCGTCGTCGCTGCACGCCGAGAGGGCGCGCGCAATGTGCCGAGGTCCGGTGACGCTCCCCAGCGCTGCGACCCCCATGGCCCGCACCATGCCGCCGTTGATGACGAGCGAGGGCGACGCGAGGGCGCGAAACAGGGGCAGCGCTTGGCGAACCGTTCGTGCGGAGAAGCGCACGGTGGTTGCCATCGTGCCATCGGCGAGTTCGATGCCCGGCACGGATACGTCCTGGTCGAACGGCAGCGTCTCGTCGAGTTCCGGATCGCCGAGGGACGCGGCCACATGATGGCCCCATTCGAAGGCTGCGCAAGGCGCAATGTCCATGGCCACCTCGCAGTTGTGGCAAGCAATGCTTTCGGTGTCTTCGTGCAGCCAGCCTGCGCGCGTCAGCGCCGCCCTCAGCGTATGGAAATCTGCGAGGCACAAGTCGAGCGGGTCTACGGGCTCACTGCCGTCCATCAGACCGACGGTTCCAAGCGCCGCCACGGCGTCGTCGAACAACGGGGCCTGGGCCGGGGGCGCCTTGGGGGGATCCATGCACCGGGTCTTCAGGAACGAGACCGTGCGCCCGGAGGGCAACTGCAGGCGACGGGGCAGAACCGGCGACGCCGCCACGTTCGTCAGCCTCCACTCGGGGGGGCATCGGCATCGCTCACCGTAGGGCCTTGCACCGAGAGCGTCAGGCGAAACGCCGCACCACGTGGTCGCTCGTCGGCCAGGTACACCAGCTCGCCATTGTGCTCCATGGCGATGCGCTGCGAGATGGCGAGGCCAAGGCCCGTGCCACTTGCCTTGGTGGTGGCGTACGGTTCAAAGAGTCGCGACGCAAACTCCGGGGGTACACCCTCGCCGTTGTCGAACACCGTCACCCGGACCCGTGCATCACCCTCGGCGTCGAGCAGCACTTCGACCAGTGGATCCGGCTCGTTGCGAGACGCCTCGGCGGCGTTCTGCACCAAGTTGGTGAGCACCTGCACCAGCTGATCTCTATCGGCGCGCACCTTGGGCACCGCACCGCGACGCTGATAGTCGATGCGCGGGCCTCCCTCGGTGCCCCGACGCAGGGCGAGCACATGTTTGATGACGTCTTCGACGTCGAGCTCCTGCGGTCGCGGCGACGGCAAGCGCGCGAAGCGAGTGAACTCCGTGACGATGCCCGAGATTCGGTGCACCTCGTCGAGCACCGTGCGCGTGGCTTCGTCGAAGTACTCGTCGAAGGCGGGGTCCTGGCGCGCCCGCAAGCGTCGCAGGGTCTCGACGGCGGCGCGAATGGGCGCGAGGGGATTTTTGACCTCGTGAGCGACCCGCCGGGCGACCTCTCGCCAGGCCGCAATCCGGTTGGTGGCGGCCAGACGGCGCCGCGCCACCGCGAGGTCCTCGATCATGCGGTTGAAGGCCAACACGAGCTCGCGGACCTCGCCGGACCCGCGTAGCGATAGGGGCTTGGCCTGATCCGCCGCAACCTTTGGCGCCTCTTTGGCGAGCGTGGCCAAGGGCCGCGACAGCGACCGTGCAAGCAGGAGCCCCAGGGCCAACGACACCCCGAGGGCCACCGCCGCCGCCAGGGCCACTGTACGGTCGATCTGTTCGAGGCTCTGTTGCAGCGCAGCGTTGGACTTGCTGACGACGAGCGGCACTTGCGCGCCACGGGCATCGCGAAACACGCAACGGGCCCGCGCAAACTGCGCGTCGCCGTCGTCTTGCGTGCGCTGGCTGGGGCTCTGCCGCGGCGAGGCCGGCGACGCGTCGCGCGCCACTTCGACGCCCAAGGTCTTGCCCATGCGCTGCAACATGGGATCAATGTATCGTACACCTATAAGACCCGCGCGACCGCGCTCGTTGCGCCGGGCGCAATGCGAGCCAATGCCCAAGACCCCCTTGCTGCGCAGCGAGTACCCCGACGCCGACGGCGCCAGCATGGCGTCGAGGTCCTTGTTCGGCGTGGACAAAAGGGCGATGGGGTCGGCGCCCACAACGGTGTCGCCGGGGCCCACCAAGACGAGCTCGTCGAGCTCATAGGCGACACGTTTGTCGGGCACGCGCAGACGGAAGCCGAGCATCGCCGTCTCGCCACCGGCGGTGCGCAGCAGCAACTCGTCGACGAGTTCGCCATTTTTGCACGCACCGCCGATGAGCTTCTGGTCGCGCTCGGCTTGCCGCGTCAGCTCTTCGGACACCGACGAGCAGGCAGCCTCGACCTCTTGGTAGTACCGCGCCGTCTCTGCGACGCGACGGTCGTGTCGCAGGGCCGTGCCCAGACCCGCGGTGCCAAGGACCGTGAGCGCTCCAAAGGCGATGGCAAGGCGGGGCGCGAGGCGCAAGGTGTCCTTTATAACGCCCGAAGGCCCCGCCGTGCTTCCTTTCGCGCACGCGCCTTGGACACGATACACTTGGAGGCATGCGAATTCGCGCCGTGCTCGCCCTGGCTCCGTTGCTTGCCGCCACTTTTTTGCACTGTGGCGGGAGCGATGAAGCCGCGTCGAGCGACGGCGACGCAAGCGCACCGCCCCCGCCCCGGGGCACCGCCGAGCCCACCCCCACCGATGCGAGCCTCGACACCGCGCCGCAAGCCGACGCCAGTGCCGATGGCAGCGCCGATGGCAGTGCCGATGCCGGCACCGAGGCGAGCACCGACGCCGGGACCGATGCAGCGGTTCGGTACCTGCCGAGCCAGAAAGATCTCAACCACGCGTTGTGCACTGGGCAGAGCCTGTCCGTAGGGGCCAAAGGCACACCGGTGCTCAGCCTCATGCAACCCTACGACAACAAGATGTTCAACACTGGGGTTCGCGTAACCGGCGGCGCCAACCTGACACAGCTTTTGCCCTTGGTGGAGGCGACGCTGGAGACCATGTCCTCCAGTTTTGCAAGCTTGGTGACCTGAGACGCCCAAGCATTGTTCAGCGATCTGCCGGCACCGGCCAACTCGCATCGCTTGCTCGTGAGCTGTCACGGCATCGGCGGCACGGCTTACGCGGGGCTCAAAAAGGGCACAGCGGCATACCAGAACGGCATGGCGCAGGTGACCGCGGGCAAAGCGTTGGCGGCCGCTGCGGGGCAGAGCTATGTGGTTCGCGTGGTGACCAACGTGCACGGCGAGTCCGATCACCTCGCCAAGAACGCGGCCTACAAAGACAACCTGCTCACATGGCAGAGCGATTACGAAACCGACGTCAAGGCCATCACCCAACAGACCGACGCGGTGATCATGCTGCACACGCAGATGAGTTCGTGGACGAAGTACAACAGCGCCACGAGCACCATCCCCATGCAGCAGCTCGAAGCCACACTGGCAAGCAATGGCAAGATCGCGCTGGTGGGCCCCAAGTACAACGTCGCGTACGACGCCGACGGCGTTCACCTCACGAGCGCGGGCTACCGGCACATGGGCGAGTACTACGCCAAAGCCTATCGACAGATCATCCTCGAGGGACGCCCCTGGGAGCCTCTGCGGCCGCTGTCCGTGACCGCAGCCGGAGCCATCCTCCGCATCAAGTTCTTGGTGCCCAAACCGCCGTTGGTGTTCGACACCACCCTCATCACGAACCCAGGCAATCTGGGCTTCGAGTTCGCCGAAGACGGAGCGGCCCCGGCGGTCATCAGCCAGGTGGCACTCGAAGGCGCAGACACGGTCAAGATCACGCTGTCCAAAGCCCCGAGCGGCGGCAACGCCAAGGTGCGCTACGCATTCACCGGCACGTCTGGGCAGAACGCAGGAGCCACCACGGGCCCCCGGGGCAACCTCCGAGACTCGGACCCCGCGGTATCGAGACACGGTTACCCCCTATACAACTGGGCCGTGCACTTCGAGCTTCCGGTGCCGTAGCGCGGCAGCTGCCGGCAGCCTCGTAAGGCTTGGGGGCTATCGCTTGCGGAACGAAAGAGCCCAGTCGATGCCCGGCAGCGCCGGCGACATGGGAAGCTGCAAATCTGCCATGACGCCGCCCTGCACATGCACCTCGCCCAGAAGGCCCGTGCGGGTGCCGCGCAGCGCCGCCCGAAGCGGAACGTCGCTCTTGGGAGGCCGCTTGATGAGTTCTGTGCCGCGGTTTTGGTCCTCGTAGGCCAAGAGTGCGGCGTGGGCGCCCAAGCCACCAAGCGCAAAGGGACGCACAACGTCGAGCAAGAGCCCAAAGGTGCGCGCAGCGCGCCGTTGCGATAGCTCTGCCGGCCCCACGGGCTTGGCCACCACTTCGTGGGACGGCCTCGAGATCAGCGCTGCAACAGAGCGCCCCAGCTCCACGAGCCAAGGGTTGTCTTCGCGCACGAGGAGCGTGGTGGCGGGCCCACCCCAGCCGTCGTCGGTCTCTTGGGGCCACGCCGCCCCAAGACCAAACGACGCGACTTTGGCATGCGGGATGGACGAGGCCACGCGCTGGGCGACCCCAGGAACATCCCAAGGGCTGGCATCGGCGCCCGTTTGCAAGACCGCATAGGCCACCGGACCAGCGTCGAAGGCGCGAGACCCGGGTCGTGTTCCGTAGAGCCCCTGCCCCAGCCACCCGATGTCGTCTTGTCCGCCCTCGAAGGCCCGCAGCGATGCATCGAGGGAGGTCGATGCGCGCAGGGTGATCTCGCTGAGCAACCCGGGTCCCCGCGCTGCCGCGGCGTTGCGCATGAGCACCAACGAGCTCGGGTCTTTGCTGCCGACCCGGAAGGGCCCCGTACCATCGGGGCGGTCGGGGTTGAAGTCCCGCGCCACGATGGCCGTGAGCGGAGAGCTCAGCGCGCGCAACAGCGCCTTGGCATCGCGGGTGGCAAACAACAACGAACGGCCGTCGAGCTTGGGCGCCGGTACATCGGAGAGCCACACGCGCCCGCCAGCATCGCGGCTTCGAGACAAGCTAAAGAGAACGTCGCGAAGGTCGATGGGCTTTCCGTTGCCGGTCCTTAGGCCTTCGCGCAACGTGATCCGCAGATTCGCTCCTTCGGGCTCGGGCTCGCCCTCGGCCAACGACGGCAACACGGCGCCGGCCTCGCCCTGCTCGAACAGCGTGTCGAAGAGGGCGCCCCCAATGATGGCCGCCGCCATGTCGTGTGACCGGTGCGGGTCCACCTGCGAAAGAGAGAACGGAACGCGCAGAGACACCTTGCCGCCCACCGGCCTGCGCGGCAGGGCCCAGGCGTGGCCGGGGAGCGCGGCGAACAGCCCCAGTGCAAGAAGCCCGCGGCGAGAGAGCGTAACGCGACGTCCCGTCAACGAACCACCCACAGCTCGGCGCCCACGGCGGCCACCAGGGCCGGCGCGCCGCGGTCTTCCGCCGGACACACAGTGACCGCACGTACCCCCGCTGGCGCCGCGAGCCGTAGGCGCGTCCGGAGCTGCGTTCCGTCCCAGGTCTGCACGTGCACGGCGTCGTCGGTGCCCTCGGAGGAGGTGATGATCTCGGGCCAGCCATCGAGGTCCAGATCACCGATGGCAAACTGTGCGCCGGCACCTTCGATGTTGAGCTGCGCCTCGTCCATGCGAACACGCAGTCTTCCGCCGGGCTCTCGCAATGCAGAGACCACGTGTTCGACACCCGCAGGGCTCCGGAGGTGCAGCACTTGCGCGCCGTCGAAGGGGCCTATACGTGGATCATACATGGTATCGGCGGCCGAGCCCTCGCAGCGGACGAGGGCTCCGTCGAAGGCGGACTGCTCGGGCTGCAGTTTGGCGCAAGCCACGGCGGCACCGAAGGCCACGGGGAACCCTGGCAGGGCCTGCACGTTGCGAAGCTCTGCGTCGAGAACGAACGCGCCGTGGTCCGAGTGTGCGACCCACAGGCGTGCGGGGTCTTTGAGCATCACCGCGGCGCCCAAGGGCTCGCGCAGCGGAACCGCCGCCCGGGGCCCTAGCTGCGAGAACAGGGCGGATCGATCGAGCACCAAACGCCCGTTGCGAAAGCGCCCCAGGGCCACCTTGCTTCGGGACACCAAAAGAAGCTCGAGGCCGCCGTCGCCATCGGTGTCGCCGCAGGCCAGGGCAGCGATCTCGGCGTCGTCTTGCCGGTAGCGATGCACGGCGCTGCGCTCGAGCGCGATGGGCGTCAACAGCGAACGCACCTCGGCGTCGATGGGGGCCTGCGCAAAGGCATGGGAGCGCGGCGGCGGCTGCGGGTTGCGCACCCGATCCCAGCTGTTGGAGACCACCGGATGCTCGTCGGCGGTAACCCGAAGGACTCCTTTTTGGAGTTCCACCTGGAGGTACACGACCGCCGTGCTGCGAGCCGCGGCGTTTCGTGCAGCTTGCATGGATGCGGGGGCGGGGCCTGCCACGGCACCAGGCAGGCTTGCAGCCACGCGGGACACCACGCGCGAAACGATCTCGTCCGGCCGCTGGGTGTCTTGGTCCGATGTGAGGGGTGCTGCCGAGACGAGTACCCCTTTGGGCACGGCCCCGAGCTGCGTCGCGATCTGTGATGCGACGAGCGCAAAGGTTGGCCCCACGCTGGGCACCGCGGCGGGCAGAGGCCCCAACGGCTTGGGCTTGCCTTGCGCTGCCGCCGGCATCGGGGCTGCGGCCCAAAGGGTGGCCGCGACGAGCAAGAGCGCACGTTTCATTCGGTACCGGCCTCGGCATCGGCGCCGGCATCGAAAGCCTTGGGCTCCGCGGTCTCCGTGGGCTCGGTGCCCTGCAAAAAGACCTCTTCGATGGTGTCGGTATCGCCCTCGTAAGGCAACTTGCCCGTCGTCTTGTCGATGGTCACGGCCACCACCCCAGCGGGCCGCGGGAAGTCGAGCTTGGGCCGACCCTCGAGGGCCGTCTTCATGAACGACACCCAGATGGGCAGCGCCGTGACACCACCGGCTTCGCCGCCCCCGAGGGGCTTGCCATCGTCGTAGCCCACCCAAGACACCGCCGCGATGTCCGTGGAGTATCCCGCGAACCAAGTGTCTTTGCCTTCGTTGCTGGTGCCCGTCTTGCCGGCCACCGGGCGCTTGAGTTCTTTGGCGCGCGTGGCGGTGCCGTGGTCTACAACGCTGGTGAGCATGCTCGTGGTGACGTACGCGACGCTCTCGTCCATGACGCGCCGAGACGGCGCCGGCCGCGGCAGCTCGACCTCTTTGCCATCGGGGCCCACGATGCGTGTCACCACGCGCGGTGCCTCGTAGGTGCCGCCAGCGGCCAGCGTTGCGTACACCCCCACAAGCTCGATGGGCTCCACCTCGTAGGCGCCGAGGGCCAAGGATAGGTCGGGCTTGAGCGTCGAGGTGACCCCCATGCCACGAGCCCACTCGACTACGGCCTGGGGCCCCACGTCGTCCATGACGCGCACCGCCGCAACGTTGACGGAGTTGGCCAGGGCTTCGCGCAGGCGCAGCGGGTCTTTTTCTGTCCAGCCCTCGTAATTTGCAGGCTTGTAGCCCCCAGCAAAAACCGTCGGGTTGACGTCGATGAGCGACGCGGGCGTAAAGCGCCTGGCGCTGAGTGCATAGGAGTAGAGCACCGGTTTGAACGTGGAGCCCGGCTGCCGCCGCGACTGCATCGCCCGGTCGAGGCCCCCGGGCACGGCTTCGTAGTTGCCCACCAACGCAAGAACCTCGCGGGTGCGCACGTCGAGGGCGACGAAGGCACCTTCGGGGCCCTGCTCGAGTCGCAGAGGCACCCTGTGCATGTTCGCCTTGGCGCCCTCTTTGGGTGCATCCGCCGACACCGCCGGCAGCGGCGCCAGCAAACTCACGCGGAGCTTGGCCCCCGCGGGCGCCCAGGCACTGGCCAGCAGCTTCTTGGGGTTGTAGCGCTCGTAGTCGCCCAGTTTGAACGTACCAATGGCGGTGCCGACGCGCACCTCGATGAGCCCGGTGGTGTCGTCCGCAGACTGCACGACGCCGTTGTAGATCTTGTGCGACTCGAAGGAGGGCGTGCCCTCGAAGACCACATCGCGCGGGTGCACCACCGGCTTGGGCATCTTGCCCCGGGTGGCCACCGGAACCGCCGGCGCCTTCAGCGCCGCGTCGAGGCCGTGACGATGGTCGTAGGCCGAAAGCCCATCGCGTACGGCTTTGCGCGCGGCCACCTGCAATTTGGGGTCGATGGTGGTGGTGATGGTGAAGCCCCCACGGGCGGCCCGCGCAGGCTCGAGTTCGTGAAGCAATTTGCGTGCAATCTGCACGGCTTCCGGGGCGAGCTCTGCGTTGCTGTCGGTGAGCGCGCTGAGGCGCACGGGCTCGGCTTGGGCCTGGTCGAACTGCGCTTGGCTCACGAAGCCCTTGGCGAGCATCTGCGACAACACGAAGCTGCGGCGGGCCAGGCTCTTCTTGAGATCGCGCCGGGGCGCGTAGAGCTCTGGGCCGGCGGGCAACCCCGCGAGCAACGCGGCCTCGCCGATGGTGAGATCTTTGACCGGACGGCCGAACACGTCCCGGGCGGCTTCTTCGATGCCGTAGCGTCCGTGACCGAAGTAGATGTGATTGAGGTACAGCTCCAGGATCTCGTCTTTGCTGAGCTCTTGCTCCAAGCGTCGAGACAAGAGCGCCTCGCGAATCTTGCGGCGGTACGAACGCTCGGAGTCGAGCAGCATGTTCTTGACGACCTGCTGCGTGATGGTGGAGCCACCTTGCCGCGTACGTCCGCTCTTGAGGTTGACCGCCATGGCCCGGGCAATGCCCACGTAGTTCAGGCCTTCGTGCTCGTAGAAGCCCGCGTCCTCGGCGGCCAAGAAGGCGAGTTTGACGTGCGCTGGTATGTCTTTGACGGCAACCACCGTGCGACGCTCGACGAACAGCTCGGCGAGGACCGTGCCATCGCGGGCAAGCACCCGGGTGACCTGCGCCGGCTGGTAGACCTTGAGCTCGGACACGGGGGGCAGCTCGGATTCGTAGTGTTTGACCACGCCGGCACCGGCAACGGCGCCCCCAAGCGCCAGCGAAAGACCAAAGGCAACCACGCGCTTGGCCCAGAACGCGAATCCGCGACGGCGGCGGGGACGCGGGTTTTTGGGATCGACGGGCACGGGAGGAAGAACGCCTGGGGGCTTTTGCTTCGTCCCGGACTCGGGGGGTGCTGGTCGCGAAGCCACGTGACGGCGAGGATTGTAGCGAAGGGTTGGTCGATTCATCGCCTTTTCGGGCATCTGTGCAGGCCTTTTTGGGCCTAAAGTCTCCGGGAGGTCGCGTTCCGCCGTGTCCATGTCGTCTTTGCCCCCGTCCATCGCGCCGAACACCGTCTTGGGTGGTCGGTACCGCATCGTCCGGCCCCTCGGTGCCGGGGGCATGGGCCAGGTGTACGAAGCGCTCCAGGTCGACCTGGGCCGGCGTGTGGCCGTGAAGGTGTTGGCGCCGCACCTGGCCTACGACGCCGAGGCCATCGCTCGCTTCGAGCGCGAAGCCCGCGCCGCTGCTGCGCTGGGCCAAGGCAACATTGCCCAGGTCACCGACTTCCAGAACGCTCCGGGGCAGATGCCCTTTTTGGTGATGGAGTACTTGGAAGGGCAATCCCTGGGCGCGGCCCTGCGCCGCGAGGGACGGATGCCGCCGGAGCGGGTGGCGTTCATCATGAGCCAGGTGCTGCTGGCCCTTTCCGCCGCCCACGCCGCGGGCATCGTGCACCGCGACATCAAGCCCGACAACATCTTCCTCGTGTCCATGTCGGGCATGGCAGACATCGTCAAGCTGCTCGACTTCGGCATTGCGAAGCTCAGCAAGAGCGACGCGCCTAGCGAGCTCACCGCACTGGGCGGCACCATGGGCTCGCCGTACTTCTTGTCGCCAGAGCAAGCACGCGGCGCAAGCGCAGATCACAGAGCAGACCTCCACGCCGTGGGGGCAACCATGTTTCGGGCCATAACTGGTCGCTACCCCTTCGAGGCCGACAACCTGCCCGCGCTGCTGCACGCCATCGGCACGCACGTACCGCCGGCGCTCTCTTCGATGGGGCCGGTCACGCCGCAACTGTCTGCCGTCGTGGCCCGGGCCCTCGCCAAAGATCCTGCGCTTCGCTTCCAGAGTGCCGACGAGATGCGCGCTGCCCTGGGGCCCGTTGCCAACGCAAGTATGCGTCCGTCGGCACCAGCCCCCATGCCGCTAACCGGCAGCTCCCAAGCGCTCGGACCGCCGGTGGGCTCGCTGCCCCCAGGCGTTGTGCCAACACCGCCACATGCCTACGCCACCGCCGCCTCGGCGCCGGGCACGGGCCATCCGCTCGCCACGCAACCAAGCCACGCTGCCGGCACCAACAATGGCGGCAGCAAAAAGGGCGGCGGTGGCGGGCTGGTGTTGGCCCTCGTGGGGGTTGTGGTTCTTGGGCTCCTTGTCGTCATCGCCGGGGGCGGCTACGTGGTGTACCGCGCGCAGGCCCAAGCAACGCCCCCGAGCGCTTCGGTGTCGAGCGCGACTCCCAGCGTGCCTGTAACGCCCGGCACCGCAAGCGTGGCAGGCACAACGGCGCTTGCACCACCCACCCCCGTCACGCCGGCTGCCCCGGTGGCGATCAGCCCGGTGACCCCGATCACCCCCGTGGGCCCCGGCGCAAGCCCGCGCCCGTCGTCGCCAGCAAGCGATCCGCTTGCGCCCGGAGCAGCGCGCGTCGACGCGGGCGCGGCAGCACCGGCCAGTGCAGCCCCCGCAGCCAGCTACAAGCCCGGCTACAAGCCCATCCCGTGTGGCACCAAGGCGCGCCAGAGCGGCAGCCAAGGCTTGACGCCGGCCGATAGGACCATGTTCGAGAGTCGCATTCCCGCCGTTGGGTCGTGTTTTGCAGGCAAGTTCTCGACCGACGAGTTCGACCCGGGGCGTTGCGTCTGCGATCTCCGTTACAACGTCAACATGGACGGCTCCGTCGCGAGCAGCAGTTACATCTCCGTCGGTCCCGCGCAGCACTCACCCTCCCTCACGGAGCCCTCGGCCTGCATTTGCGCTTGGCGCGCACTGTCGAATGTTCGCTTCGAGCCGCGCACCGGCGGCTTCGTCGAGGGGCGCAAAGACGTGCGCGTGGGCATCATGGTCAACTGACACCGCCGGGGCTTCGGCTTTTCTGCGGGCGGTAGCCTTTTTTTGAGGGCGGCGGGAACCATTTCGCGCCGGGCTCGTGAAAAGGACCGATGCTGGCACTCGCCATGGACCCACGCGCCGAGCCCAGCCCGACCCCGGGGCTGTCCGTCGAGAGCTTGCGCGCACAGGACCCCATGGCATTTCGCGCCTTCGTGGTGCAACACCAGCGGCAAGTGTTTGCGCTGCTGTCGCGCATGACGGGCCGCGGCCCCCACGTGGACGATCTGGCCCAAGAGGTGTTTCTGCGCGCCTACCGCGCACTGCCGAACTTCGACCCAGCGGGCCCCGCCAAGCTATCCACGTGGCTGCTCACCATCGCCACCCATCTCGCGCTCGATGAGCGCAAGAAGAAGCGCCTACCCCTGGCCGACATCGCTCTTGCCGAACAGCAGCCCGGGGGCGCCTCCCCCGAAGCCGAGCATGCCCGCGGCGAACTGCGAATCGCCCTCGAGCGGGCCGCGCGGGAGCTCCCCGACGATCAGTGCGCTGCCATGGTGCTGGCCGAATTTCATGGTCTGTCACTCAAAGAAGTGGCGGCGGTGTTGGGCGCGCCCGAAGCCACCATCAAGACCCGCGTGTTTCGCGCACGCGAAAAGATGCGCCATGCACTTACCGCGTTTCACGAGCCGTCCCGGAGCACGCCATGAGCGAAGACCGCAAGAGTGACGAAGACCCCGAGAACGCGGTGGATTTATCTGCGTGGAACGCCGAGGAGCCCAGCACCGACTTTGCCGAGCGCGTGGTGCGGAGGGCCCGCGAAGAGGGCCTGCGCGCCGAGCAAGAGCAAAGGGCGCCCTCGGGTGCGCGCCGCAAGTGGCCCCGGCTTTTGCTTGCCGCAGGCGCGGTTGCTGCCGTGGCCGCAGGCGCCATGATGTACACCAATGTCGCTACCCCCAGCGAGGGGTCGGCCACCGCAGAGGCCGAGCGCCGCGAGGTTCGCATTGGCAACCGCGCCGTCGCCGTGTTGGAGCCCGGGGCCCGGCTGCACTGGAAGGGCAACGTGGTGGAGCAGGCCCAAGGCAGCGTGTTCTATCGCGTCGAGCGCGGCGGCAGCTTTCGCGTGCAGACAAGCGGCGGCGATGTGCAGGTGTTGGGAACGTGTTTCAAGGTCGATGTGTTGCGGCCCAACGGAGAGGACGAGAACGTGAGCAAGCGTGATTGGAAAATGGCCGCCGCCGGAGCGGCCTCCGCGGGATTGATGTTCGTGTTGGTCTACGAGGGCAAGGTCGCGGTGTCCCACGCCAAAGAACGCGTGGACCTCGTCGCCGGGCAGGGCGCGGTCACTGCCGCCGACGGCGTGGCCCGCGTTGGCCCCAACGGCGAGCGCGAGGCGACCAACATCGCCGCGCAAGAGAGCGCCCTGGGCCAAGCGAACCAGAACCTGGTGGAGTCCGTGCGCGACTACAAAAAGCGCCTCGAGACCATCGAAGAGCAGAAAAAGGACCTGGAGAAGCGCCTGGAGCTCGCGAAGACCAAGCTCGATGCCGAAGAGCGCAAAGGCGACGCCTCACCCAAGCGCAGTGAGTTCGATCTGAGCGCCGAGGATCTGCAGGCCTTGGCCAAAGAGGGCACCGTGAAGTTCATGACGCCGTGCTCGAAGAAAGACTACAAGCCCGACGCGGAGACATTGCAGCGTCTTGGTCTTGCGCCCAGCGATGCCGATGTGATCGCCGAGGCGTACAAGAAGGTGCGCGCCGAGGCCGAATCCCAAATGCGGCCGCTGTGCCAAGAGGTGCTGGGCAAGAGCGAGCTGACGGACCGCATTCCCGTGGATGGCTGCATGCACATCGTGGCGGACCTGATGTCCGAGGCCAACAACCAAGAGCGCAGAGACGCGCAGCAGCTGGCCGCAGACATTCTGGCGGGCAACAAGAAGGCTCCTGCGCCCGGCGAGAAGGTGCCTGCGCTGACGCGGATGATGTTGTCCCGCGCAGGCCAAGCCAAGGCGCTGGAGCGAGAGCTGGCCAAGAGCCTGGGCCCCGACGACGCACATCGCGTCGTGTTCAGCGATGAGCTGTGTATGGGCCACAGCACCTGGGGCGGCGGCAAGAAGTAGTTTTCGGAAGTACGGCGCGCGGCGCGCTCGCTACTTGCCCATGGCTTTCATGGCCACGACGGTAAGCAACACGCCGAGCACCAGGCAGCCCAGCGCCACACCGATCACCATGCCGAGCGGCGTGCCGCCCTGGGCCTTGGGTGCCTCGGAGTCTTTGTTGAGCTGCGCCGTGACCTGCGGCAGCGGCGTGGTGCGCGCCATGATGGGCTTGGGCTTGGGCGGCGGAGGACCTGCCGCCGGCGCCGGGGTCGCGGGCGTTGCCGCCGGGGGCGACATGCTGGTCATGATGGCGCCAGCGCTCTGCGCACCAACGGCCGGCGGCGGGATGGAGCTTGCACCGTTGAGCGCCGCCCGCAGCGCGTCGGCAAAGTGCACCGCACTCTGGAAGCGGTCGTCGGATTTTTTTTCGAGGGCTTTGGCCATGACCGGCCACAAGAGCGGCGGGAACGTCACGCCTTCGCGGGCCTTGTCTTGCACCGGCGTGGGCGCCTGCAGCACGTGCAGTTGGATGTAGTCCATGGCCGTGCGGGCCTCGAAGGGCAGCTTGCCCGTGAGCACCTCGTACAGAATGACCGCGAGCGAATAGATGTCGCTGGCCGCCGTGAGGGGCTTGCCTTGGGCTTGCTCGGGGCTCATGAACTCGGGCGTACCGAAGACCATGCCCTCTTGCGTAAGGATGAGCGAGCCTGGGCGCATCTCGCGCTCGGTCACCTTGGCCAGGCCAAAGTCGAGCACCTTGGCGTAGTCCTTCATGCCGCCCTGCTCGCACAAGAAGATGTTCTCGGGCTTGAGGTCGCGGTGAATGATGCCTGCGCGATGGGCCTCTTCGAGGGCGCCGCACGCCTGCGCCAGAATGGGCACTGCGCGCTCGAGAGACATGGGCCCCTCGGTCTTGACGGCCTGGTTGAGGTTCTTGCCCTCGAGGAACTCCATCACGATGTACAAGGAGCCGTCTTCGAGCTCGCCGTACAAGAACACCTTCACGGTGTTCGGGTGGGTGAGGTGGCTCATGGCCCGGGCCTCGCGTCGGAAGCGCGACACCAGGTCTTTGCGATTGGCCAGCTTGGGGTGGAGGATCTTGACCGCCACCATGCGGTTCATCTGCGGCTGCAGCGCCTTGTACACAGAGCCCATGCCGCCAGATCCGATCTTTTGAAGGATCTGGAACTGGCCGTTCAGAATGTCTCGACCGATGAACGGGTCCTGGGGCGGCACGACGAGATCGGTCATACCATGGTTTCCCGAAGACCTGGCGGGCCTTCCGCCGCACGCGACGCGGGAGTCCGGAAAGGGGAAAAGCAGGCAAAAAAGGGCCCGCAGAGCCGCCGAGACCGGCCGGTTCCTTTCTCCTTTTGGCCTGGGGCCCATACACTGAGCCCCCATGCAGGTGCTCCGTAGTGCGCAGCTCACAAGCGCAGGCTTTACGCATGGCTTTTCCACCCGCGAGGGCGGCGTCAGCCCCTTGCCCGAGGGCACGCTCGATTTCGCGCTGCTCCGGGACCCCCTACGCCTGGCCGAGAACACCCGCAGGTTCGCCGAGGCGACGGGCTTCGACGCAGCGCAACTGTACCAAGCGCGGCAAGTCCACGGGGCCCGGGTGCTCGAAACCGGTGGTGAACCGCGGGCCATGCACGCGCTGGAGGCAGACGCCATCGTCGCCCGGCAACAAGGCCACGCCGCGGCCGTGCGGGTGGCCGACTGCGTGCCAGTGCTGCTTGCGAACCCAAGCACGGGGCACGTAGCGGCCGCGCACGCGGGGTGGCGCGGCCTTGTCGCCGGCGTGCTCGAGGCCTCGCGCGGGGCGTTGGGTCCCGGCCCCTGTTTGGCCGCCATCGGACCGTGCATCGGCGCCTGCTGCTTCGAGGTTGGAACGGACGTGGCACGAGAGATCGCCCAGGCCTCCGAGCCGGGCGTCGTGGCGCCCGAGCACGCACCGGGCAAGGCGCGCGTCAACCTACGGCAGGCCGCGCGCGCGCAGCTACGGGCGTTGGGCGTGCTCGATCACGAGATCGAAGACGTGGGCGGGTGCACCCGTTGCGACCCGGCGCGGTACCATTCGTTCCGCCGCGACGGCGACCCAAGCGGCAGGCTCTTGGGGGTCATCGTCGCAAATTCCCCGAGAAGTCATCAGCCTTAAGGCTGATATGACATTTGACCACACTATCCAAATCCCGCGGCGTGTCGTTACCCGTTAACACATGGCCATTCTCGTCGTCGACGACGAAGCTCCCCTCGCGCGTTACTACGCGCGTCGGCTCGAGAACAGCAAGAACGGGCTACGCACGCGTGTGGCCTTTTCGGCCGCCGACGCGCAACGCCTGATGCAGGCCTACAGCGATTGGCGCGGCTTTCTCTTCGACCTCACGCTCGGCGAAAACGCCCGCCGCGCAGGCTTCTCGCTGCTGGCCCTCGCCCGAACCAAGTTCCCGCTCGTGCCCGCCGGGATTCTCACCTTCCACGACGATCCACGCCTGGCCCTCGAGGCCTCTACGCTGGGCGGCTTCTTGCTGTCGAAGCAAGCCGTACCCGACTGCCTCGACGCGTTCGCCGTACACGTGGTCAGCCTCGAGGCAAGGCGCGCGCAGAACCGCCCGATAGAGATGGACGTCGACGAACTCGACGACGATCCGGCGCCCGAGTCCGGTCAGCAGCCACTGGACCCCATCGAGATCGAAGATCCGGCCTATGGGCTCACATCAGCGGAGCTCAACCTCGTCGAGGCGATCATGATGGGCATGGAGCCCAAGACCTATCGCGAGGTGCGACGGGTCACGTTGGCCACGTACAAGACCCAGGTCTCGTCGATTCTGCGCAAAACCGACACCAAAAGCCTGTTGGCGCTCATCGCGCGGGTACGCAAGAAGCGCGACGGCTGACGCGCAGCGCCTGGACGCGCTTCAAGGTCACTTCTTGCGGCGGAGCTGCTTGGCACGATCGCCCGGCGCCACCAGCACCCATGCGGGGGTGCCTCCGTTCTTGGGGATCTCCGAGGTCGTGGGGGCCGGAGCCTCCGGCTCTTTGGCAGGAGCCGCCTTGGGCAGATCCATGGCTGCAGCGGGGGGCTGTGCCGCTGTCACGTGGCTTTGCACACGCTCTCGGGCCCTTGTCTGCTCTTGCTCTGCCACGAAGCCAAAGAGGCCAAAGCCCAGGGCTGCGATGGCAAACAGCGCGCCTCCCCCTGTGAGTGCCGCGCGCGTGCGTTGCTTTGCAACCGCAGCACGCATGGCGGTGATCTCGTGCTCAGGATCCCGCGCCGTGCCGGCGGAGTGAAGCTCTACGGGCTTGAGCGAGTCGTAGGCCGGGCGAGCTGCCCACGGCTCGGGCTCAGGGTCCGTCGCAAGGCCACAGGCCTCGATTCCAGTATTCGTATCGTTTTTCACTGTCCATGAAACGCACCGCGGAAGCGAGCGGTTCCATGTGGCGCCGTTGGAGCCTGGCGCTCGAATCCCCCGAGCCCCCCCGCGGAAGTCATAGGCCGCCTTGGCCCTACTGCGGGGCGGCCCCGGGATCGCTCGGCAGGGCCGTCGGGTCTTGGAGGATCGCGCGGGTCATGAGGGTGCGCAGGTAGAAACCTTTGGGACCAATGCGCACGCGTTCGCCGTCCTCGGTGGTGAGCGTGGTCTTGACGCCGGAATGCGCGGCCTTGGGTCGGAGTTGGAGCCACCGGCCTAGCCTCGCGGTAACGCCCTCGGCTTGGCCCGCGCCCACGGCACCGACGATGTCGTCGAAGTCGGCCTTGAGCACCTCGGTCTGCGCCGGCGTTGGCGACCACAAAAGGGGCGTACCTACCCTGCGATCTTGCCAGCTGGCCTCGCCAAAGTCCGAGATCGGCACCCACAGAACGCGGGACAACTTGCGCCGCACCCAAGACGCTTCCCACTCGAGCGCTGCGGCTTCGGAGAGCGGGAGCGTGCACACGTAGGTGGACTCCACGGGCCCGCGGGGGCCAATGGGGATCGTCTTGAGTTCGATGCCCAGGTGCTCGAAATCGTGGGTGGCCCCTTTGCCCGTGGCGCCCAGGGCCCGCTCGAGGATCTCGCCAAACTTTCCTTTGGTTCGGACCCCGTCGGCACCAGCAGCGACGCCCACCAAGGCCGCAAGGTCCCCAAGCCGCCGCCCGGCCAGCACCCGGGCCCGCCGCATCAGCTCCTGCTCGTTGCCGGGGGCCTCGGAATCCACCATCGGAACCATATCTTCGCACCCACCTACATAGGTACGGCAAAGGTCTCTTGCGAGGTCGATGCTCCCCGTCGTAATCCTCGAAGCACCATGATGCACGGAGCTCTCGGAGACATCTCGCAGGCCGTCGGTAACACACCCATCGTGCGCCTCAACAAGGTCACCAAGGGCATCAAGAGCGAGATCTACGTCAAGTGCGAGTACCTGAACCCCGGCGGTAGCCACAAAGACCGTCTGGCGTGGAACCTTTTGCGCCGCGCCGAAGAGGCCGGTCTCAAGCCCGGGGGCACCATCGTCGAGGCCACCAGCGGCAACACCGGTGCCTCGCTGGCGCTCCTGGCCGCTGTGCGCGGCTACAAGTGCGTGTTCATCATGCCCGACAAGATGAGCCAGGAGAAAATCTCCGGCCTTCGTGCCTTTGGTG
>JBIKNA010000094.1:0-19892 GCA_044358965.1 Polyangiaceae bacterium
GTCGGGTCGCGCACCTTGGGCAGCGCGCTCGCCATGGACAAACCCGTGGCGCGGCAGCTCTTCCAAGCCGCAGGGCTTCCGGTGGCCAAGGGCACCACGGCGCAGCGCGGCGAAGACAAACATCAAGCCGCGGAACGCGTGCTCCGGACGCTCGGTTCTCGGCTCGTGGTCAAGCCGGGCGCCAATGGGTCTGCCATTGGCGTGGCCCGCCTTCGCGAGGCCACTGTCGAACTCCTTGGCGCCGCGCTCGATGGCGTTTGGCAGGTCGACGAGACTGCCCTCATCGAACAGTTTGCCGTGGGGCAAGAGGTCACCTGCGGTGTGCTCGCAACGCCGACGCCGACGGCGTTGCCTCCGACGCTGATCCATGCGCCCAACGACGCCTTCTATACCTACGAGGCTCGCTACGCCGCCGGGCGCAGCACGCACGAGTGCCCGGCGCCGCTGCCGCCGGACGTGTTCGCCCAGGTGCAGGCCGTCGCCGTGCAGGCCTTTGGCGCCCTGTCCTGTCGCGATCTGGCGCGTGCGGACTTCGTCGTGGGAGACCTGGACGACGCAAACAAGGTGACGCTGCTCGAGATCAACACGATGCCGGGTTTCACCGCCACGAGCCTCTTTCCGGAAGCTGCGCAGGCGGCGGGCATCCCGTTCCCTGAGCTCGTGCATCGCCTCGTGACGCAGGCCTACGCCCGGGGGCTGCCGTCACGAAACATCCCACGACCTCTCCCCTAGCGCGGCAAAAGCCGCGCTGACTTTCCGCCTTGGCGGTACGAAGGTCTGGTGCTCTCCCACCTATCGGCGGTGGCGGGGGCACCGCGAGGGGAGGGTGCCTTTACACCCGGGGGATCCGCCATCATGTTCCAAGAGTCCCCACGTGGCGCGCGACTCTCTTTTCCAGGAACGGGTTCTCTGCTCCGCCCGGCCCGAGCGGCTTGCGGCGCCGCTCTCCTATCGCGTGGCCAGCGCCGTTTCGTTCCTGTTCTCCGGCGTCACGGTGGCCTTCGCAGTTGTGGCAGCGCGATCGCTGCATCGTCCGGTGGGCGGCATGCTCCTGTTCGCGCTCGCGGCGGTGGCCGCAGGCATCTTGTGCCGTCGGCTGCCGGCCTGGTGGTTGTCGCGCACGGAGTACCTGATCACGGACAAACATGTGATCGCGAAGAGTGGTGGCCTGCGTCGCAGCATGGACCGCTCCCAGATCAGCTACGCCGTCATCCGTTGGTCCAAAGACGTACCCGGCGTCGGCGATCTCATTCTCGAGCGTGCCGTGCCCATGGGCGCGCTCTTTCGTACGTTGCGCCTCGAACTCACGGGGGTTCGGGCACCGGACCGCCTGCTCTCCATCATTCGCGGCGCGGACCCAGACACCACGCGGCCGCGCGGCGCGGTGCCGTTACCTCAGCGACTCGACGAGGGCGAGCGCGTGCTTTGGACGGCGATCCCGAGGGCTTCCTCGTGGACGCGTTCGCGCGTCTTGTTCATGTTGCTCGGCGTCATGTTGCTTGCGGCATGCGCCCGCATGGTGGGGCGTGCGGTGCCGGCGCTTTCGATGGTGCTCAAGACCCATGCCTTGTCGGCGGTGTTGTCGGTGCTCTTGGTGGCCGCGGTGGCCGCCGCCGTGCTCCTTGTGCTGGGCCTTGGCGCCTCGGCGCTGTACACGGCCTGGATCCGGCCTGCGCTGATGGTGCGAAATACCCGATATTTTGTGACCAACCGCCGGGTGCTCATCCGTCGGGGCGACGAAGAACTGTACCTGGAGCGCGGGCGCATCGCCTACGTGATCGCTCAGCCCAAAAAGAGCAGCACCAGCTTGTTCTTGGTGCTCGACGGGCCGCAAGCCCGGGGCATGTCCGTGAGCGGCGCCTGGGGTGGCGAGACCTCCGGGCGGCTGCAGCCGGTGTTCGAGGCCATCGCCGATGCCGACACCGCCAGCGAGCTTCTGGCCGCCCGCGAGCCCGCGCCTTTGCGGGACGCTGCGTGAACGCCCGCAAATTGATGTAGAGTCGATTCCACCTTCGCCGTGTTGCAGGTTGGACAGACCATCAGGGACAAATATCGCGTCCTTCGCCTCGTGGGCGATGGTGGGATGGGATCTGTCTACGAGGCCGAGCACCTCATGCTCGGCACCCGGGTGGCGCTCAAGACCTTGCACCCCGAGCTGACCAAACGGCCGGGTTTGGTCGATCGATTCCTGCAAGAGGCCAGGGTCGCAGCGCAGATTCGCGATCCGCATGTCGTGCAAGTGCTCGACGTCGACAACCACGAGGGCATCGCCTACATCGTGATGGAGCTGCTCGAGGGCGAGCCGTTGTCCGATGTGCTCAACCGGGAACACCGCCTTGGCGTCGATCGCGCCTCGGACTACGCCCGGCAAATACTGTTGGCTCTCGAAGCGGCGCACGCCTTGGGTGTCACGCATCGGGATCTCAAACCCGAGAATGTGTTTGTGACCACGGCGCGGGACCCGGCGGCGGATGCCGACGGCCCCCCGGCCCCGCTCGTCAAGCTCATCGATTTCGGTATCGCCAAACTTCGGCACGCAGACCCCTCGGCCAAGAACCTCACGGTGGCCGGGGTCATGATGGGCACCGCCGAGTACATGGCGCCGGAGCAAGCTTACTCGGCCGACCGCGTCGATGCGCGCGCGGACATCTACGCCGCGGGCGTCATGCTCTACGAGATGCTCGCCGGCATGCGGCCGGTCAACGGGGAAGACGCGCGGGTCATCGTCCTCAAGGTCGAGCGCGGCGAGGTCACGCCGCTGGTGCATGCGTGTCCCGGGGTTCAGCCCGAGCTCGCGGGACTCGTGCATCGCGCCATGGCCGCCAAAGCCGAGCTGCGCTTCGAGTCCGCACGGGCCATGCGCGCGGCCCTCGAGGCCGCGACGCACAAACGCAAGGGGATCACTGTGGGCCCGGGGGCAGCGTCGCCCACGGGCGTGCTCGGCACCGGGGTTCCGGTGGCGTTGCCGGGGCCCGGGGCGCTGCCTGCCGCGGGCGCCGGCACGGACGTGGCCCCGCCGGTCTTCCGAGGTCGTCCGACGGGAACGCAGATGGGCGCGCCTTTGCCGGCAGCTGCGACCTTTGGGCCTGGTCCCGCTGCGTTCGGTCCGGCGGCGCAGACCCCGCAGGCGGGCCCTCGCACGCAGATGGGCGCGCCGTCACCCATGGCACAAGCTCCGATGCCTGGGTATGGCGGCAACGGCCCAGGACCCATGGCGCCGCCCGCGGGGTATCCAAGCCCGGGGTATCCGAGCCATGGTGGCCCCAGTGCCGCGCCGCCGCGGCAGGCCAAGCGCGGCTTCCCGCTCTGGCTCGTCATCGTGCCGGCCATCCTCGGGGGCGGCGTTGGCGTCGCTGCGGTGCTGGGCTACCTTCCGTCCGACGGCGCCGACCCGGCCCCAACGGTCACGGCAACCACGTCGCCCACAGCCGCTCCGCCCAAAGAGCCGGCATCGAGCAGCGGCGCGATCCCTTCGGCGGGGCCAACGGTCGCCCCATTCTTGCCTGGTGGGGGCACCGTCGCGCCTCCATTGCCCGGTACCCCCGGGACCGCGCCACCCCGGCCCAGCGCCACCGTCGCCGCCGATGCGGGGGCACCCGCGGTGCCAGCCACCACGGTGCCGCCGGTCTTTCCGCCAGCCTCGGCGTGGGTGATCCCCTCGACGCTGCCGCCAATGCCCAGCGTGCTGCCGTTCCCCATTCCTTTCCCGCCGCCCCAATGATCCGCGGCCGCAGGTGTCGACCATCGAGCCTGACCTGGTCGACATTCTCAGGGTCTTCTCTACAATTCGGGGCCGAGCCGTGAGCCGAGCGCGCAAAAAAGATGAGCTTGCCGAGGCATTGCGGCACCTGCGGGAGCTGACGGAGCCGTATGGGCGGGCCGTGCGTGGCCCCCTTTCATGGTCCGCGGTGCTCAGCGTGTGGGCCGTTGGCTTGCTCTCGCTCGTGTGGGCGCGCAAGGGCACGCCCTTGGCCCGCGCCGAGGCCGCGGGCCTCTTGTTCGTTTCTTTCGTGACGGCCCTCGTCGTGTGGCAGCGGGTGCGGCGCGTGCTCACGGACCCGCGGTACGTTCTTGGGCGCCTTCGTGACGATGCCTCGCGCGCCAGTGCCGCGCTCCGTGCCCTCGCGTTGGCGGAGCGGGAACCCGAGCCCGGCGTGTCGCGGGAGCTCGTGTCCCTGCACCTCGAGCGTTCGGCGCAGGCTGTCCCGCAAGAAGGTGTGCTGCGCGCAGGCAAACGCCGCGCGCGCATGTTCGGCTTGGTGGCCATCGGCGCCATGGCTCTTGGGGCTTCGGCCTGCGTCGGCGCCGGGCCCTTCCGCATCATCGAGGGGGCCGACGTGCTGTTGGCGCACAAAGGTCGCGCCCCGGTTGCGTTGGCCTACGTCGATGACGTGGCCGTGATCGTCCGGCCCCCGGAGTACCTGCATCGCGAGGAGTCCCGGTGGCCTGCGTCCTCCGAAATCGTGGTGCCCAAGGGCGCGACGCTGACGGTTCGTGCGCGGAGTCTCCGCCCGGGGCAGCCCATCGCTGTCACCGACGGCCAGACAGAAACGCCCTTCGTGGACGATGGCGATGGTCACTTGTCGGCGCGCTACGTGGCCATGACCGACGGCACGCTCGAAATCGTTGCGCGCTTTGCGGAGATCACCGTCGCCGATTCCGTCGTGCTCAATGTGCGTGTGTTGCCCGACTTGCCGCCGCGGGTCGTGCTCGAAGACGCGCCGCGTACGGTGCGAGTAGCCGACGCCGAGAGCGATGAAATCCCCGTGCGCTACCAGGCCGAGGACGATCACGGCCTGCGCGAGGTCAATCTGGTGCTTCGCGCTGGCGCCCGTGAAGAGCGCAGGGTGCTGAGCAGACTCGATGGCGAGACCCGCACCGATCGTGGCGGCCAGGTCGTCCGCCTGAGCGATCCGTTTGTGCGCGGCAGCCATGTGCCCATCGAAATCACCATCGAGGCCAAAGACAACGACACCGTCAGCGGACCGAAGTGGGGCAAGAGCGCTCCCATCACCGTGGTGCCGCCGGCGGTGGGCGAGGCCGAGCAAAAGCGCTTGGCCATGTTGCGAGCTCTTCGCGATGTTGCTGTCGACATGCTGGCCGATGTGCTGCGCGCTTTGCCCTCGGGCAGCGCCACGCACAAGACCGAGGTCGAGGCCCGGCAAGCCAAGCTCAAGGAGGCCCTGGAGCAGTCCACACAGCCCACCATTTCGGGTCGCGCGGCGGTGGGCTTGCCGGCCAATGTGCGACGTGTGCTGCGCGCGCAGCTGGCCAAGCTCTCGGCCCCTACGTCGGCGTATGCCAAGAGCCCTTCGGCGGGGACACTTGCCGCCTATGTCCGTGCGCACGAACGCCTGACGCTCGTCATCGATGCCGCAGTGCAAGGTCAGGGCCTCAAAGACGCCAAAGAGGTAAGCAAGCGGTTGGCAGACGTTGCAGACGATTTGGTGCTGGCCACGGTCTCCGCGCAGGCGGCCAGCGCTCGGGCGCTGGCCGAGGGGCGCATGGACGTCGATCAGAGTGTGCTGCAGGCGGGCGGGACGGCGCTCGGGGCTTTGGGGGGGCTTGGGCACGACTTGGGCGAACTCACCACGGCGTACGTGCGTCGGGTTGGCCGGGCGCGCAGCGCCGGCAACTTCGTCCACGCCGAGCTGGCAGCCCGAGATCTCGCCTTGCGCCTCCGGGAGCCCGACGCTTCGTTTGGCTCCAAGGGCGGCTCGAGCAGCCTGGGGGCGCCAAGCACCGAATCTGGCGGTGGCGATCCGTCGTCGTCCGGCGAGTCTTCGCCCAGCGATGCAGACAACGCGTTCCAAGAAGCTGCCGGGGAGCTCGACAAGATCACGCAAGACCACGCTGGCCAGTCCAGCAAAGTGGACCGTGCGCTCGACAAGAATGCGTCGCCGGAAGAGATCTCCAAGATGAAGGAGCTCGCCAAAAAGGGAGCGGACGCCATTCGAGAGGCGGTCAAGGGGCTGCCGCAGCAAGGCGTTGGCGACAGTTGGGATCAACGTGCCGCGCAGGCCCGTGAGCAAGCTCACGGGGCCGCCAAAGCGCTCGAAGACGGCGACGCAAAGTCGGCGGAAGACCGAAGCCAGCGCGCCGCGGACGCTCTGGACAAAGCGCAAGAGCGTGCGCAGCTCGAAGACAAGAGCCAGGGCGACGGACGCCGCACCAAGATGACGCAGGAGGCCCGCGACAAACTTCGCGCGGTCATCGACCAGATCAAGAAAGAGCGCGCCGAAGCGCGCAAGGGCAGCGAGGGGCGCGCGCGACCAGACCTGCAGAAGGTCGGTGAAGACGAGGGCAAGTTGGCCGAGCGCATGCGCAAGCTGGGCCAGAAGGACCAAGACCAGGCCCTTCCGCAGCCCTCCAAAGAAGCCCTTCGCAAAGCCGAGGAGGCCGCGCGCAAAGCGCAAGAAGCCCTGAAGCAAGGGGACGCGACCAAGGCCAAAGAGCAGCAGGAGCGGGCCCAAGAGAACCTGCAGGCCGCCCGTGAGGCCATGGGCAACGACGACGAGTCGGGCAACGGCAAAGATGGGGACCGCGCGCCGCAGAGTGCGCACGCCGACATCCCCGGGGCCGATGCGCACAAAGGGCCCGAGGAGTTCCGCAAGCGCGTCCTGCGTGGGTTGGGGCAGGGGAGCAACACGCGCTACGACCCGGCGCTCAAGCGCTACGTCGAAGGGCTTCTGCGATGAGCGGGCGAAACCTGTCCCCCTTGGTTGCGCTTGCGGCGCTTGGCTTGGGCCTTTTTGCGGGTCCAGTGCCCGCGCGGGCCGTGGGGCCCGTGGTCGAGATGCTGGCCTCCGAGGCCGTCACCGCCGGGGATCTCGAAGACGCGCGCAAGCTCCTGGCGCCCCTCGACGACAAGGTGCCGCTCGTGGCCGTCGTCAAAGCCAAGTTGGCACTCCACGAATGCGACTGCGATCGTGCGGCGGCCTTGTTGGCCCAGAAGGGCGTCGTCGAAGAAAAAGACGCAGGTCCTCTCGGGGAGTTCGCCCGCGGGTGTGCACGCTCCATGGCCGGGACGTTGCTTCTGCGCGACGACGTACATGGGGTCAGCGTGCGCTTCCAAGACGACGCCGATGCGCCGCTCATGCCCATCATCGTCGACACCGTGGTTCGGGCTCGGGACGTGCTCAGCGCCGACCTTGGCGTGACCTGGCCAAGGCCCACGCAAATCGTGATGGTGCGCGATCACGTTTCGCTGAGCTCGCTTACGGGCCTGCCCTACGAGGCGGCGCGCACCACCGGTACCGTGGCCGTCGCCAAGTGGGGACGAGTCACCATGCTGTCGCCGCGCGCCACCGGGCAGGGCTATCCGTTCCGCGACACCATCGCCCACGAGCTCACGCACCTGGCCATCACCCGGGCCAGCCTGGATCAGGCCCCCCTCTGGTTCCAAGAGGGGGTGGCGAAGCGCGAAGAGGTTCGCTGGCGGCCCCCCAGCCCCTTCGACGACAAGCCGAGTGCAGACGCCGTTGCCCGGCGGGGCATCGAGCTCAAGATGGACCGACAGCTCGACAACATGGGCCCCTCGCTGGCCATGTTGCCCAGCGCCGACGAAGCGCAGGTGGCCTACGCGCAGGTCACCAGTGTCATCAACTTCATCGTCGACCGTTCGCCGCCGGGCACCTTGGGCAAGTTGCTGACCGCCATGCGTACGCGCTCGGTCGACGAGGCGCTCGTGCAGGTCACAGGACTGTCGCTTGGAAAGTGGGACCCGGAGTGGCGCGGCGATCTGATGCGTCGCAAGGTGACGCCGTTGTCGCGCTTCTTGGGCCTTGGGGGCGCGGCCCCTCCGGCCATCGCCGACAGTCGCGACCGCATCCGTCTCGGCGAGTTGCTTCTGCGCCGCGGGCATACGCAGCAGGCCAACGTCGAGCTCCAAAAGCTGCCCAAAGAGTGGCTCGAAGATCCCAAGCCTCGGCAGCTCCGGGCTCGGGCGCTCGAGAGTACCCCCGATGCCGCGTGGGCTGCGTTGGGAGAGCCGGCAGACTTGGCGGCGCCTTCCACGGCATGGTGGGCCCAAAGGGGGAGCCTGTTGCTCCAACGCAACGATCCGGCGGCTCCCGGCGCTTTCGAGGCTGGGCGCGCCCTCGACCCGTTCCTGCCCAAGGTCGCCTGCCCACCGGCCTTCGAGGCGGGCCCGCTGTGCGAGGCCGCCAAGGCCTGGGCCTTCGACGACTGACACCCGGGCCGCTACTGGCTGCCAACGGGCCGTCACCTGAAGAGCGTCCGGGGCGGCCGCATGGGGGGACGCCGCGCGGGAGCCTGGGAATGTGGCCTTCTGCGGCTACCCGGCGGCGACGATTGACCGACCGGGAGTCGGGCGGATAGCATCGGTGGTTCCTGGGTCAGCCAGACCCAAAAGTCCTGCCATTTCATCCACTCCCACCCCGTCCGGGGGCAACCCTTCGTGCGATTTTCGCTGACCTTCGCCACTGCGCAGTTGCTGCGGGTCCTCCCGCGCGAGGAGATCACCCGGTTTGCCGGGCGTCTGGCCGACGTGCGTTGGAGCCCGAAGCTCGAGCGGGCCGTGCTCGGAGCCTACTGCAAGGCCTACGCGGTCGATCTTGGAGAGTGCGAGCAGTCCGGTGGTTTCCGGAACTTCGACGAGTTCTTCACGCGATCGCTGCGGCCCGGCGCTCGGCCGGTGGACCCCGCCGAGGGCACGCTGGTTTCGCCAGCCGATGGGCGCATCGATGCATTCGGTCCCATCGACGAGTCGAGCACGTTCTTCGTCAAGGGCACGGCGTACCGCACAAGCGACTTGATCGGTGATCTCGACGAGGCAAGGTCCTACGTCGGGGGCCTCGGGTGCGTGGTCTACCTGTCTCCCCGCGATTACCACCGCGTGCATACGCCCGTGGCGGGCAAGATGACCCTCGTGCGTTCACTGCCGGGCGACTACTTCCCCGTCAACGCCATCGGCCTCGAACACATCGATGGTCTGTTCGTGCGCAATCGGCGTGTGGCCATTGCCATCGACAACCCCGTCTTCGGACGCGTCTACGTGGTGATGGTGTCGGCCATGATCGTCGGCCGCATCACCGTCGCAGGCATCGATGCTCGGGATGTGCCCTACGGCGACCACGAAGCCAACCTTGTGCTCGACAAGGGCGACGAGGTCGGCAAGTTCCACTTGGGGTCCACGGCCGTTGTGCTCATTCCTCCCAAGGCCGCCCCGGACTTCTGCCGTGGCGCGGGGCCCAGCCGCATGGGCGAGCCGTTGGCCAAGGCGCGGGTGGCCGAATGAGCAACCAAGAAGGCTCTGGCGTGGGCAGCGGGCAGGCGGGCAAGTCCGAGATCCCGCTCGCCGATCGGCCCAGCGCCGACACCACCATGCGCACCAAGGCGCAGGCCGAGATCGACGACATCATCCTCGAAGACGACAACGCGCCGCCGCCGCCGCCGGTGGCTCCATCGCAGCCTGCCTCGGATCGCGGCAGCAAGCCGCCCAAAGAGCGCAAGAGCCGCTCCAAGATGTTGTTGCGGATCCCCGACGACCAGGTCGTCCGGCCCTCGTCCGACAAGATGCCCGCCGCCGAGGTCCACGCGCCGATCCTCATCATCGAGCCGCCTTCACCGGATCCGCCGTCGGCACGCGACAACGCGCCGCCGCTGCCGCCGTTGCCCCCGCCGCAAAAGACCATGCTCGACGAAGACAGCTGGACGCCGTTCCAGCCCACGGCGGCCGACAAGCGCGATGCGCCGCTGTCCGCGCGTAACGGTCCTGCATCCGAAGAGATCCCCGTCGATACCGAAGAGCCCATCAGCGACGGCTCCGTGCTCGCCGCTGGCGACGCCAACGCAGAGCCGCCCCCTACGGTGCCGCACTTCGCGCCCGACTTTGGTAGCGAAGGCGACGTGACCGATGCGGCCAAGCCAAGGCCAACGGCGCCCGAGCTCACGGAGATCCGCGCCGAGGACCTGGTTGCCGTCGATTCCCGGCCCGTGCCGGCGCCCGCGACGCCTTCGGCGCCGCCGCCGATGCGCGCTCGTTTGGGCAGTGTGCCACCGGTGCCGCCGCCGCGCGCCAAGGCCCCCAGCGTGCCCTTGGCCCTTGGCTCGTCGCCCACACCATCGCGCCCGGCGCCCTCGCCCTCGGTGCCTCCGGTCACCCCTGCGGTATCGAGCCTCTCGGCCCCCAAGCCCCCGCCCCCCGCAGCCAGCCAGCCGGCGCCTGCCCCCAAGTCTGCTCCCGCGGTGCCCCCGGTGGTGGTTCCGCCGGCCGCCCGCTCGGCCCCCGGAGATTCGAACAAGACTCCGCAGCCAGGCAACGTGCTCGCGCCGCCCTCCATGGCCGACGCCGCTGGTCGCAAGCGGACGAGGCCGTGGTGGGAAGAGCTGTTCAACGACGACTTCCTGCGCGCCACGCCGCGCATGACGGACCAGCAGATCGGCAAAGAGTGTGACTTCATCGAGGAGAGCCTCGGTGTTGCCCGAGGCGCCATGGTGCTCGACCTCGCCTGTGGCACCGGTCGCCACGCCATCGAACTCGTGCGTCGTGGCTATCAGGTGGCCGGCTACGATCTCAGCCTGCCCATGTTGGCCCGGGCCGCCGAAGAGGCCGAAGAGCGGGGCCAGACGCTCAACTTCGTTCAAGGCGACATGCGCGACATGGTCTACGAGGAGATGTTCGATGGCATCTACTCGTGGAACACGAGCTTCGGTTACTTCGAAGAAGAGAAGAACGCTCAGGTCATCCAGCGGGTACACCGGGCGCTCAAGAAGGGCGGGCAGTTTCTGCTCGACGTCGTCAATCGAGATTTCATCGGACGCCAGGCGCCGTCGCTCGTGTGGTTCGAGGGCGATGGTTGCATCTGCATGGACGAGATGAGCATCGACTGGATCACGAGCCGCATGCGCGTCAAGCGCACCATGATGCTCGATGACGGCCGCACCCGCGAAATCGAGTACTCCGTGCGCCTGTACGCGCTCCACGAGCTGGGCCGCTTGCTCCACGAGCATGGGTTCCGCGTGGCCGAGGTCAGCGGCTCCACGGCCACCCCGGGCGTGTTCTTTGGGGGCGACTCGCCGCGGACCATGATCTTGGCCGAGAAGCGCTAGAGGCGATCTGCCGTGCGCGCGCTGATCTGGGACGGCGAACACGTAACCCAGAGCGTGGAATGGCCCGAGGTCGAGAGCGCGCTCGCCCGGAGCGCCACCGTCTGGGTCGACCTCATCTCGCCCGAAGAGGACACGGCGGAAACACTGACTCGAGTCTTCGAGCTGCATCCGCTCACGGTCACGGACCTGTGGGACGACTGTGCCGTGCCCAAGATCGAAGAATACGGCAACTACTTGCAGCTCTTGGTTCACGGGGCCACGAGCAAAGGTGGCGCCGACATGACGCTGGAACCCGTGGAACTCGACCTAATCATCGGCGCCCGCTTTTTGGTCACCCACGCCAAAGACCGCGGCATCGTCGATTGTGTTCGGACGTTGGTGCTTCGAAACCCCCGGGCCATGTCCCGCGGCGTGTCTTGGCTCGCACACAGCCTGCTCGACGAGCTCGTGAGCAACATCGGTCCATTGCTCGACGTCTACGAAACAGAGATCCAGGCCATCGAGGCGGAGCTGTTCCAGAGCCTCCGGGGACACCGGCCGGAGCGTCAGCTCAAGCGCATCTTCACGCTCAAGCGCGCGCTGTCCGAACTCAAGCGCATGACCAACCACCAGCGCGACTTGTTGCTGCGGCTTGCCCGCGGAGAGTTCGACGAAGTGCCGCAAGATGCGCTGCCCTTCTTTCGCGACGTGTCCGACCACTTTGCGCGCATCATCAACGAGGTCGACGCTGCGCGTGAATTGCTCACATCGCTCTTCGATGCGCACCTGTCGCTGCAGTCCAATCGCCTCAACGAGGTGATGAAAACCCTCACGCTCATGAGCACGGTCATGTTGCCGCTCACGTTCATTGCCGGCGTGTACGGCATGAACTTCGATTGGATGCCCGAACTCAAGCTCCGCTACGGCTACCCTGGCGCGCTTCTTCTGATGACCGTGACGGCGGTGTGCATCCTCGGCTGGTTCCGTCGAAAGAAGTGGCTCTAGGGCCTTCGCCCGGCCTTTTCCGAGCGTCTGGCGACGCTGCGGGCTGTCCGCGCTACACTCTGTCGCCATGGCCATCCGCAAGATCGCGACCCTGGGGCACCCGGTATTGAGGCAAACCGCGAAGGTGCTCAGCAAAGAAGAACTGCTGGAACCGGCAACGCAACGCCTCATCGATGATCTGGTGGAGACCATGATGGACGCCAATGGCGCAGGCCTTGCGGCGACGCAGATCTACGAGCCAGTCATGATCTGCGCGTTGCACGTCAAGGACAACCCGCGGTACCCCTACAAGCCCAACATCCCGCTCACGGTACTCGTCAATCCGGAGATCACCTGGCTGACGGAGGAGACCTTCTTGAACTACGAGGGGTGCCTCAGCGTGCCCAACCTGCGCGGCGAGGTGCCGCGCTGCGTGCACATTCGTGTGAAGGCGTGGGACCGGCATGGCGGGGACATCGACATCGAGGCCAAGGGCCTTACCGCCGGGACGTACCAGCACGAGATCGATCACCTGTGGGGCAAGCTCTTCGTCGACGGCGTCAAGGACACGTTGTCACTGTCGACCTGGGCCGACTTCGAGCGGTTCCACCTGGCCGGCTTCGTCGAGCGCGCCAAAGCCCTGGTAGCCAAGTACGGCAGCTGAGGTCCAAGCGCGGCCGGCGTCCCTGCATCAGGACTTACAGCAGCGAACCCCCACCTGCTTGCCGAAGTAGATCTCTCCATGCCCGAGCGTCGCGGCGCGGCATGTGTTCTTGCCCGGGAGCCACCAAGCCCCCTTCATGCTCGACCGCTGGGGCGCTTTGCCTTCGTCCAGCGTCGACCACTCCTCGATGTTTCCGCTCATGTTGTGCACGCCAAAGGGACTCAGGCAGCCCGGGTACGCACTTTGGGGCGCGCGCAAATCCGCGAGCCCCTGACCGCTGGTGCCCAAGTCCGAGCGGTCGATGTTGCAGGCCTTGGCGTCCCTTCGAAACCCGTAGGGGTACGGGCGCATCTCTTCGCCCTCGCAGGCAAACTGCCATTCGCTCTCTAGGCACAAGCGCTTGCCTTGCGCCTCGCAGACTTTGGCTGCCGTGGTCCAGCTCTGGTTGGCGAGCGGCAGTGTTTCGCCTTGGGCCACGTATTCCTCGCGGTCGATGCAGAAGCGTTTGGACTCACGCTCGACGGTACATACCGCGGGCATCTTGTATTCTGCACACCGGTAGTCGCGATAGGGCCCCGGCGGGTCCATCCAACGCAGGCACTCATGCTTGGGTTTGGGGCAGTAGCTGCCGGAGACGAGCACCATGTCCTTTGGGCAAGCGCCCGCTATGGTGCTGTCCGTAACGGAACCGGCATCGTGAATGCTGCTGCTGTCTTGCGCCGAAGCGCTTGCGTCGGATGGCTGCGCCTCGGCCGACGCAGCGCCGGGCGCCCTGGATGGAGCGGGGCCGGTCGTCGTGGGCCTGGCGTCGTCGTACGGTGTGGCCGCGGTGTTTTGTGGTGGCTGGCATGCGGCGACGCCAATGCCGCCGAGCGCAAGCCATGCGCCGATGTATCGTTGCATCTTGCATCAAGTTTGCGCTTGCGGCCGGTCCGGCGCCAGTTTCTGTGGGGCCAAAGCGTTTTGCCTTGGTTTGATGGGGGCAGCTTGGTATCACGCCGGCCATGGCAAGCGCACATCGGCACACCTGGGCGTTCGCCGCTGCGCTCGTGGTCGTGGCGTCGTGCAAGTCCAAAGGGAGCCACATCGCGCCGGATGCGCCCGAACAAGGTCCCGAGGCCGACTGGGCATCGCAGGGGCCGCACACCGATGGCCAGGGCGCTGGTGCTGCGTGCCCTGCGGGCATGGTCTTGGTGGAGGGGAACTACTGCCCCGATGTGGTGCAGCGGTGCCTACGCTGGATGGACCCGCCGGGGCCCTACCAGCACTTTCGGTGTGCCGAGTACGCGCAGCCTTCGCGCTGCGCGGGGCCGCGGGTCTCCATGCGTTTCTGCATCGACCAGGTGGAATACACCGGGCAGGCACAAGCTCCGGGCGAAGCGGTACCGCAGAACTTCTTGAGCTTCTCCGATGGCCAGCGGTTGTGCGCCGCCCGTGGCGCGCGACTATGCAAAGAGAGCGAGTGGCAGTTTGCCTGCGAGGGCGAAGAGATGCGCCCGTACCCCTATGGGTTCGTGCGCGATGCCACCGCATGCAACACGGACATCACCCAGAATCTCGGGCGCACGGGGCGCTTGGTCGATCATCGGTCCAAAGGCGGCGCCTTCCCCCGCTGCAAGAGTCCATTCGGTGTGTATGACTTGTCCGGCAACCTCGAAGAGTGGGTCGAGGCCGACAATCGCGCGCAGAAAGGTGCACGAGAGGTCATGAAAGGCTCCTGGTGGATTCCGAGTCGTCATGCCTGTCGCAGCTTCCAGATCGGCCACGGCTCCGAGTACGGCGGCGGCGAGACCGGCATCCGTTGCTGCCGCGGTGCCGCCGGGCCAGAGTAGAAGGCGTTTCATCATCGTTACGAGCGCCCGAAGGCCAAGGCGGGAGCGAGCCCCGAGGGATTCCCCGCGGATTGAACTCCGCGCGCAGTGACGGCTTCGGGGGCGCAGTAGGTTCTAAAGCGTTTTCTAGTCGCCGAAGTCGATGCCGTCGGGATACACGCCGACAGCCCACCGCCGCTTGATCTGCAGCGTGCTGGCGTCGACTTCGACGACGGCGCCAGCGGCCTTCTTGTCGCCTTCGCACACGACGTAGGTGCGCTTGTCTTTGGCTTGGCGCACGACGTGAGGCAGCTCGCACTGGTCTTTGGCGAAGGCCGCCCGACGAGTCACGGTGTGGGTCTGGAGATCGACGCGGACCAGGCCGTCCGGGGCCTGCGTGGGGACAAGCAACGTGTCTTCGTCGAGGAACACGGGGAAAAAAGCCCGGGCGCCCAGTACGACGTCTCCATCGGCAGCAAAGGCGCGCGCCTTTGTGTCGAAGACCTTGAGATCGCTCGATTCGAGATTGGCCACGACAACGCGTTGACCACCCGGTGACACGGCCACGGAGTAGGGGCCGTAGCGGGGGACACCCGGCACACCGGGCGTTGCACCCAAAGGAAACCGGGACACCGGAAACTCGGTGCCGCGCAGGTCCACCACGGCGAGCTCGTCGGAGCCGTAGCATGCAATGTACACATTTGCGTCGTCCGGAGACAGGTCCATGCCGTGCGGGGCGACGCACACCGGCCGCGCCCCCAACAGTGTGAGCGTTCCGGCGTCCCACACCTGGAGCTGCGCGAACATGGTGGCCGGGCTACCGCCTCCTTTTGCGGCAACGGTCATGGCGCGTTGCATGTCGTAGTGGGTCACGAGAACCTTCTTGCGGTCACGCGACAGGATCACGTCGCCGGGGTTCTCGTCCACAAGCACGCTCTTTTGGACGCTCAAGTCGCGCAGATCCAGGAGGGCGAGCTGCCCCACGTCGTCGGCGCGACCATGGGCCGCGTGGGGATCTTTCTTTTTGCTGGGAGCCGGCGGGAAGGCGAGCGCGACGAAGGCGCGCTGTTCTTTGGCGTCGACGGCCAGGTGATGCGGGGCCTCGGCGCGACCCTTGTCGAGGTCCACGGGCACCGTGGTCACGGTGTCCCCATCACGATCGAGCACCGAGATCGAGTCCGATCCATTGTTGGTGACATAGGCGGCCCGGACGGCGGGGGTTGCGATCGGTGCCCCAGGGGTGAGCGGCCCTTTGCCTTTGCCGCACCGGTCGCAGCCGCCGGCGGAGAGCGCCCACAAGGCCAGCAGGGCAGGGTAGAAGAAGACGGTGCGACGAATCACGCGGTGGGTCTCTTGGTGCGTTTTGGGGGTGGTCTTGCTCTTCGCGCCGCCAAGCTTGGCCAACGGAAGGTTTCCCAGGGCACAGAGCATCTTATCGATTCCTGGGGGCGACGGTTCGGTCGTGTTCTTGCGCGCCACCTTTGGGGTGCTCAAGTCCGTCGATGGGGGCGCCCACTGGCGATGGATTTGCGAGGAGGCCATGGGGTTCTCCGGCACCTGGGACCCGCCCATCGCGGTGACCCCCACGGGGAGGCTCTACGTGGGCCTCGAGCGAGGTCTGCGATACACGGACGATGGGTGCGCGTTCCGAGATGTGCCGGAGCTTGCGGGGCAACTGGTACGCGATCTGACGCTCGACGAGGACGGAACGGTGGCAGCCATAACTGGCGGACCCGAAGGTCCGGTGCAGGTCTTTCGCGGCGGCGGAAAAAAGGCGTTCCAGAGGGCCAAGGGCCAGATCCCAGGTGCTGTGGCGCTTACCTTCGAGGTGGCGCCTTCTGATGCGAAGCGTTTGTACGTGACGGTGCAGAAGGGCGCCAACGAGGAGGGGCTCCTGTACCGCTCGGACGACGGGGGAGCCACGTACCAAGAGCTGCCCGTGGCCCTCGAGCTCGAAGAAGGCGAACAGCGCGGCCGCCTCTTCGTGTCCGCAGTGGATCCTAAAGATCGCGAGCGGGTTCTGGTCCGGCGTCTGTCCAACAAGGGCAGCGAGCTTCTTCTATCGACCAATGGGGGCAAAGCCTTCCGTCGCGTTCTGCGCATGGCGAGCGCCATGTACGGATTTTCGAAGAGTGCCGACGGGGCTAGCTACTACGCGGCGTCAGGCCTCGATGCCCACGGCGTGTACCGCTCCACGGACCGCGGCGAGCACTTCGAGCCCGTGGCCAAAACGGGAGGGCTTTGCCTGCTATCGACGCCCCAGGGCGTCCTTCTTTGCGAAAACGGAAAAGGAGCACAGCTTGTGTCTCGCGCGGGGCTCGATGCCAAGACCTTTGCGCCGCTGTCCGGGTACGCCAACATCGATGGCGCGCTCGGAGCGTGTGCGACCTGCGTTGCCCCTTGGGCGGCGATGCAAGTGGCCATCGCCCCGCTCTTGACGCCTCCTGGGCCCGCGACCGCAGAGGCTGCGCCAGACGCTTCGATACCGCCCGGCCCGGCGCCCACGGCAAAGAGCGCTGACGCCCCTCGGGCCAAAGGCTGCAGCTGCGACACGACCGGCGAAACCGCACCAGTCCACCCGGGCTGGGGGGCTCCGGGCGCGCTGGTTTTCGCCCTGCTGGTCTTGCGCCGTGCTCGGCGTGGGGCAGCCGAGACCCATGCACCTGGATCAGACTTTACCCCGCAGCACTGAGGCCTCAGCTCACCTCAGCCCCGCCGCAGAAATCCGGCAGCGCGAGATCTGTGCAGCGGAAGCGGATTCCAAAGGCGCGTCGAGCGCCGAAATCAGCGGCTCTATCGCACATTTACACCCTCATGCGGTGTCCGCTGTCGTTGGCGCTTCGTTTGCATGCTCTGTCGCCCATGCGCTACGTCCGCGAAAGCATCGCTATGGTTTTGGGTGCGGCACTCTTGGTCGCCTGCGCCGACACGACCACAACGAGCACGACGTCCCGTGGCCGCAAGACGGTGGTGGGGTCCTCTTCCGGCGCCGCCGACGATGGGGACGACGGCGCCGATGACGAGGGGACCTCCGGGACCAACCGTGGTTCGAGCGGGACGACGACCCCCACCGGGGCTACTGCCTCGAGTAGCGGGTCGTCGGGGACGACCCCGACGGCGGGTGGGTCCTTCGACATCATTCTCGACAAGCAAACCGTAAGCGCCGACATGGCCCAGACCATGAAGGTCCAGGTTACCGTCGAGCCCAAGAACGGCTTTAGCGGGCCGGTGAAGCTGTCTGCGGTGGGCGCAGTGGGCGATGCGAGCATCACCTTTGACAAGACCGAACTGCAGCTGTCCGGTGCTGCGGCCACGGCCATGATGACCGTCACCACGAAGACGACGACGGCGCCAGCGGATTACCCCGTCAAGGTGGCTGCGGCGGGGTCTGCTGGGTCGACGCCGGTCTCCCGCGAGGCCGAGGTGAAGTTGACGGTCAACCCCACGCTGACCCTAGCCATCAAGATGAACCCGTCGACCACGGACTACATCGACGCGCCCAAGACCATCCCCGTGGCCGTGGGTACTGCGGCGAACGTGAAGGTTCGCTTCGTCAACCAAGACAGCACCGGACACATCATCCATGCTGGCTCCCCCGGCTTCCCCCACGGCAACACCAATAGCCCGATCCCCAATGGCGGCACCGACCCCACTGCCCGTGCGGTGCAGGCGGGCAGCACCTACGCGTTCTACCTTCACGACGTCAATGCTACGTCGGGCTCGCAGTACCGGATCCAAGCGCAATAGTCGCGGCACCGTTGGCCGCGCAATCGTGCGCTACTCGTAGCGCACGGCCACGATGGTCACGTCTTCTTCGCCTTGGGGCTTTCGAAGAACGACCGTGTCACCGGCCTTCTTCTTCATGAGCGCAGCGCCGAGTGGTGATTTGTAGCTGATGTGCTTGGCCGCGAGGTCGATCTCGTCTTCCCCGACAATTTGGTAAGTGGTCACGCGGCCGTCTTCGTCCTCGATGTCCACCGTCGCGCCAAAGAAGACCCGCTCCCGTTCGCTGACGGGGCGGTCTTTGGGGTCGATGACCGTCGCGCTCTCGAGGCGCTTGATCAAGAAGTGCATGCGCCGGTCGATCTCCCGGAGCTTCTTCTTGCCGTAGATGTACTCGGCGTTCTCGCTGCGGTCACCCTGGGCGGCCGCATCGGCGACCTCTTGCACGATCTTGGGCCGCTGCTTGGTTCGCAGCGAGAGCAGCTCGTCTTGCAGGCGCTTTGCGCCGGCCCGGGTGATGTAGACCGTCAAGCGCGTTTCCGCGTCTGTAGCTCGAAGTAGAAGCTCACCAGATCGCGCTCCCGGGCACCTTGCGCCACATAACGCAGCACGCGTCCGAAGGGATGCACCCGCGCGTCGGATGGAACCAACATGACCCAATGGCCAAGGTCCTGATGGTCGATGTCGATCCAGTCGGCGTCGAGCGTCCGGGCCAAGAGTTCGCTCAAGAACGCCCCATGCATCCGGAGGTCGTAGGCCTCTTCGGGGCTTCTGACGACATGTTTGGGGTAGGCCTCGGCCAGGTAGTGCTGCACAGCCTCGAGGCCGCTCAGATCCATGCGGAGGTCGAGGCCCTGGCGGCTCTGGTAACGGGCTCCCAACTCGCGGGTGAGCATGATGAACTGGATGCGCGCCTCGATGACCGAGCGGGGAAGCGTATCGAGGGCGAGCGTGGCCGAAGGAGTGAGACCTGCAGGCAACGACAACTCGCTGGCCCGTTCGGGCGCGCCCGTTGGTTTGGGAAGCAAGGGCGCCTTGGGGAGCGCGGGCGGATTGGGGTCGATGGTGATGGCTGCCAGTGAGGCTCCGCGCATGAACGAGTCGCTGCTCGCCTCGCGCGGCGAATCGCTGGGGCGCTGCATGGACAGGGGGGCAAGCGGCAGCGCCGACATGGGAATGCTGTTGTGCGTGCGGCGGCGCTCGAACCCGCCGGAGCCTCGTCCGGGTTGCGCATGCACCTGCGTGTCCGACGACCTGCGGTTGGGAGGTAGCGAAGACAGGAGGGGACGCGTGGCCTCGGCGCGCGGTGACAGCAGGGGCTCGGGCGCAGGCGCCTCGGGGGCGGGGGCCGGTGCTGACGCCGATGCGGCCCTGGCCGGCGGCGCGCTCCTCGAGCGCAGATCTTCGGGGACCAGCGGCGCGCCTGGGCCTCGGGGACCCAATACGTGGGCTTCGGGCTCCGCGCGGGAGTCGGGCCAAAGGTTTGGGGCCTTGCTCGACCGCTCGACGGCCGGCGCAGTCGACGGGCGGCTTGGGGCCTGGACTTTGGCGACCGCCACACCGGTGGGGGGAGCCGCGGGCACCTGCGGATCGGAAGGCGCAGCGAGGAACATATCTCCAGTGGGCCTGCGTACCGTCGGCACGACGGAGGCGCGCGG
>JBIKNA010000441.1:0-6081 GCA_044358965.1 Polyangiaceae bacterium
TTGCTCTTGGCCTCGGCCTCGCGCTCGGCCAGCCACAGCAGGCGGGTCTCGGGGTTGTCCAGGATCTTGCGCTCCCAGGGGGTGCCTCGAATCATGCCCATGCGGTCTTTGCCCGAGGGGCCATTGGCCACGGGCACACCACGCTCGCCCACGGTCTTGAGCATGGCGCGGTCGATGGAGCGGTCGACCTGGGCTTTGGTCTTGCCCAAATCGAATCCGCGCTCGCCGGGGGCGGGGCCAACGTTGGCGGCAGCGCTGGCCTTGTTGCCAGGCACCGTGCCTTCGGCCAAACGCCGGGCGAACTCTTCGGCGTTGACGCCGTTGATGTAGTCGTAGGGCTTGGACTTGCCCATGAGCAGGTTGACGATGTCCGTGGCGTTTTGCGCGTAGGTGTCGAGCGCAGCGCCGTAGATGTACGCGCCGGCCGAGAAGAGCTCGCCGGTGATCGGGTCTGCGTAGCTGGGGCCAAAGCCCAAGGGGCCCGACAGCTGCGGCTTGGGAACCCAGTACATGAACGAGTAGCGCAGGTCGCCGTCGCGGGCCGTGTTGCCCACGCCGCCCACGGCGTCGATGCACTCTTTGGGGTCGCCCGCTTGCACGGGGTTATTGAGGCAGCCGATGAACACGCTCTCGCCGCGGAGCTGCATCTGCTTCACTTCTTCGCGGAGCTCGGCGTAGCCCAGGGCCTCGCCGCCGCCCTTCTTCTCGAGCAGGCGCATGCCGGCCACGGTCTCTTGGAACGCGTCGTTCCAGGCGCGGGCCGTGCGGTCTGCCACGTCTTTGAGGTCTGCCGGCCACTCGGGGTTCACGAAGTACAAGATGGGCCGCACCTTGCGCTGGCTGTAGGGCAGCGACTCGGGCTTGCCGAGGGCGTTCTTGATGACGTTGCCCTTGTCGTCGCGCTTGAAGGCCTGCTGCCACAGGTTCCAGGTGCTGGCGCGATAGATGTATTGCGACTCGAGGGTGCCCATGCGCTGGTCGTAGACGGCGCGCTCCGTACGGAAGAAGCCGTACTGGTCCATCATGGGCAGCGTGACGGGGTTGCCGCTGGCGGTGCGCAGCGGCGCGCCGTTGTCGTCTTTGAGGATGATTCGGTCGGGGTACTCGCGCGGCTCGAAGTCGCGCTCGGGCACCTTCATGAACGACAAGCGAGCCTTGACCTCGCTGGGCGTGCAGCCGAAATCGCGGAACGCGTAGTAGCAGCTGACGGGGTTGGGCGTGACGACGAAGGACGCCGTGACGTCGATGTAGTCGCTCTTGAAGATGGGCGCATCGGGCGACTTGGGGTCGCGCTCCCACACGTTGCGCGGGCTGATGCTCTCGTAGCCCAGGCCGCTCCAGCCGGCCTTGCTGAGCAAGTTGGTGGCCCAGTTCACGCGCATGTACTCGCGTTGATCCCAGGTGCGGTCCACCGTGTTCTCTTCGAGGACGTTGGCTTCTTCGCCGGTGATCGGGTTGTACTGCCGACGAATGTCGACGTGGCCCTCGATGGGGAAGGCTGCAATGACGCCGCCGTTCTTGTCGCCGGAGTTCAGGATGTCGGCGTCGTCGCGGTACGCAAACAGCGTGTCGGCGGTGATGCGCCACTTGATGCGGCTCATGTCCGAGGCCGCACCGATGAAGCCCGAGGCCTGCGAAGCCGGCACGTCGGTGATGCTGGTGCGGAAGTACCAGACATCGCTGGCATCGATGAAGCGACCACGGTCGTCGGCGTGCACGAAGTAGGACTTGGGCACGAGACCATCTTGCACGCGGTTGACCGCGTCGCGCTCTTGGGCGCAACCCTGCGCGCTGCCTAGCGCGCCCACGGCAAATGCCCCGAGCAAAAGTTCTTTGATGCGCTTGATATGCATGCAAAACCCCTGAGGAAGAGACCCGGCTAAGGTTCAGGCGTTTAGCACTGGTTGCTGGGCAATAGGCCAGGCTTCTCCCAAGTTTCGCGGGGTCGCGCACTGCTCTTTTGCGCAGCCCAGACGGGGCGCGTGCGTCGTTCGAATGTACCGACGGGAGCCTGAGCCCCAAGTCACCGAGCGGTCGTAGCTGCCGAGGGGACGACTACTTGGCGACCTTGCCGACGACGCCGGTGTTGAGGGCGGCGAAGTAGACGAAGTTGTCGTCGAGGGCGATGGACGTGACACCCGACAGATCCGTGGCGATCACCTCTTCTTTGGTGATGGCCTGGGCGTCGCGCGGCACCCGCGCAATGGTTCCCGTGCCAAAATCGGCCCAGTACACGTGCGTGTTGTCGGCCGCCAGGCCGCGTGGCGCACCCAGATTCTTGGCGATGACCGTGATGGTTGCTGCTCCGCTCAGGGCGATGCGGGTGATGGTCCCGGCGACGTGGTCGGAGAAGTATACGGAGCTCCCAGACGTGGCGACGCCCCAAGCCTTTGCGCCTGAAGCCAGCTTCGTCGACTCTTTGGTTGCTGGGTTGACGCGATAGAGCCCGGCTCCAGGCTCGCTCTGCGCAGCCACGAAGAGGAAGTTGTTGAGCGCCGCCATGCTCGTGGCCGATTTGGCCGTCTTGCCCACTTCGGTGGGGGCGATCTCAGTGGGAGAAATGGAGAAGACGCTGCCGCTCTCGAAAGAAACGGCGAACTCCGTGGCACCGTCGGCCACGATGCCAAAGGCGCCGCGAGACCCCAACGGCAACTGGGTCGTCGTAACCGACGGTACGGCGGTCGCTCCAGTGCTCACTACCTGCCCTTCGGTGAAGTTTGTCCAGTACACGCGCTGGTTCGCGAGGGCGAGCAGCGAGGGTAGGTCTTGCCCTTGGGCCAACTTGTTGATTGGCTTGCCAGCATTCTTCGGAACGCTGGCCACGAAGTCGCTGCCGCCACCCATGTATGTTGTAAAATACACGTTGGTGTCGTCGACGGCGATGCCGTGAGGCTTGTCGACCATCGCCAACGTCACTGGGTTGCACATGCCAAGCGCGCACCCAGTGCCACCGCAGCTCCGGCCGCAGCGACCGCAGTTCTGTGCGTCGGTCTGAAGGTCTACACAGGCCTGCCCGCAGGCTGACTTTCCTCCGTCGCAGACCAGTGCAGCGTCGCCCGCATTGGCGTCGCCAGGGTTGGCGCCGTCGATGCTGGGGCCATCACCAGAGCCAACATCGCCCGCGGCCGCGGCGTCTGTCTGTCCGCCATCGGTGCCCGAGCCATCGCGCAGCCCCGTCGTGTCCACCAGCAAAGAACAGCTGTAGGTACAAGCGAGGGTTGCCAACAGTGCGGCGACGCGAGGGGCAGGTGACCGCTTCATGCAAAGCCAGGCTACCACGCCATTGCAGGTGCCCTGGGCCGCCATTCGAGCCGCGCGCGTCTACTTGGCGACCTTGCCGACGACGCCCGCGTTGAGGGCGGCGAAGTAGACGAAGTTCGCGTCCAGGGCGATGGACGTGACACCCGACAGACCCGTGGCGATCACCTCTTCTGGGGTGACCGCCTGGGCGTCGCGCGGTACCCGCGCAATGCTTCCTGTGCCGAAGTCCGCCCAGTACACGTGCGTGTTGTCGACCGCGACGCCACGCGGGGCCCCCAGATTCTTGGCGATGACCGTGATGCCTCCACCTCCTCCGAGGGCGATTCGGGTGATGGTGCCGGCGATGTGGTCGGAGAAGTAGACCGAGGTCCCGGCCGCAGCGACGCCCCATGCCCTTGCCCCCGCGGCCAGATTCATGGACTCTTTGGTTGCTGGGTTGACGCGATAGAGCCCAGCTCCGGGGTTGTTCTGTGCAGTCACGAAAAGGGAGTTGTTGAGCGCTGCCATGCTCGTGGCCGATTTGGCCGTCTTGCCCACTTCGGTGGGCGTGCCCTGCGTGACAGGGATCGAGTACACGTTGCCAGTATCGTAGGAAACGGCGAACACCGAGGCGCCGGTGGCCACGATGCCAAAGGGGGCGCCAGACCCGGATGGCAGCTGGGCGTTCTCGATGAACTGCCCGAGGGGCGCACCGGCGCTTCGCACGTGCCCCGTGGACCAATTGGTCCAGTACACGCGCTTGTTGGCAATGGCGAGTAGCGATGGCAAGTCTTGCCGTTCGGCCAGCTTGGTGAGCGCGTTGCCAGGTTTCTTCGAGACGGTCGCCACGAAGTCGCTGCCGCCACCGTTGTAGGTTGTGAAGTACACCTCGGTGTCGTCGATGGCGATGCCGTGTGGCTTTTCGGCGGTTGCAAGGACCAGCTTTGCACACGCGCCCTTTTCGCACCCAGAGCCGCCACAACTCCGGCCGCAGCGACCGCAGTTCTGTTCGTTGGTCTGAAGGTCGACACAGGTTTGGCCGCAGGGGGCTTGGCCCGGCGCACACGTGGGCCCTGCGTCGTTGCTGCTTGTGTCGGCAGTGGCGTCCGTGGGCACGCTCACGTCGAGGGCTGGCGTCGCGCTGTCCACCGCGGCGTCCGGTGCACTGGTGGCCACCTCGAACGTGCCCAAGATGCTGGTGCAGGCCAAGGCGCCCAGGGGCGGGACGATAAGGGCGAGGGCGCGGAGCAAAGACGTTCGACGCATTGGACAGGGGTAACGCTATCACCGCCCCCAGAAGAGAGGAATTCTGCGGGGCGCCGGTAGCAACCTTTCCAGGCCTGCGCCCCGCGCCGTGCCGAAACGGTGGGTTATGACATGCGCCAGATAGTCCCGCCCCAATGGCCGCGCGCGGGTTAGGCGTCCAACGGCCTATTGGCACCCGCCCCCCGAGCAGGACCCCGAGACGCAGTCAGCGCCAATGTTGCAGAACTCCCCCTTGGCGCCCAGACACTTGAGCGAGCTACAGGCATTGCTGATGCAGTGGGCGTTCTCTTGGCAGACCTTGCCCGAGGCCTTGAGGCACTTGCCCTCGCCGTTGCAGCGACCGCCGTTGGCCGACAAGTCGCACTTTGCGTCGATGCCCTCGCGCTCGAAGCTTGGGTCCGCCTCGTAATACGGCACGTTGGAGCACACGCCGTTCTTGCCAGCGACGTTGCACGCCTGGCACTCACCGCGGCATGCGGTGTCGCAGCACACGCCGTCGACGCAGAAGCCCGAGCCGCACGCGCTGCTGTCCGAGCACGCATCGCCCAGGCCCTTGGCGCAGGCGCCTTTGCCATCGCACGTGCCAGCCTTGCATGTTGCCCCAGAGACCTTGGGCTTGGTGATCTTCTCGCCGCCCACGCAAGTTGTCTCGGAGCACTCTTCGGTGGCCGCGGGCACATCGCTGTCGTCGGTCACGACGACAATCGCGCCCGACACGTCGCAGGTGTTCTTTTTGCAGTCGCCTGCGGTTTGCGGCAACACCTGGTCGATGGTGCATGCTGTCGCGGGGGGGGAAGCATCGGCGTCGGCCGATACGCATGCACCACCGTCGCAGGCCCGCGCCGCCGCGGGTGCGTCTTCGCCCGCCCCACTGCCGCCACACGCCGTGCCAAGGATCCCAACGAGAGCTGCCACCAAGATACGCGCGACCTTCATGGACACCCCGTTTTGCAAAGTGCTTGCCAGGTGCGAACTGCGGAGAACGTACCGGCCTTCCGGGGCAAGGCGTTGCGGTGGTGGCAACAGGCGTTGCGGGGCGTGCAACATGGCCCGTCGGTCACCGGCAAGCAGCGTTCTACGCGGCAACGATGCATGAGCCACGTCGGTTCACGCCTCCCAAGCTTGGCCCAGCTTGTGCCAGACGGGCGGAAGTGGCGCGGCTCGGCACTGGGCGCGTAATGGGCGGTTATGTTCTCCCGGCGTTGTTCGCGGGAAGTGGCTTTGGATCGCTTACGGTGCGCCAAGCAAAGCTTCGATCAGGAGGATGCCATGTAAGTCCATACAGCGCTGAAACCTGATGTAGCGACTCAGCGGGTTGAACTCCCGCCCGACCAAGGCAGGGCCGCCAGTCGGAAGCGAGTCTTGCGCGATGCTCGGGGCGACCCGAGTCGCGAAGCGTAGACAGCGAGCACGCAGGCTGCGGAATCGGGCCCCGAAATATCCAAGTTGTGGAAGCCGACGAGGCCGTAAGCTCGGAAGGCAACATCGAAGGAGCGACACGTAGGGACATTGTCCCGGAGGCCTGCTCCCGAGATTCCACCGGGGTCGAAGAGCCGGAGCACGCGTGGCGAGGGT
>JBIKNA010000095.1:0-19864 GCA_044358965.1 Polyangiaceae bacterium
GCCCAGATGTGGGCGCCAAGCTCCTGGAACACCAGGGGCGCGACGCGGTACGCCGCGCCGTGGGCGGCGTCGACCACGATGCGCATACCCTCGAGGGAGAGTTCTTGGGGAAAGCTATGCTTGACGAAGGTGACGTAGCGCCCACGAGAGTCTTCGAACTTCTCGGCGCGTCCGATGCCGGGGCCCGTGGGCTTGGTGCCCATGAGGCCATCGTTCTCGATGAGCGCCTCGAGTTCGAGTTCGACGTGGTCTGGCAGCTTGAAGCCGTCGGCACCGAACACCTTGATGCCGTTGTCCATGTACGGGTTGTGGCTGGCGCTGATGACGATGCCGGCATCGGCGCGCATGCTGGTGGTGAGGTGCGCCACGGCGGGCGTGGGGATGGGGCCGCACAAGATGACCCGGCCGCCCATGGAGCAGATGCCCGCGGCCAGCGCGCTCTCGAGCACATAGCCCGACAGACGCGTGTCTTTGCCGATGAGGATGCGCGGGGGATGGGCCTTGCCGCGGCCGGCCACGAAGGCCACCGCGCGCCCCAAAGCCAGCGCGAGCTCGGGCACCATGGGCGGAACGTTGGCGAGACCGCGAATGCCGTCGGTGCCAAAGAGCTTGCGGGCGGGCACCGGCACCGGCGCCGGGGCGGGAGCTTTGGCAGCAGGAGACGGGGACGCGGTCTTTTTGGTCTTTTTGGTCGCCATGGCAGGTCGCACTATAGGTCAAGACTGACCTAGAGTTCATGAAGGGAATGACGGCGCTGGCGTGCGCCGCCTAAAGACCCACTTGCGTGTCGCGGGGCAGCCCAAGCAGCACCGCCCGCGCGTGACCCACCAAATACAGTGAGCCCGTCACCAGGACTGTGCCCTGGGGCCCGGCCAGGTTTCGGGCGGAGGCGAGGGCTTCGGGCACACTGGCCGCAGCGTGCCCGGCGAACCGTTGGGCCAGCACGGCGGGGTCTGCGGGGGCCCGGCCCTCGGGCGCCACGAACACGCGGTGTGGAATGTGTGTGCCGATGAGCTCGAAGACCTGATCGTAGGGCTTGTCGGCCATGGCACCGAAGACGACAACGGCGGGCTTGGGGGCCTCGGCCTGTTGCAGGTAAGCCGACAAGGTCTGCGCGCCGTCGGGGTTGTGTGCGCCATCGAGTAGGTACGGTCCGTCCGGTGTCTCGATGCGCTCGAGGCGCCCGTCGATGCTGGCGCTGCGGAGGCCCCGCTGCACGCTGCTTGCATCGAGGCCCGCGCACAGGGCCGCCTCGACGGCAACCAGTGCATTGTCGCGTTGGTGGGCGCCGCGCAGTGCCCTCGGGGTGACATCGACGAGCTCCCGGGCCCGTTGGCTTTGAGCGGCGAGCACCACGGGTGCACCGATGCTGTTGGCCACGGTGCACGCGGCGCGCATGGCCTCGGGGAACAATGGGCCAAGGACCATGGGAACCCCCGGCTTGGCGATACCCGCCTTCTCGTTGGCGATGGCCTCGAGGGTATGGCCGAGCTTGTCCATGTGGTCGAAGGCTACGCGGGTGATCGCCGTGACCTTCGGGGCCTGTACGACGTTGGTGGCATCGAGGCGTCCGCCAATGCCCACTTCGAGCACACAGAAGTCGACGTTTGCATCGCGGAACGCAAGAAACGCAGCCAGCGTCGCCACTTCGAAGAAGCTCAGGTCTTGGTGCCGCAGCGCGCGCCCGAGCGCGTCGGCAAGACGCTCGTCGTCGATGGGCTGGCCGTCCACGCGAATGCGCTCGGCGAAGCTGCACAAGTGCGGTGAGGTGTACAGGCCCGTGCGACGTCCGGCGGCGCGCGCCATGGACTCCACCATGGCGCAGGTGGAGCCTTTGCCGTTTGTCCCCGCCACGTGCACGACCTCGAAGGACTGCGCGGGGTTGCCCTCGTGGGCGCAGGCCTCTTGCATGGCGGGCAAGCCCAGGCGCATGCCCCGGGGCGCGCGCTGGTAAAGCTCTCGCAGCAGTTCCCGCTGATGCTCCGCGCGCATGGGGCGCGTGCCTAAGCCAGGCTTCGACTGGAGGCCGCGAGCGGCGCCTTCACCGTGAAGTGACCGAGCAATGTGGCGAGCTCTCGCTGCATGGAGAGGCGGCTGGTGATGCGATCGACCATGCCGTGTTGGAGCAAGAATTCGCTCTTTTGGAAGCCCTCGGGGAGCACCTGACGGATGGTGGTCTCGATGACCCGGGGCCCGGCGAAGCCGATGAGCGCGTCGGGCTCGGCGATGTTCACGTCGCCCAAGAACGAAAAGCTGGCGGCGACGCCGCCGGTGGTGGGATGCAGAAGAACGCTGAAGAAGGGCATGCCCGCCTCGCGCAAGCGCTCTCGCGCGGATACGGTCTTGGCCATCTGCATGAGGCTCAGGATGCCCTCTTGCATGCGTGCGCCGCCGGAGGCCTGCAGCAACACCACCGGCAGTCGCTCGTCGGCGGCGCGCTCGAACAGGCGCGTGATGCGTTCGCCGACGACGGAGCCCATGGAGCCGCCCATGAAGGAGAACACGAACGCGCCGTAGGCGATGGGGAAGCCCAGGAGGCTGGCGCGCCCGGTCTCGATGGCCTCGGTGGACTTGGAGCTCTTCTTGGCTGCCTCGACGCGATCGCCGTAGGACTTGCCGTCGACGAAGGAGAGGGGGTCTGCGGGGGAAAGGTGCTCGTCCCACGTTTCGAGGGCGCCGTCGTCGAGCAGCAGCTTGCGCCAGGCCGCGACACTGAGCCGGTGGTGTTTGCCGCACTGGGGGCACACCTCGAAGTTGCTGGCCAGCACCTCGGTCGTCACGGTCTCGCCGCAGCCATCACACTTGCGAAAGACCCCCTTACCGAGGCTGGTTTTCTCGCTGGCGTCGAGCCCTCCGGGCTTCTTTTTGGGCCAAGGCATGATGGCTCTCCGTTAGCACGCTTGCCCCAGGACGGCGAGGGCTCGGGGCCCAACGGCTATTCGGGCGCGTTGGCGAGGGCCGACAGGGCCTGCCCCTGGATGCGCACCACGCGCCACTCGCGAAGGAGCTCGGCGCCCAAACTCTCGTAGAACCCAATGGCGGGGGCGTTCCAGTCGAGCACCCTCCACTCGAAGCGTGTGCAGTGGGCCTGCTGCGCGCACGATGCCAAGGCACCCATGAGCCTGCGACCTACGCCCCGGCCACGGTGCTCGCTCTTGACGAAGAGGTCTTCGAGGCAGAGCACCCGCCGGCCTTCCCAGGTGGAGTACCCAAAGAAGTACAGTGCAAAGCCCACCATGGTGCCGGCTTCGTCGCAGGCCACCAAGGTGGAAAAGGCCGGCGCGTGGCCAAAGCCGTCGCGGACGAAGTCTTCGGTCGTCGCGTGGACCTCGTGCTCGGCGCGCTCGTAGATGGCGAGCTCGCGCACGAGGCCCAAGAGTGCGTGCATGTCTTGCGCAGTGCCCTGCCGAACGTGGACCGTTGGGGGCAGAGGCATCGCGGCTACACCTTCATGGTGGCGAGGTCTGGGGAGACCAGCAGCGTTGGCTCGGTGCGCTCCTGCACGTCGCGGGCGCTGACCCCGGGGGCCACTTCGACGAGCATGAGCCCATCGGGGGTGACGTCCATGGTGGCCATGTCCGTGATGATCCGGTGCACCACGCGGCGACCAGTGAGCGGCAGGTTGCACTCCTTCAGGATCTTGGGCGAACCGTCTTTGGCCGCATGCTCCATGATGACGACCACGCGCCGGGCACTGGCCACAAGGTCCATGGCGCCGCCCATGCCTTTGACCATCTTGCCGGGGATCATCCAGTTGGCGAGATCTCCGGTGGCGGATACCTGCATGGCCCCCAGAATGGCGAGGTCGATGTGGCCGCCGCGAATCATCTCGAAGCTCTGGGAGCTGGAGAAGATGGCCGAGCCCTTCTGCATGGTGACGGTCTCTTTGCCGGCGTTGATCAGGTCGGCATCGATCTCTTTTTCGGTGGGGTAGGGGCCGATGCCCAGAAGGCCGTTCTCGCTTTGCAGAACGACCTCGATGCCGGCGGGGATGTAGTTGGCCACCAGTGTCGGCATGCCGATGCCCAGGTTGACGTAGAAGCCGTCTTTGAGCTCCTGCGCGGCGCGCATGGCGACTTGTTCGCGGGATAGGGTCTTGTCGCTCATGATGCTGCCCTCACGGTACGGCGCTCGATGCGCTTTTCGTAGCTTGCGCCCTTGAAGATGCGCTGAACGAAGATGCCCGGGGTGTGCACGTGGTTGGGGTCGATGCTGCCCACTTCGACGATCTCCTCGACCTCGGCGATGGTGATCTTGGCGGCCTGGGCCATCATCGGGTTGAAGTTCATGGCCGTGTGGCGGAACACCAGGTTGCCGAAGCGATCGCCCTTCCATGCCTTGATGATGGCGAAGTCGCCGCGGATGGCATGCTCGAGCACGTGGGCTTTGCCGTCGAAGTCGCGCATCTCTTTTTTGGGGCTCGCGATGAGCACCTTGCCGCCTTCGCCGTACTTGAGCGGCAGACCGCCATCGCTGACCGCAGTGCCGGCACCGGTGGGCGTGAAGAACGCCGGGATGCCAGCGCCGCCGGCGCGAAGGCGCTCGGCGAGCGTGCCTTGGGGGCAGAGCTCTACCTCGAGCTCCCCGGACAAGTACTGGCGCTCGAACTCTTTGTTCTCGCCGACGTAGCTCGAGACCATCTTGGCGATCTGCTTGTTGCGCAGCAGGATGCCCAGGCCGAAGTCGTCGACGCCGCAGTTGTTGGAGACCACGGTGAGGTTCTTGGGGCCGAGCTCCCGAAGTGCAGCGATGCAGTGCTCTGGGATGCCGCAAAGGCCGAAGCCTCCGGCGAGCAGAGTGGCGCCGCTCGGGATGTCGGCGCACGCTTCTTTGGCGCTGCCTACGAGCTTGTTCATGAGCGCACCCGTTAGTACAAGCGCGGGCCTGGAGAAAGACCCACGAGGCAAGCTGGGCCGCGTGGGTCTCATTGCAGTCACCGTCGAGACATCGCTCGACTTGTGGGCTCGGCGCTATTGGCCGCCTTGACCGCCTTGACCGTCGTCTTGGATGCCACAGGCTGTGGCCAGGCAGTTGTTGAACTGGTCGTCCACGCCTTGGCCCTCGGGGTAGGCCTGGTCGCAGCACGCGGCGCACTCGTCTTGCGAGGGCTTGGCCTTGCAGGTCGCGTCGCCCGCGGGGGGTTGCGTGGGGTCCGGCGTGGTGCCGGTGGGGATCGGCGCGGGGGTCGCCGTCGTGGTGGGCGCCGGCGTTGGCGTGGTGGTCGTGGTTGGGGCGGGGGTCGCCGTCGTGGTGGGCGTTGCCGTCGGAGTGGTCTTGGGCTTGGTCTTGGGCTTGGTGGTGACGGGCTGCTCTTTGGCGTCGTCGTCCTCGGCACCGTCGTACGGGTCCGGCGAGACGGCGGCGCCGTTGCAGGCAGCGACGAAGAGGCCGAAGAGCACTGCAACCGAGCGGAGCGAGGAGAGATTCATGAGCGCATCACCTTGAGCGGAGGTTTGGGAGCCGCACGGGGTGATTGCATGTGTCGCGCCAAGGCGACACCATGCCGAATTGGACCCAGATTGCGGTGTAGCGGCAGAAATCGCGCCCTCGGACCCACGCGTGCCCACAAAGACGCCGGTCGGAGATCCGCCCATGGTCTTCTGCGGATCCGCCAAAAGTCCAAGGTTTTCCGTACCATAGGCGCACAGGTGGGATACGGTGCGCAGCGGTGTCACGAATTGTCGAGAACGTGCCACTTCTTCGTGGCACAAAGTCGACAAATCGTGTCACCGTGCCGGCGCTCGTTCGCGTCCGCGCGTCCAACAACCGGTCGGCGAAACCGGGGGTGCGCGCGGACGCGGGCGTGCACTTTGTCTCTCTCGGCACGGGAGCATGCACGGCGAGGTTGGCTGGAAGTTGGCCCGGTTTTCGGGCCCATGCTTGCCTCAAGGTCGTGAGCAAGCTCCCTGTCGCCTTGGTCGTTCTCTTGGCCGCAACCTCTGCCGCGGCGGCGCCGTCGGTTCGCGCGGGGCATGCCGTTCGGCCGGCATCCCACCACGCGGGCGGGCACCCCGGCGCCACCCGACGCGCGGGGCTGTCGTCTCCGGCGGCGCACGTTCGCGCGCGGAGCCTCGGGTCGCCGACGCATGGGCACCTTGTTGGAGGCGCCCACCTCGAGACAGCGCCGTACCTGCGCATCGTGCCGGCCTATGCGGGGGGCGACGTGCGCTGGGGGCTCGAAGCCCTCACGGGGATGATCGACCGGGCCGCGCGGCAAGTGCGGCGGCAGCACGCGGATGCGGTGCTGTCCGTGGGGCATCTGTCGCGACGTGGCGGTGGCGAGATCGATCGTCACGCATCGCACGAGAGCGGTCGCGACGCGGACATCGGGTTCTACATCAAGGACAACGCTGGCAAGCCCGTGCTGCCCAATGGTCTCATTCCCTTCGTGGCCGACGGCACGTCACCGCAGATGCCCGGCGCACACTTTGACGATGCGCGGAACTGGCTGCTGGTCACGGCGTTCGTGTCGGACCCCGTGGCTCGCGTGACGCACATCTTCGTTGCCGCGCCGCTCCGCGCCCGCCTGCTCGCCTACGCCGAGAAGATTGGCGCCCCACAGAACCTGCGGGTCCGCGCTGCAGAGCTCATGGCCCAGCCCCGCGGTTCGCTGCCGCACGACGATCACTTCCATGTGCGCATCGGGTGCCCGCAGGGCATGTCGAGCTGCGTCGAGAACCCTGAGCCGCACACGCTCGCCAAGAAGACCGCTCATGCCCCCGCAGCGGCCCACGCCGCGAGCTCCACGCGTTCTGCCGGGGCTTCTGCCGCGCACCCGGCGCACGGCGCGCCAGCTTCGGGCGCCAAGAAGGTCGAGGAGTCCAAGGCCACCAAGTCTGCGCCCAAACACGCGGCGCGGCCTCCGGCCAAGGCCGAAGAGGATGACGGCATTCCGAAGCTCGGCCCCGTGGCGCCCGGTCTCGACTCCGTGATCGTGGCCACGCCCCTCGAGCGGACCGCGCCTGCGGTGCCCGCACCGCCCGCGCCCGTCGACGAGCCCCCGGTGCTCACCGACGACGTGGACGGCCACGGCAACTGAGCCCCGTACCCGTACAGTCAGCACGGAACATTCCAGTGTAAGCGCTCACCTGGGGAGTTTCGGTTTGTGTGCTACACCCCGGCGCAGTGCCCATGGGGGAATCACCGCTCAGCATTGCGCCCACCAGTTTCAGCGTCGCCGGCCGTCGTAGCCCTCTCATCGGGCGCGATCGGGAGATGGCGCAGCTCGCCGCTGCCCTCAGCAGCGTCCACGTCGATGGGCGCGCTCGGTGTGTCGCGGTGGTTGGCTCGTCGGGCATCGGCAAAAGCCGCCTCGTGCGCGACTTCCTGTCCAAGGCGCGGGACTCCGTGTCCCTGTCGCCGCGGGTGTTTCGGGGGGCGGCTCGTGAGGGCGATCAGGGGTTTGGCGTCTTTGCGCGGCTCTTGCGCGCGCGCTTCGGCATCGTCGAAGGCATGGACGCCGAGGCCCAAAAGGCCCAGGTGCGCGCCCAGGTGTCCAAGGTGCTCGAAGACCGCAAGGTCTCCGATGTCTGCTTCTTCTTGGGGCAACTGCTGGAGCTTCAGTTCGACGACTCGCCGTTGATCCGCGCGCTCGAAGACGAGCCCGAGGAGCGGAGCCGTCTGTCCCAGGTGGTGCTGCGCCGGTTTCTCGAGGCGGATGCCGGCGCCGGCCGCGCCGATAGCCCCAAAGAGGTGACCCCGCCGGTGGTTCTCGTGCTCGAGGACCTGCACCACGGCAGCGCCGACGCCTTCGGCCTCTTGTCGTACCTGCTGCGATCCGCGCGGGCGCCCATCCTGATTTTGGTGACCGGGCGTCCCGAGTTGCTCGCGCGTACGGAGATCTTTTCTGGCGCCGAGATCGCCACGGTTCTCGAGCTGCCGCCCTTGTCGGACCCCGATGCCGGGCGCATGGCCGAGACGCTGCTCGAGCCGTGTCAGGAGCCCGCCGCCATCGCCGAGCTGTCCGAGGCCGCGTGCACCGTGGCCGGTGGCAACCCGTCCCTGGTCGAGAAGATGATCCGCATCTTCTTCGACGTGGGGGTGCTCGAGGTCAAAGACGAGTTCGCCGAAGAAGAGACCTGGCTCGTTCGCACCGAGCGTCTGTCGCAGGTGCAGCTTCCGCTCTCTGTCGAAGACGCCGTCAGCGCCCGCATCGCAGCGCTCAGCCAAGAAGAACGCGAATTGCTCGAGCGGGCCGCGCTCATGGGGAGCGTGTTCTGGCTCGGCGGCCTCGTGGCCCTCGGTCGCATCGACAAGTCCTCCGCGGAACTCTGGCAAGTGGCCAGCGCCGACATCGCGCGCGCGAGCACGCTGCTGGCCGACCTCGTCGAGCGCGACTACGTGCTGCGGCTCCCGGACAGCACCTTTGGTGGCGACGAGGAGTACGTCTTCAAGCACAACCTCGAGCGCGAGGCGCTGTCTCGGCTGGTTCCCAAGGTGCTCGCCAAGCGCTACCACAAGGCCCTCAGCGACTGGCTTTCGTTCAAAGACAACGTTCGGTCGCACGAAGAGTACCTGGGCATGCTCGCGCGGCATCGCGAAGAGGCAGGCCTCGCCTCCGAGGCCGCCCGGGCCTACATCGCCGCCGGAGACGTGGCCCGGGAGGCCTACGCCAACGGCAAGGCCCACGATCACTACAAGCGCGCGTTTGCGCTGCTCGACCAGGGCGCCGAGATGGACGCCGAAACGCAGCTCCGGGTACTCCACCATCACGGTCATGTTCTGCAAGTCATCGGCAAGAACGAAGACGCCCTTGCCTCGTTCCGGCGCATGCTCGATGCGGCCTACAAGCTCGACTTGCAGGCCAAAGGTGGCGCCGCGCACTCACGCATCGGCAGGCTGTACCGCGAAAATGGTCGCCTCGATGAGGCACGCAAGCACCTGGAAGCGGCGCTTGCGCTGTTCGAGTCCGCGGCGGACGAGCGCGGCATTGCGAGCACCATCGATGACCTTGGCAAGTTGCACTGGTTGCGTGGCGACTACGACCGCGCGCTCGAGTCCACCCAGCGTGGCCTGGCCATGCGACGCAAAATCGGCGATCGGCGGTCCATCGCCCTGTCGCTCAACAACCTTGCCCTCGTGTACCAAGACTCTGGGCAGTACAAGGCCGCCCTCGACGCTTTCGAGCAGGCCCTGTTCATCCGCCGCGAAATCGGCGATCTGCTCGGCGTGTCCATGACGCTCAACAACCTGGGCACCGTCGCCCAAGACCAACGCGACGACGCCCGGGCGCTCGAGCTGTTCTTGGAGGCCCTCGAGGTGGCCAAAGAGGCTGGGGACCGCAATCGCCTCGCGCTCGTGCTGTCCAACGTGGGGGAGACGTACACGCGCCTGGGCAATGGCACCCAAGCCATCGCCTTCCTGCGCCAAGCCGAGGAGATCAGCGAGGAGCTCGGCGACAAGATGGGGCTTGGCGAGGCGCTCCGCGGTCTTGGCAAGGCGCATCTACGCGAGCGGGACTACCCCAAGGCCAAAGACGCCGTGTCCCGGGCCGTAGAAATCTTTCGCAAGGTGCAGAGCAAGGTGCAGCTCGGCATCGCGCTGCGCACCCTGGGCGAGGTAATGAGCGAGTCGGACAAGTCCGAAGAGCACATCGCTGCACGTGGGCACGTGCTCCAGTCCATCTGGATCTTCGAAGAGGTGAAGAACGACGTGGAGCTCGCCCGCAGCTGTCGCGCGTATGCGCTCATGCTCGAACGATCGCCGGAATACGCCACAGACCCCAAGGTCGTCGACGAGGCCAAACAGTTCATGGATCGCGCCGAGGCCACCTTCGCCAAGCTCAAGCTCAGCACGCTGGGCCTCGAGGCGTTCTTTTCTCGCTGAGCGTGCGCGTCTGGACCCCGGGTCTGGGCCTACGGTCGCGACCAGTCCGTCCAGCTGAAGGGGACCGCGCGTACATCCACATGGATCATCTTGGACACGGGGTAGTACCCAAGTCCGGGCGCATGCAGATCCCGCGCGAGCTTGCGTAGGGCCACGGTGCTTAGTCCCTTGGCGCGGACGTCCGCGGCCATGGCCTTGTTGTGGAAGTTCTTGTCCCAAGGGTGCTGGGGGTGTCGGTAGCCGGACACCAGCTCCAGACTGCCGCCGGTGTGCTGGCCGAGACGAACCAGGAGCGAGACCAAGTCCGGGGAAATCTCGTGGGTGTGTTTGTCGTCATGGTCGCGCATGATGTGCTTCGCGGCGAGCATGCTGGCCTCGTCGGGCACATCGGCCCAGGTGGAGAGCACGGCGCTCTCGCCGGTGTTGACGGACACCAACGTGACGCTCCTTCGCTCGGCCGGTCGCGCACGGTGCTCGAGCGAAAGCTGCTCATCGACGAGCGCGTGGACCGCGCGGTCTCGGGTCTGAGCGATGTCTTGCGCGCCGGCATTGTGGGGCGCAAATGAGGCCGTCAGCAAAGCCAGGGGCAAGAGAAGGGCGCGACGCACGGCCCCCTCAGGCTACCTTTTGCGCGGGGGCTCAGCCAGCGTTCTTGGCGGGCTCTGCCGCAAGGCGACCCAGCTCCAGCCAGACGGTGCGACTGGCCACGGCCTCGACGAACTGCGTGTCGTGCGAGACGAGTAGCACCGTGGCCCCCGCGCGCGCCTGGTCCGTGAGCATCTTGGCAACCTCGTGGCTGCGCTCCTCGTCGAGGGCGCTCGTGGGCTCGTCGAGCAACCAGACCTTGGGCTCCATGGCGAGCGCCCGCGCGATGGAGACGCGCTGCGCCTCGCCGCCAGACAGCTCTTTGGGTAGCGCATGGGCGCGGTGCCCGACGCCCTGCGCATCGAGCAGCGCCTGCGCGCGAAGGAGGGCCTCGGCCCGAGGGTGTCGCTTGCGAAGGGTGGGGGCGAGGGCAACATTGTCGATGGCGGTCATGTGCCCGAAAAGGTGCGCGGCCTGGAACACCATCCCAAGGTCTTTGGTGCCAAGCTCGATGGTGCCTTCGTCGGGCTGCTCGAGTCCGGCGATGCAGCGCAGTAGCGTGCTCTTGCCTCCGCCCGAAGCGCCCATGAGCGCAAGGATCTCCCCCTTCTGGACGTCGAGATCGACGCCGCGAAGGGTATGGGCTTGGCCAAAGCGCTTGTGAACGCCGCGCACGGTGATCATGCCGTTGCCCCTTGTTTGCCCTGGGGCCGGGCGGTTCCCAAGCGTTGCTCCAGGCGTCTTGCGAGCACGCTGAGTGGGAAGCTCATGGCGAAGTAGAGCGCCGCGGTGAGCAGGCCCGGGGGGACCCAAGACCGTACGTCGACGGCGGTGATGGTCATCTGCTTGGTGAGTTCGACCACGGTGATGACGCTCACCAACGAGGTGTCCTTGAGCAGGGCAATGAAGTCGCTGGTGACGTTGGGCAGCGCGTGCCGGAAGGCCTGGGGCAAAAGCACATGACGAATGGTTTGCAGTCGGCTCAGGCCCAGCATCTTCGCTGCCTCCAGCTGACCTTTGGGAACGGCCTGAATTCCGGCGCGGTAGGTCTCTGCTTCGTAGGCCGCGTAGTTCATGCCCAGCCCCAGCACCGCGGCGACCAACGGGGGCAGCCGGAGAACGGGCGCGAGGCCGAAGTAGAGCAGGTACAGCTGCAGCAGCACCGGCGTGCCGCGATAGACCTCGACGTACGTGGCGGCGACGAACTGCAGGCCCCGTGACGACGACACCCGCCCGAGGGACAGCAACATCCCGAGGGGCACGGCCACCATCATGGCCAGCGTCGAGACCAGCAGCGTGACGCCTGCGCCGCGAAAGAAAAGCTGGACGTGGCCCAGGGTGAGCGATGGCGGCGGCGCTCCTTGGCTGGCCGTGGGCATGGGTGCGGCGCCTGCGGTCTCTTGGGCGGCGTTCCAGATCCCCGCCCGCGTCAGGATGTCCTTGAGTTCGCCCTCGGCCCGCATGGCGTCGATGGCCGCGTCCACCGCGCTGGCCAGCGCCTCATCCGCCGGCCGTAGCCCCGGCGCGTAGCGCCCCACGCCGACGTCCGCGGCGACCTTGAGTTCCCGCTTGGGGGCGCCGTAACGCGTCGCGATGATGTCGTCGAGCAGGACGGCGTCCACGCGGCCGGCCACGAGGTCTAGGTAGGGCTCATCGACGCCTTCGTAGAGCACCAGCTCGGTCTTGTCGCGCAGCATCTCGAAGGCCAGACTCTGGGCCAGGGTCGCGGTGCGTCGCCCCCGCAGGTCGGGCAGGCCGGCAATGGTCGTGTCCGAGGCACGCACCATCAGCCGTTCTTGAAACAGGTAGTAGGGGCGCGCGAAGCGCAGCGTGCCCGCCCGAGCCTGCGTGACCTCGAGACCGTTGAGGATCACGTCGAAGTCCTGCCGCGCCAGCGAGGCCGCGAGCTGCGACCACTCGGTCTGCACCATTTGTTGCCGCACGCCCAGGCGCCGGCAGATTGCCGAGACGATGTCGACCTCGAAGCCCACCAGCCGGTCCGGCGACTTGGGGTCCTGGTAGACGTAGGGCTCGCCGCCTTGAATGTCGGCGCCCCAGCGCAGCACCCCGGCCCGCCGTACGCGGTCCAAGGACCCATCGCTCGATGGCTGGGACGCGTAGGAGACGGAGGTGACGAGCAGCAGCGAAAGCTGCAGGCACAGCATCAGGGCTGCGCGTAGCCTCGGAATCCCGTGCATATGTGGAACGTACAACGACCGCTCGGGAGGTCGCGCACGATTTTGTGCCCACAAAAGGGGGAAAGTGCCTTTGACAATGCGTACCTACGGCGCTATCCCACCTTGCGCTCTGCCGGAGGTTCACTTGACCGCTGCTTCGTGCTCCATCGAGCGATCCCCCCGACGTCTTCCACTGTCGGAATCCGTCGACACCGTGTCTGCTGCGTGCCGTCATGCGGGGTTGGCCTTCACCGAAGGCGTGGCCGCAGGCTGGGGCAAGCGCGATCTCGCCGGCTGGCTTGCGGGGCCTTATGCCGCAGCGGTGCGGCATGCCACCGCGCCATTCCGGCCGCGTTTCGTCGGGCCGCGGGACTTGCGCGAAGAGCGCATCTCGCTGGTCATGGAGGCTGCGCGCTTTCGCACGCTCGCCATGCTCGAGGCGTTGGCCTTGCCGTCGGCCGATAGCCCGTTCATCCAAGAGTCCGTCAAGCGCGGGCTTGTCACCGTTGCCGAAGACGAGCTTGGCACGAGTGTCTGGGTCCCGGTCGATGTGGCCGGCCTGCGGCTGCACGACCGCGTGCGCGCTTTGTTTGCGGCGGACCATCTCCTGAACCCCACGGACTACCAAGAGTCGTTCTTCGTCTGCCATCGATGCGAGCGCGTGCTCTTCGATGCCGAGGCCAAGTGGATGGGCTTTTGCCGGATGCATCTGACCGAGAGCACGCGGCCCGTCCGCCACCAAAGCGGCATCGAGCTCCGCGCCGCGCGTCGCACGCAGTAGTTCGCCCAGGGGCCTCCGCCTGGCGCGCCACGCCTCGCATACCCGGTCTTGTCGCTAGGGCTGCCGCGAGACCGGCGGGCGTGACGACGACGACGGTGGTTTTGCAGACTTCTGGGCGCCGGTGACGCCGCGAACGATGGCGGTAAGCCGCGGTCGCAGGTCGGGGCCTTTGGCCACGAAGTACGAGACGCCGAGCTCGTGGAGCAGCGTCAGATCGGCGTCCGAAGCTCCAGCGCTGACCGCCACCACGGTGCAATCGTCGCAGAGGCGCGCGCCCCGGAGGTACATGAACAATTCCACGCCGCTCATGTCGGGCATCATGAGGTCGAGCAACATGAGGTTGGGCGTGCGCTTGCGGATGGCGTCGAGCGCAGACTTGGCGTTTGGCGCGAAGACCATGTCCGCGTTGGGGGCCACCATCTTGACGTACATGCCCATGAGCTTGGCGATGTCGGGGGTGTCGTCGACGATGAGCACGTGCAACGGCGCGTCGGACGAGGGCTTGCCCTGGGCGCTACGAATGGCGCGCAGCTGCCCGGCCACGGCTTCCATGGACTCCGGCCGCTCCCGCGCGTCTTTGCGCATGAGCTGGCCCACGAGCTCCGAGAGCTTGGCCGGCACCGCGGCGCGCTCGCGCAGCTCGGGCACCGGCGCCGACACGTGTTGCACCATGATCTTCATGGCGTTGTCGCCCTGGTAGGGGAGCTCGCCGGCCAGCAGTTCGAAGGCGATGACGCCGAAGGCGTAGGTGTCGAGCAGGTTGTACTCGCCGGGTGCCACCTTGTTGGTGAAGGCCTCGGGCGCCATGTAGGACGGCGTTCCGGCGGCTTGGGGCTGCTTGGGGTCGAACTCCGTGGTGACGAGACCGAAATCGGACAACACCACGCGGTCGCCGGGCGCGAGCAGCATGTTGGCGGGCTTGACGTCTCGATGGGCGATGCCCGCGCGGTGCACCGCAGCCAGGCCGTCAGCGATACACACCAGGATGTCGAGCGCTTCTTTGGTGGTGAACAGATCGCCCACTTCGCGCCGTTGCTCGAGGTGCGCCTCGAGGGTTACACCGGGGACGTGCTCCATGACGAGGAACTCGACATCGGCGTGCTTGTCGATGGCGTAGACCGTGACCATGGAGGGGTGCCGCACCGCGGCCAGGGCCTGCGCCTCTTTGCGAAGGCTGAACTGCCGCAGCGTGGGCCAATGGGCCTTGATGGCGACCCGGCGATTGAGGAGCAAGTCATGGGCGTCGAACACCTGCCCCATGCCACCCGCGCCCAAGATCCCTCGGATCTCGTAGGTGTCTGCGAGCACGTCGCCGTGTTTGAAGATGTCTTCCATGGGCATGAGGGGGTGACCGGTGCCCGGAGCGGCTCCGCAGCAAGTCGGTAGGATACTCCCTCGGCGCCCAAGGCAAAGCGCCCGATGCGCTTCGGAAAATTATTCCAATACCTTCGGCTTGTTACGTCGAGGCTGGGGCGGGCCCCGCGCCGATGCTATAGCCCGGTGGCACGGCCCGGTTTCGCCCTGCCGGCCCTTGCATCTCATGACCGCGTTCCGTCTTGCCATCCTGCTCGCGTTGCTCGGTCTTTCGGCGGCCGCCGGCTATGTGGCCATCAGTCATTGGCTGGCCGAGCAGCACTTGCCGCCGCGGCCGTGGAACCAGCGGTTGCGCACCATGGCCCGAGAGCTGTTTTGGGTGCTGGTATCGCAGCCGTTGCTGCCCGTGGCCTACCTGGTCGGGCACCGCTTTGGGGGCCCCCGGGCCGGGGTACCCGTGGTTCTGGTGCACGGATACTTCCAGAACCGTGTCGGCTTTTTGCGCCTTGGGTACCGGCTTGTGCGGGCGCGCCTTGGGCCCGTCTACGCGTTCAACTACCCTTGGCTTTCCGGCTTCGAAGACAACGCCGAGCGGCTCCGGGACTACATCGCCTGTGTCTGTGCCGAAACGGGGGCCTCCAAGGTCGACCTCGTATGCCACTCCATGGGCGGACTCATCGCGAGGTGGTGTCTGCGGCACCGAGCGCCCATTCGCCGCATCGTCACCATCGGCTCGCCGCACGTTGGGGTGCGGTACCGCGGGCCCGTGCTCGGGCGCTCCGGGCTCCAGTTGCGGCAAGGGTCGAGGGCCATTGCTTCGCTGTCTGTGGAGCGCCTGCGGGTGCCACTGCTGAGTCTGTACTCTACACACGACAACGTGGTGTACCCCCCGAGCTCGCCGGAGTTCGCGGCGCTCGGGGGCCAAGAGGCCGAGGTGGGCAGCGTGGGGCACATGGCCCTGTTGTTCGACCCCTTGGTGGCCGAGCAGACCGTTGGGTTTCTCCGTGCCACAGACCTTCGCGAGGCCCGCGATTCGCCCTCGGAGGCGCCGCAGGCTCGGGCTATGATGCCCGGCGACATGACCGACGCGCAAACCGTGGCCACCTCCGAAGATAGCTCGACCGACAGCGGTGCACCGGGCGCCACCGACGCCGCCCCGGAGCTTGCAGGCGGCGCCGCCGCCGATGCCGCGGACGCCTTGGGCGTGCCTGAACGCCTTGCGGCCTGCCGCGCGGCCCAGGCGCTGTGGCAAAAGGTCCCTCTCGAGGAACGTGTGCGCCGGGTGTCCGCGGCGGCGTCCAGGGTGCTGGCCCGGGCCGAGGAGATCGCCAAGACACTGCACGAAGAGATGGGCAAGCCCGAGGTGGAGGCGTTGCTGGGCGAGGTGATTCCGTCCGCCGATGTGGTGACCTACTGGACCACGCACATCGAAGAATTGCTCGAACCGCACGAGGTGGAGATCGACAAGCTGGCCCACCCCGGCAAGCTCGGCTGGATTCATCGAGAGCCGCGGGGTGTCATTGCGCTGATCCAGCCGTGGAACGTCCCGGTGGCGCTGCCTCTGCGCACCATCGTCCCGGCGCTGCTCGCGGGCAACGGTGTCATGCTCAAGCCCAGCGAGATCACGCCGCGGGCCGGGGACATCGTCGGGGATATCTTTGCCGGGCTTCTGCCCGAGGGGCTCTTGCAGATCGTGCAGGGCGATCGCGACGTCGGCGCCGAGCTTTGCCAGGCTGGGCCCGATTTCGTGATCTTCACGGGGAGTGTGGCTGCCGGTCGCGCGGTGGCCCGGGCCTGCGCCGACAAGCTCATCCCCTGTGCCTTGGAGCTGGGCGGCAAAGACGCTGCCATCGTACTTGCCGATGCCCCCATCGCTCGCGCTGCTGCGGGCATCGTTTGGGGAGCGATGCTCAACGCTGGGCAGAACTGCGGCGCCGTCGAGCGTGTCTATGTCGAAGAGTCCGCCTCCAAAGAGCTACTGGCTGCGCTCACGGAGCAGGTCAAGGCGCTCCGCCTTGGTACCGACGTGGGGCGCCTGGCCACCCCGGCGCAGCGAGCCATTGTCGAGCGCCACGTTCGCGATGCCAAAGACAAGGGCGCCCGCATCTTGGTGGGGGGCGAGACGGACATCGACAAGTGCACGTTCGAACCCACGCTGCTCGAAGTCACAACCGATGACCTCGAGATCATGCGCGAGGAGACCTTTGGGCCGGTCTTGCCCGTGCGCGTCGTGAAAGACGCCGCCGAGGCCGTGCGTCTCGCCAATGCGTCGCGTTTCGGACTGACCGCCAGCGTGTGGACCAAAGACGTGCCCCGGGCGCAGGCCTTGGCTCCGCAGTTGCGCGCCGGCGTCGTGACCATCAACAACCATGCGTTCACGGGGTCCATCCCCGGTGCGCCCTGGTCTGGGGTGGGCGAATCCGGCTGGGGCGTCACCAACTCTCCGCACTCCCTCGATGCGCTGACGAGGCCTTTGTTTGTGCTCACAGACGCCGGAGGCGCGGCCCGGGAGCTGTATTGGTACCCGTACACCAACACGCTCCGAGGCGTCGCCATGGCCCTCATCGGGCTGCGTGGCGGTGCGGGCTTCTTGGGGCGCATCAAGGGGCTGTTGTCGCTTGTGTCGCTGCTGCCTCGACGCTTGCTCGGTCGCGACAAGGGTGAGACGTGAGCGAGGCCGGGGGGGCACTCAAGCGGCCTTGGCCCGAGTCCTTGCGCTTCGAAGCGGATTTCTTGGCGCAGGTCATCGAGAGCGTCGCGCACCCCATCTTCGTCAAAGACAGTGATTTGCGCTTCGTGCTGCTCAACAGCGCCTTCGAGCAGATGGTGGCCCGCACGCGCTCGGAGATGTTCGGGCGCACGGACCACGATTTCTTCCCCAAACAAGAGGCGGACTTCTTTCGCAAGATCGACGCGCAGGTCTTCGAGCAGGGGCGCACGGTCGTCATCGACGCCGAGCAAATCACCGATGGCTCGGGCAACCGGCACATCCTTGCCACTACCAAGGTGCCGCTCGTGGACGCCTCCGGCCGCGTCACGCATCTGATTGGGATCATCTCGGACATCACGCAAGTCAAGGCGGCCCAGGCCGTGCTGCAGCAGGCCAACGAGGATCTCGAACGCCGCGTCGAGGAGCGCACCCGCGCGCTCGAACAGGCGCAAGAAGACCTCGTACGAAAAGAGCGATTGGCCGTGCTCGGACGGCTGGCCGGTGGCGTCGCGCACCAGATCCGGAACCCGCTGGGGGTCATCAAGAACGCGGCCTACGTGCTCGAGCGGTGGATTCGCACTGCGCCGGGGTCCGAAGGCGCGGGCGACGCCTCGCACGCCGTCGAGATCATCCACGACGAGGTGGAGCGGGCCAACCAGATCATCAAGGGCCTCATGGAATACGCGCGGGTCCGTGCGCCCTTGCGCACCCCGCAGAACGTCGAGGAGCTGGTGCGGGTGGTTCTCTCGCGCATCAGCGTGGGGCCGGGCATCACCGTGCGTCTTGCGGTCACCGGTGCGCCGCAAGTAGTGGTCGACCGCGACCAGGTGTGCGCTGCGCTCGAGAACGTCGTACGAAACGCCTGCGATGCTATGGTCCACGGTGGCATTCTCACCGTCGATGCGAGCGTGGCTCCGGCAGCGCCCGGGCGCGGCGCCGGGGTTTACCTGGGCATCGAAGACACAGGTCCAGGCATCGACCCCGAGCTGCAAGACCGCTTGTTCGAACCGCTGCTGACCACCAAAGCCATGGGCCTCGGCTTGGGGCTGGTCACGGCGCGCACGCTCATCGAAGGGCAGGGGGGCACCATCGTCTGCGAGCGTTCGAGCGGGCGCGGGGCGCGCTTTCTGTTGTTTCTGCCGAGCACCGGCAGCAACCGCCCGGAGCGCGGCACCTCCGAGCGGCCGTAGAGCCTATCTGGGTAGGCGCTCCCGGCGGTTTTGCGCGGATACGCGTCGCCGGGCTTCGTTGCTCGAACGTTGCGTAGTAGCGAGTACGCGCCTCCTCGCGCCTCGCCCGGTTCGCGTCTCGCCGCAAGCCCTCGGTCCGGCCTACGGAAGATGGGCACTCGGCCTGGCAGGGCACCAAGGCCCCGACAGCCCCGGCCCCGGGGCTCCCCAAGATGCGTTTTCCCGACGTCAGTAGTGCAAAATGCTCTCGATGCGGGCGTCGCCCAGCACCTTTCGTCCCTGCAGGAAGTCGAGCTCGATGGCGAATGCGTAGGCGGTGACCACGGCACCTTGGCCCGTGACGAGCTGCGCGGCGGCCTTGGCGGTGCCGCCGGTGGCCAGCACGTCGTCGACGATGACGACCTTTTGACCTTCGCGGAAGCTGCCCTTGTGGAGCTCGAGCTCCGTGCTGCTGTATTCGGTATCGAAGCGCACGCGGTCGCAGAGCGCCGGCAGTTTGCCAGGCTTGCGCGCGGGGACGAAGCCCACGTCGAGCATGTGCGCAAGGGCGCTGCCAAAGATGAACCCGCGGGCCTCGATGCCCAAGATGGCGTCGATGCCTTCGCCAGAGAAGCGCTCGGCCAGGGCGCCCAACATCATGCGATGGGCCCGGGCGTCACCCAGCATCGGCGTGATGTCCTTGAAGATGATGCCTGCCTTGGGAAAGTCGGGCACATCGCGGATCTTGCTCTTCAGGTACGTCGTGCGGTCGCTCGGTGATTCGTGGCTCATGGGCGGCTCCCTTCGGTGGCGCGGCTCGGGTGGGTGGCTCGGGTGGGCGACAATGCGGTTAGAGGCTCTCGACGAGGTGGCGGCAAAGATCGCTGCCGCCGCGCGCGGTTAGATGAAGGCCGAGGCGCGTGAGCGGCGCCTTGCCGTCGTCGTAGGCTTGGGTGTCGGTGCCGGCTTCGGGCTCGTGGCGCACGCCGGGGCCGCCCAACCAGATGTACTCGCGCCCCCGCGGATCGCGACGAACATCGACGACCTCGTCGTAGAGCCGCTTGCCCGTGCGTGCGGGCACGACGGAGCCATCCCAGTGCTCCGGCACGTTCAGGTTGAGCAAAGGGGTTTCCGTGTCTTTGGGGGCCGACAGGATGGATTGTCCGAGGCGAACGCAGAGCGCCCCGATGCGCGCGAGATCCGCCGCTGGGTGCGCGCTGACGGCCAGCGCGGGCAGGCCGCGCAGGGCCCCCTCGCGGGCGGCGGCCACGGTGCCCGAGTAGAAGACATCTTGCCCGAGGTT
>JBIKNA010000443.1:0-6048 GCA_044358965.1 Polyangiaceae bacterium
GGCGCCGGGCGCTCGAAGGTGAGGGCCCGCCGGTGGTGTTGCTCTTTGGGACATCCTGGGGTCTTCGCGGCGACACCCTCGAGGCGTGCGATCGCGTGCTCGAACCCATCGCCGGCGGCCGCAACTCGGCCTTCAACCACCTGAGCGTTCGCTCCGCGTGCGCCATCGCGCTCGACCGCTTGCTCAGCGAGTAGCGGGCCCGAAGTTGCCGGAGAGCAGCCGCGCGCCCTCGGCGCTTGGCGTATTGCCCACGCGCTCCACCAAGGGCGGCTCGATGTCGAGCGCCCCAGGGTTGCCGGCGCGCGCGGCGATGAGCGCCAAGCGCGCCATGGCACCCTCGGTGGCGAAGACCAGGCGCATGCGCTTGGGCTCGAGCTTGGCGGCGCGAAGTGTGCTGAGGGCGTGGGCGAGCTCTCGGGCCGGGTAACACAGGTACACGGTGCCCGTACTGGTGAGCCCTCGGCGGGCGGCCCGGGCAAAGAGCGACAAATCACCTTCGCGGGCTGCGCGACGTTCTGGGGCCGCGGGGCGACCGCGGCCAGCCTGTCCGTAGGGCGGGTTCATAACCACGGCGTCGAAGCCGTGGCCGTCGAAGGCTCCGCGGTTCTCGATGCGCGCGGCCCGGGCCTCGGCGCGGTCCGCAAGTTTGTTCGCAGTCACGTTGCGCACGAGGAGCTCGGCGGAGAGCGCGTCGGCTTCTACCAGGGTCGCTCGCTCTGCCCAGCTCTTGCGCAGCAGGCACAGGCCAACGACGCCGGTGCCCGCGCCCAAGTCCAGCAGCCTGCGGGCGGGCTTGCCCGTGGCGGCAAAGGCGGCGAGCAAAATGGAGTCGGCGTTGGCTCGAAAGCCACGCTTGGGCTGCCACAGGACGACTTCGCCGCCCAGGACCCGGTCTTCGGTTACCTCTGCCAGGGGCGGCCTCCGCCAAACAGGTGCGCGCAGACAGCACTGCGTGGCACCAGGCTGTCGGTATGGCTGCCGACGGACGTGCTGCCGGCGAAGGGGATGCCGGGCGCGGTGGTCGAGAGCGTCACGCAGAACTGCTTCATGGGGCTGTGCCTCGGCGGCAAAAATCGCCGCGGAACATATCGCGGATCGCAGACGCCGAGACATCAAAACGCTTGGGCCGTGTTCGTGCGTTGACGGCCTCGGCCTGCTGGGGCACCGTCCACGGTGGTCATGTCGTCTTCGGCGAATACCCAGCTCGTGATTTCCAAGGCCCACAGCTTGGGGTTCACGCACGTGGGCATTGCCTCGGCGGACGCGGATTTGTCTGCGGACTACGGCCGATATCAGGCGTTCTTGCGTGACGGCCTCCACGGCGACATGGCGTACCTGGCGCAGCAGCCCGAAGCTCGAGCAGGCGTATCCGGAGAGGCCATCTTGCCCGGGGCCCGCAGCGTCATCTGCGTGGCGGCACGCTACGACCGGCCAGACAGCGAGCCCCAGGACCCGCCCATGGCACGGCACCTGGCCAGGTACGCCCGGGGCCGGGACTACCACAACGGCATTCGCAAGAAGCTGCGACGCCTTGCTGCCTACGTTCGAACGCTTGGTGCGGCAGGCGAAGTCCGTGCGAGGCCCTTGTGCGACGAAGAGCCGATACTGGAGCGCGCTTGGGCGTCCCGCGCGGGCCTTGGCTTCGTCGGGAAGAATGGCTTGCTCATCGTGCCGGGCGTTGGCTCCTTCGTACTTTTGGGAGAAGTGGTCACATCCTTGGCGCTGAGCGCCGACGACGCCGTAGGGCTTCCGGGCGCCTCGCGCTGCGGAAGCTGCACCCTGTGCCTCGATGCGTGTCCCACGCAGGCCTTCCGGGCGCCTTACGTGCTCGACGCGCGAAAGTGCATCGCGTACCTGACCATCGAGAAGCGCGGCGCCCTCGAGGGCATGGCTGAGCTCGAAGGGGTAGGGGAGCACGTCTTTGGTTGCGATGTGTGCCAAGAGGTCTGCCCCTTCAATGCGGGCCACCGCAAAGAGGTGCCCATCTCGAACATGTTCAAGCCCGAGCGGTGGCCAGGCATTGATCTCTTGGGGCTGCTCGAACTCGCGGAGCAAGAGTGGCTGGACCTGGTGCTCGGGAGCCCCCTACGACGGGCCACCTGGCCTGGCTTCATTCGAAATGTGGCTCTCGTGCTTGGCAACAAGGGCGAGCGCACAGCCTTGCCGGCCCTTGGGCGCGTGGCCGCCCAACACCCCGCGCCAGAGGTTCGCGCCGCGGCCGCCTGGGCCATCCAACGCATCCAGGAGAGCGGGCAAGGGCAATAGTGTTGAGGCGCCCTGCGCTGCTTGCTAAGCCAAACAGCGCATGCACCCTCTTGCCGCGCGCATCCTCGACAAAGACCCCCGAGCCGTAGCCCGGGCCTTGCGATGCATCGATGACCGCGTGGGCGACCACGAACAGCTGCTCAAAGACTTGTTCCCCCACACGGGCAACGCGCACGTTGTCGGTATCACCGGCAACCCCGGGGCCGGCAAGTCCACGCTGACGGATCGGCTCATCGAGCATCTGCGCAAAGAGGGCAAGCGCGTCGGAGTCATCTGCGTCGACCCGTCGAGCCCATACTCGGGTGGAGCCATCCTCGGCGATCGCATCCGCATGAATCGCCACTCCATCGATCCCGGGGTGTTCATTCGCTCGGTGGCCACGCGCGGGCATCTGGGGGGCCTTTCGCGCTCGGCCCGGGACATGGTTCGCGTGTTCGACGCCTACGGTTGTGACGTGGTGCTGGTGGAGACCGTCGGCGTTGGTCAAGACGAACTCGAGATCACGCGGACGGCCCACACCACACTCGTGGTGGTGGCCCCCGGGCTGGGCGACGAGATTCAAGCCATCAAGGCCGGTCTGATGGAGACCGCCGACGTGTTCTGCGTCAACAAGGCCGACCGCGATGGTGCCGATGCCACCGTGCGCGATCTCGAACTCATGATCGCCCTAGGCTCCGAAACGCTGGTGGCCGCGGGCAAGTCCAAGGGCCATGTGGTCCACGGCGAAACGGGAGGCAACCCGGTGGCCCCGGGCAAGGGGTGGACCCCGCCGATACTGCGCGCCGTGGCCACGCGCAACGAGGGGCTGCCAGAGCTGCTCGCGGCGCTGCATCGGCACCAGGCGTATGCCTTGGGCAGCGAAGACGGGCGCGCGCGTCGTCGGCACCGTCTCGGCGAAGAGGTCCGTGAGTCGCTGCGAGAGGCGCTCATCGACGAGGCCATGTTCGCCCTTCGGGCGCAGGTCGACGAAGCCGTCGAGCGCGTGGCCGCCCGCACGCTCGATCCCTACTCGGCCATCGCCGAGCTCGTGCAGGCCTTTCGGTCCGCACAGAAGTAAGTAGCGCCAGAGCTAGGCCGACAAGAGGCGGCCGCTCACGAGAAGACCCCAGGCGGTCGCACCGCCCAGAAGGCCCAGCAACAGCAGGGCGAGCGTCACCCCCAAGAAGAACCGTCGCTGCCGATCGCCATCACCGGGGGCTCGCATCCACGGAACGGCGAGGGCGTGAATGACGCCAAATGCAGCGAGGGCCGGCAGCCCCGCGCGCAGCAGAACTTCGAGGGTGACACGGAGCCTATGTTCCATGACGTCGGTGCCTCGCAGGGAGGCCAGCGCGAGGGGGATCATGGCCACGGCGTACACCACGGCGACGGGGTAAGCGGCCATGTGCCCCACCATGAACCGCAAGGCCGAAGCCTTGCGATAGCGCTCGGGCACCATGGCCATGAGCGCGGCGAGGGTTCCCGCCGCGTCGCCGGGACCTTCGCCGGTGGTCATGTACGGCGGCTCACTTGGGGGCGTTGGAGCAGAAGCCGCCCACACAAGGCAGGCCGCCGCAGCAGTCGGCCTCGGTGGTGCACTTCTCGCCGTTTTGGCTGCAGCCTGCGCCCTTCTCTTGGCAGGTGAGCGCGCCGCCATCGCCGGCGCGGCAGAAGCCGTCACAGCAGTCGTAGCCGTTCTCGCAAGAACTGCCCGTGCGCTGGCAAGGCGAGAGCGCGAACTGCGGGCGCTCGTTGGTGCTGTCTTGGTTCTGGCCGGTGATGTAGAAGGCCGGGTGGCTCGGGTCGGCGCCGGCCTTGGGGTTCGCATCCACCGCCGCGATCCAGAGCTGACGGTTGTTGCCGTTGAACACGTTGCCGTACGGCCGCTGACTGAAGAAGGCCACCCAGAAGTACCCGCCGGCGGCCACCGGATGGAAGCTCGGGCCCCAACTTCGGTCCGTCAGGAAGCCCGAATCCGGCGCCGTGTTGGCGTTCGCGAGCTTCATGGTCACGGTGCCGTCGGTGTTGGTCATCCACAGCTCACCCATGGCATCGCCGTCGGTCTTGGACTTGTTGGCCCGCATGAAGGCGACCCACTTTGAGTCGGGGCTAAAGGTAGGGTACGTGGCGACCGGAAGAATGCCCTCGCCGCCGCCAATCCGGCGCGGGTTCGTAAAGGTGGGGGGGGTTGCCGCAAGGTTCACGTCTGTGACCCACAGCGAAGAGGCGGTGAAGTCGAGCCCGTTGCCGTTGGTGCGCATGGACAGGGCGATGCGGCTTCCGTCTGGCGACCACACGGGGTGCGTTGGGGCACCCTGGCCTTGGGGGGCCACAAGCTCGGCGAGCACGGCATCGCTGCTCGACGTGCTGAGCAGGAGCTTGCCGGCGGTATCGAAGGCACCGTTGGTCCACTGTCGCCAAAGCACGTGGGAACCCGCGGGCGAGATGGCCTGGAAGCCCGAGGGTTGGGCGCTTTGGTAGAGTTTCTTGCCCGATTGCGCGTCGAACACGGCCCAGGGGCTTGGCCCGCCTTCTACCGACGCAACGATGCGCGATCCGTCTTTGGATACGCTGTGGCAAGCGATGCATTTCACGCCGGTACTGTCGAGGAAGGGCTCCGCAGCCTTGCCAGGCTGGATGCGTTGCACGAACGAGTCGTTGGCGACAAGTCGTGTATAGTACACGATTCCTTTGAGGTTGCCGGGGGCGATGGCCGCGGGCAGCACCTTGGGGGCATAGGCCTTGGTGCCGTCGTAGCGTTGCACGCTGATGGTCACCGGGCCGTCGGTGGAGTCGGCAAGTTTGGCCCACACGTCTGCGGGCGTCGCCGGAAACTGGTAACGCCCCGGCGCAGCAACCAGCGGATAGTCCGTAAAGTCGAAGGTGCTGCTGGTGACGCGGATACGGTACTGGTTCTGGGCTGCTGCGCCGTTCCACTGCACGAGCGGACCGGGCACACCGCGCGGAAACACCGTGCTCGGGTAGGGGTACACGAGCTTGATGGGGTCTTGGTCTTGCGCCTTGTCGAGGGCGTCGATGATGTTCTGCGCCGGCGGTGTTCCCGCAGACATCTTCAGTTTGAACGATGCCGTGGTGCTGACCTTCTGGCCGGAGAGCGTGAAGGTCACCGTGCTCTTGCCGCCGACGAATCCCGTGGGCACCAGGTTGGTGCCGTTGAACGTGGCTACATCGGGCCGGTCGAAGGTGTAGGTGCCACCGGCGACGTCGGTCTCGCGCCCGTCCGCTGTGATGCCCTTGACCGTGAACGGTGTCTTGGGATCTGTGGCGCCGAAGTTGACGGTGATCTCGGCATTCTGCGGCGAGATGCGAAGCTCTTTGTATTGGGTGACGTCGCCGCTGCTGGTGCCGATGCCGCTGGTGCCGCTGGTACCGCTGGTACCGCTGGTGCCGCTGCTGGCCCCGCCGTCTGTGGCTTCGAGCTCGGATCCACAACCCGAGACGGGCAGCGAGGCCGCCAGGGCGCCCACGGCAAGAGGCACCGCGAGGAAGGTAATCGAGCGTCGTCGCATCATGGCCAAGCTCCCTTCCGGCATTGGGCACGGCGACGTGCACACCGGAACTCTCAGTATGCCATGGCGATGGACGCGAGCACCAACGGAGTGATCGAGCTTTTCGCCCCATCGCGCCAAAGGAAGGCCGCCTGCGGGCAGCCGCTGCGTTCGCTAAATGACCGAGCGCCATCGGCGATCCCTTAGGACGCTTCGAGCAATGGAATCACGCGTTTGAAGGAGTCGGAGCGATTCTGATCGCGTGCGCGAATTTCGATCAAGATCTCTTCGGTGA
>JBIKNA010000444.1:0-6047 GCA_044358965.1 Polyangiaceae bacterium
GTAGCCCCAGAGCGGCTTCTTGATCACGGTGCCTCCGTCGGGTTGGGGGCCGCCATCGGTGCCGGGGCCGGGGCCCGCGTCTTGGGGCCGGGGAGCATTTGCATCTTGCGGGGTGGTGCTGGCGTCGGAGGGAGGGGGCTGGGGATCGGGTTCGCGGGAGCTTTCGGCGTCGTCGGAGCATGAGGCGACGAGGAGTGGAGCGAGGGGGATCGCAAGGGCGAGCAGGGCGAGGGAGGCGAACCGCGACATGGCGAGGAGCGTAGCGCGACGGGGGGACGGGCGGGCGCCGTGCATGAGGGGATGGGCGGGGAAGGCCGGGGTGCGGGTGCGAGTGCGGGTGCGGGATGCTGGGTGCTGGAGAGAGAACGGCGGGGGTGGAGGCAATGAAAAGCCCGCGCGTCGCTTGGGGCGAGGCGCGGGCCATCTTTGTGCGGGGAAGTACGGCGCGGGGCTAGAAGCGGCGGAACACGCCGACCACGACGCCGAGCAGCATGGTGGGCTTCCAGTCCATGGCGCGGACGAGGATGGGGGCCATGGTCTTGTTGGCGGGCTGGAAGCGGACGTAGTCCTTTTCCGGGTAGTAGTATTTGACCGTGGCTTCGTCGCCGATGAGCGCCACCACGATGTCGCCCCGCGAGGCAGTGAGCTGCTTTTTGACGAAGATGTAGTCGCCGCTGAGGATGCCGGCGTCGATCATGGAGTCGCCGTGGACCCTTAGACCGAAGACCTCGCGCCCGCCCTTGAGCAGGCCGCGGTCGATCTTGACCGTGTCGATGACGTGCTCTTCGGCCAAAAGCGGCAAGCCCGCCGCCACGCGGCCGACCACTTGGATCTCGACGAGATCATCGTCGGCGCCGAAGTTGACGTGGGTGACGTTGCTGGCGCCATTGCTTCCATTGGTGCCGTTGGTGACAACGTCGCCCTCTTGGTGCGTGGGACGAAGAGCGCGGCTCTTCATGTCCTCGCGCGTGAGGTAACCCTTGCGCTCGAGGGCGCGCAGGTGATCGTTGACGCCATTGGTGGACCGGATGCCCATGCGGGCTCCGATCTCGCGAAGCGTGGGCGGGTAGCCCCGATCGCTAATGGACTGGCGGATGAAATCGAGGACCATCTGCTGACGCTGGGTGAGCCCTTGCATTGCACTGTACAAATACTGAACGCACGTTCTATCGTCAACAAAAGGGACAACGAATATGACCGAAGTGATGGAATTACGTAGCCATTCCACCACTTTGGCCCCCCAATTTATTTTGGCCACCTGTGGACAATTTGGGGACATGACCCGGCCGCGCAGTGGCCACGTTGCCAGCGGAAACCCGTTCAGCAGGGCACCAACTTCCAGCGCAAAACCGTTCAGGCGGCAACACCCGTCCACGGCACACCCGCGCGGTCGAAAGCACGCATCCCATTCGGCTTCGGATCGCGCAAGGCGCGTCCCACGCCTCGCGCACCATGTTGCCAGGGCACGAGCGGAGCGCAGCCCTGTGCGTCGCTCAGGCCACGTGGCCCGCCGTTACTTCTTCCACTTCTCTAGGAATTCGCCGTCGAAAGGCTCGCCGTGGCACGTCCCGCAGCCGTGGTCTTTTTTGTCGGCGCGCTTGAGCTTCTGCACGAAGTTCGCCTCCATCCACGCCGAGAGGGCCTTCTTGTCGCCCTTGGCCAGGTACTCGAGCTTGCCCTGGTGGCATGAGTCGCAATACAGCGCGCTGCCGTCTTCGGCCTGGAGCCCGACCACGTAGTCGTTCCACATGCGCGTCGCGACCTTCTTCATGGGCGTGGGCGCCTTGAAGTCGTCGGTGTGGCACTTGGTGCACGGCACGCCAAGCGCCTTGGTAAACGTGACCATCACCTTCCGCAGCTTGGCGGGCTCGAGCTTGGACAGGGGCGGCAGCTTTTTGGGGTCGAGGCCCGCGGCCTGCAGCTCTGCGGACATGGTGCTGGCGCGCAACGCGGGCATCGCTGCGGCGGGCGCCTTGGCGCTGGGCGCTGCGCTCGGAGCAGCGCTGGGCGCGGGAGTGGCCGACGGCGCCGAAGAAGCACCGCCGCCCGGCGACACCGCGGAGCCCGCCGGCGCTCCCGGGGGGACCTGCGCGGGCTGCTGCGCAGCCTCGCCGCCACATGCCACGGCCACCGATGTGCCGATGGCTACGCAGAGTGCCCAATGAAACGAGATCGCGCGGTTCATCCGAATCTCCCACTCGTGGACAAGAACGTGAGCTTGTCGTTGGTCTCGCGCAGGCGCGCGGACAGCATGCGAACGCAGCTCCAGAGCACCTCGTAGGCGAGGTCCTTGTGAAGGAACAAGAGGTCGTCGAAGGCGTCTTTGGCGATGACCAACAGACGGCACCGCTCGTGGGCGCGGGCATCGGCAGACCGGGGTGCCTCGTCGAGCAACGCCATGTCGCCAAAGATCTCGCCCGGGCCAAGCACCGCCAGCGCTTCTTCGCCCATGCCGGCGACCTCTCGCGAGATGCGTACCTTGCCCTCGAGAATGATGAAGAGCTTGTCGCCCGGATCGCCGTACTGGAAGATGCGCGTGCCCGTGGCGTGGGACTCCTCGCTGGTGACGTCGGCGATGAGCGCGAGCGCTTCTTGGGTGAGCCCCTCGAAGAACGGCACCTTTGCCAGCTGCTCTTCGCGGCGATCGCGTCCCTCGGTGCTGGCCAGTTCGTTCTGGGTCATCGTGGTGTCGCGGGGAGCGTACCGCAAATCGCCGATGCGAGGGGAATTCCCGCAAAGGTGAAGCCCGCCGGCCCCCGGTGCTACGCTTGATTCGCTCATGCACAGGCTCGCGTTTGCTCTCTGCCTGCTGGTGCTCGTGGTGGCCGGGGGCTGCCGTACGGCAACGCAGGCACAGCTGACGTTGCACACGGACTTGCGAGGCACGCCCGGACGCAGCGTCGCCGTGTGGGTCCAGGGCGACGCCGAGGGCGCCGGCAACGAGGTGCCCGTCACCTACGTCGATGCACCGTGGAGCGACACCGGTGAGCTTGGCTCCCTCACCCTCGTGCCTCCTTCCATCGAGCAGCGCAGGGTCCGGCTGATGTCGGCACTGGGCCTGGGCGTGCCGCCAGAGTGGTGCGCCGCCCACGAGGGCGACGGCAGATGCATCGTGGGCCGCCGCACCTTCCAGTACGAGCAGGGCAGCTCCGTGCGCATCCCCGTGGGCCTCTACCGGCGCTGCCTCGGCGTCCGATGCGACGCAGGCAGCACCTGCAACTACGAGGGGCGTTGCGTCAGCGCAAACTTGGACACCGCCAGCTGCTCGTCCGAAGCGGGCTGCGTGTTGCCGGGAGACCCACCCGTGCCGCCGGGCACCTCGGATGACCCCGCGATGCCCGTGGTGCCCCCGGCCCCGCCGGCACCCATGCCGCTGCCACCACCGCCAAGCCTGAGCTACCTAGACCAAGATCCAGCACAAGGCTTCACCCGTGGCCGCTTGCAGATTGCACGCAGCGCCGACGAATCGCGCATCACCGAGTACCAGGTGCGCTGGGCCAACGCTCAGGGCGCCCTCATGGGCGTCTTCGCACGCTTCTCGCCGGCGCAAGCAGACCTTGCCTTGTCGGTGCTGCCGGGCACCGTCGTGCCCACCGGTGCCGAACGTTTCGTCGCCGTGGCCATTGGCCCCGCAGGCGAGACCGTCTCGGCATCCGTCCGCGCAGACAACTTCGCCAAAGAGCGACCCTTGCTCCTTACCACCGGCGCGGACTTGCTCGTAGCCCCCACGGGCACCTGGGACAACACGAGCCCCCCCGCGATGCTCACCATCGTGGGGACCAACGTCTCCGGGCGCCCAACCATACGGCGCTGCGCCGCCGACGGGTCCAACTGCGTCCGCCGGGACCTCGGTAACACCGGACGCTACGGCGGCGCGTTGACCCTCGCCATCACGGGGGTCTACGGGGGCAAGCTGTTCATCCTCGATAGCGCATCCAACGGCATGCGCCTGTACCGCTGCGCCTTGGACGGGACGGCTTGCAGTACCCACGACTTGGGCACCGACAACCGCGTCGAAGTCGTCCCCAGCATGGCCGTCGACGAAGCGCGCGATCGCTTCTTCGCGCTGAGCACGCAGACCGATACGCAGTTCGCCCAGGCCCGCAGCATGCTTCGACAATGCACCGCAAGCGGAGACAACTGCAGCCGGCGAGTGCTGCCCCTCAGCGGGCGCGCCGTCGGGCACCTGCAGGTGTTGCGCGCCAATGGCGATCTCGTCGTCTCGTATGTCGACGGCACCAAAAACAACCAAGTTTTCGTTGCCACCTGTCGGCCAGACGGCAGCACATGCGAAAGCTTCGCCGCAGGCCCGGTGCCCACGTCGGCACCTTGCACCGTCACGTCTGCGCTAAGCCCCACACAAGACGCGGTCTACGTCGCACTGCCTCGTGGCGACTGCTCATCGGCAACGGCTCCGGGAACGCTGCTCGTGTACAAGTGTACGCTCGCCACCAAAACGTGCGTGGAGCGTTCCATCGGGCCACCCGGGCAACAATCAGCGCACATCGTCGTGGATGCGCCACGGGCCCGCGTCATCATCGCTCATAACAGGTGGGCAAGTGCGGTGCGGACCGACCATGGCGTTCACATCTGTGACCTCAGCCTCGACGGTTGCACCACCCGGTCCCTTGCCCCCGTCACCAGCGGCGGCGAGGTCGGATCCGGCTCCGACCCATTCGTGTTGCTCGACCCTGGGGGCAACATCTCCATGCTGACGCGCGACGCTCGAGGTGGCGGCACTCCCCTGCTAAGCCGCTGCAACGCCAACGGAGAGAACTGCGTCTACGCCACCGTGTCCGACACGACCAGCAAGCTGAGCTTGGGCACCAACGGAACGTCGCCAAGCGTATCGGTCGATCATGAGGGCAACCTGATCCTTGGCGCCGATGGCTCTGGCTCAGGTGCGTTCATCGCCGCTGACATGCATGGCTGCGACGATGCTGGCACATGCACACTTCTCGCGCGCGTGAGCCAGGCGCAATACCCAACGGCGGCGGCATGGCCCGGAAACAAGTCGGCCCTCTTGGTCGCGCTCGGTTCTGCGGGTCTTGGCATCGCCATCTGCCCCACATCGGGCGCCGCCTGCTCGAAACAGGATATCGGCGGCGACCGCGGTAACTTTGGGCGCAACTCGATCGTTCTGCCGGATCCCAACGGCCAGCGCATCGACGTGGTGGCCTACGACGACGAGGCGAACAACACGATTCGCCCGCTGATGACGACCTGCACGGCGAACGGCAGCGGTTGTACGTTGCGAAAGCTTGGAGAGGAGGCCGGTCTTCCGCCTGGGGCCATGTATGCCCTGCACGCGGCGCGCGTCGGCGACGAGATCTGGGTGGCGGGCGTACTCGGCAACAAGACCACCCTCTTGCGTTGCGGTCTCACCCAAGGCACCTGCAGGGCCGAAGAGCTGGGCGCCCTGGTCATCCCGGCACGCAAGGGAGGCCGCTACAGTACGAGCGTGGTGCCCGGCGACAAGTCCACTGCGGTGCTCGTGGGATCTGCACAGGGAGTACGCCGCTACGATTGCACCGCGACGAGCGTTTGCATCGATCGCGGCTTGCTCGCCGGGGGCCCTTGGGCAGGGGAGTACTTCTGGTTGTCCGCCACACGAGACCCTCTGAGCGATGCGCTCTACGTCGCCTGGTTCGACGGCGTCCGAAGGGTCTTGTTCACCACCGCCGACGCGCTGCTTCTGAGCACGCTGCGGGTGGACCGATGCGACGCCAGCGGCTGCATTCGAGTTGCGTCTGCCGACGACACCATAGCTCTCTTCGAGTCCTCGTTCGCCGTCTACGCCGATAACTCTCCGCGGATGATTGGACGGCCCCCATCGGTATTCTTCGATGCGCAACGCCGAAGGGTGCTGGCCGCCGGCACCTCTGCGGCCAATCTCTTCCGCCCCCTGGTGCTCGAGTTCGACGCGTTCTAGAGGCGAGACCTCAGCGCCCGCGCGACGGCAATGAACGCCTACCTGCGGATGGCGTCGGCACAAAGCACGTTGTCTGCGGCACAGGTGCCCGAATCGATCTTCTGCTGCAGGCATC
>JBIKNA010000096.1:0-19676 GCA_044358965.1 Polyangiaceae bacterium
GGTGAGCGTCAACGGGAAGGTCATGGCGGGTCAAAAGCCAAACAAGCGCGGAGCGGTCGACACCAAGGGCGACAAGGCCAAGCGCACAGACTCGCGGCCGGACGGCTCCAACAAGCCGGCGTTCGCTAAAGCCGAAGGCCACAAGGCCGACGCAGCCAAGGCCAAGAGCCGGGCGCGCGGCGTGCCCATGACGCGGCACTTCACCCACACGGGCATCGATCCGCTCGACGAGATCACCTACGAGCGTCGCTCCAGCATCATCACGAACCCCGATGGGTCCATCGTCTTCAAGATGGAAGGCGCTGAGATCCCCGCTTCGTGGAGCCAGCTCGCCACGGACATCGTCATCTCCAAGTACTTCCGCAAGGCTGGCCTCCACGGCGACAAGAACCAGGGCGAGCGCAGCGTTCGTCAGGTCGTCACCCGCATCGCCAAGACCATTCGCACGGCCGGCGAGAACTTCGGTGGCTACTTTGCCGGCAAGACCGACGCCGAGACCTTCGAGTCCGAGCTGTCGTTCATCTTGGCCAACCAGTACGGCGCCTTCAACTCGCCGGTGTGGTTCAACTGCGGCCTGTACCACCAGTACGGCATCGAGGGCTCCGGCGGCAACTGGGCTTGGGATCCGTCGCAGAAGGGCTCGGTCATCACCGAGACCAAAACCGCCTACGAGCGCCCGCAGTGCTCCGCCTGCTTCATCCAGAGCACCCAAGACGACCTGATGAGCATGTACGAGCTCATCAAGAGCGAAGCGCGGCTGTTCAAGTATGGCTCCGGCACCGGCTCCAACTTCAGCTCCATCCGCGGCAAACAAGAGAAGCTCTCCGGCGGCGGCACCTCCAGCGGCCTGCTCAGCTTCCTCGAGGTGTTCGATCGCGCGGCCGGCGCCACCAAGTCCGGCGGCACCACGCGTCGCGCGGCCAAGATGGTCTGCCTCGACATGGACCACCCCGAGATCGTCGACTTCATCACCTGGAAGGTGAAAGAAGAGAAGAAAGCCCACGCGCTCATCGCCGCCGGGTACCCGTCAGACTTCAACGGCGAGGCCTACAAGACCGTCAGCGGGCAGAACTCCAACAACTCCGTGCGCGTCACCGACGACTTCATGAAGGCCGTCGAAGTGGGCGGCAAGTGGCAGACGATCATGCGCACGACCGGCGAGGTCTGCGACACCTACGAGGCCAAAGAGCTCTGGCGCACCTTGTCCGAGGCGGCCTGGGGCTGCGCCGACCCGGGTGTCCAATACGACACCACGATCAACCGCTGGCACACCTGCCCCAATTCCGGGAAGATCAACGCGTCGAACCCGTGCTCCGAGTACATGTTCTTGGACGACACGGCGTGCAACCTGTCCAGCGTCAACCTGGTCAAGTTCCTTCGCGACGACGGCTCCTTCGACGTCGAGGGGTACCGCCACGCCTGCCGCGTGCTCTTCGTTGCCCAAGAGATCTTGGTGGACTTGTCGAGCTACCCCACCAAGCCCATTGCCAAGAACAGCCACGATTACCGCCCGCTGGGTCTCGGCTACGCCAACCTGGGCTCGCTGCTCATGCAGATGGGCGTTCCCTACGATAGCGATCGTGGTCGCGCGATTTCCGCGGCGCTCACGGCCATCATGTGTGGCCACGCCTACCGCGCCAGCGCCGAGATGGCCGCCACCAAGGGCGCCTTCAACGGCTTCGCCAAGAACCGCGAGCCCATGCTCCGAGTCATGAACATGCACCGCGACGCGGCCTACGAGGTCAACCGCGACGTGTGCCCGTCGGATCTGTACCGAGCCGGCTGCGAAGACTGGGATCTCGCCGTCAAGCTCGGCGAGCAACACGGCTACCGCAACGCGCAGGCCACGGTGTTGGCCCCCACGGGCACCATCGGCCTGCTCATGGACTGCGACACCACCGGTGTCGAGCCCGACTTCGCGCTGGTCAAGTTCAAGAAGCTCGCCGGCGGCGGCTACTTCAAGATCGTCAACCAGTCGGTGCCCGCCGCGCTCAAGCGCTTGGGCTACGGCGAGACCGAAGTCCAAGAAATCGTGGCCTTCGTGTCGGGCACCAACACCCTGCTCGCGGCGCCGCACGTCAACCGTCGCTCGCTCAAAGAGCGCGGCCTCACCGACGCCGAGCTCGGCAAGGTGGAGAACGCCCTCGCCGGCATGTTCGACCTCGACAGCGCGTTTGCCTCTTGGGTGCTCGGCGAAGAGACCTACGAGCGCCTGGGCATCGGCAAGGAGGCCCGCACCAAGCGTGGGTTCTCGCTGCTCGAAGCCCTTGGCTTCTCGCGGGCGGAAATCGACGAGGCCAGCGACGTCATCATTGGTCGCATGACCATCGAGGGCGCGCCCTACCTCAAGCAAGAGCACTACGCGGTGTTCGACTGCGCCAACCGCTGCGGCAAAACGGGCGAGCGCTACCTCGCCCCCATGTCCCACGTGAAGATGATGGCCGCGGTGCAACCGTTCCTGTCCGGCGCCATCAGCAAGACCGTCAACCTGCCCAACGACGCCACCGTCGAAGAAGTGGCCAAGGTCTACGAAGAAGGCTGGCGCTTGGGCCTCAAGGCTGTCGCGCTCTACCGCGACGGATGCAAGGCCTCGCAGCCGCTCTCTTCCAGCAAAGACAAAGAAAAGAGCGACACCAAGGCCGAGGCCAAGTCCGTCAGCGTCGAGACCACGGTCTCCACGCACGGCGAGCTCTCGCCCATCCCGAAGACCATGGAGCCGCAGGAGCCCACGCAGCTTCAGCTGGCCATCAACAAGGGGCGCCCCGAGGGTCTCCGCGTTCGGCTTCCCAAGAAGCGCGTCGGGTTCACCCAAGAGGCCCGCGTCGGCGGTCACAAGATCTTCTTGCGCACCGGCCAATACGAAGACGGCACGCTCGGTGAGATCTTCATCGACATGCACAAGGAGGGCGCCGCCTTCCGCTCGCTCATGAACTGCTTCGCCATGAGCGTGTCCATCGGTCTGCAGCACGGCGTTCCGCTGCAGACGTTCGTCGACCAGTTCACCTTCACGCGCTTCGAGCCGCAGGGCATCGTCGAGGGTCACCCCTACGTGAAGTTCTCGACCTCCATCGTGGACTACCTGTTCCGCGTGCTGGGTACCGAGTACTTGCACCGCTACGATCTGGCGCACATCAAGCCCGAGCCCGAGGTGGACATTCCGCACGTTGGCTTCGTGGGCGGCCCCGAGCGTCCGAGCGAGCGGCCCAAGGCAGGCGAGGCGCCTCCCATGTCCCTCGCGTACACCCCCGAGGCCTTGGCCCGTAGCGCCCAGATGAGCGAATCGCTCGAGCAGCGCGCCGGTGCCAACGCCGAGCCGCAGACCAGCGCCACCAGCGCCGGCTCAGCCCTCGACGCACACCTCGACGCCATGATGGGCGACGCTCCGGTGTGTGACGTGTGCGGCCACATCACGGTCCGCAACGGCGCTTGCTACAAGTGCCTCAACTGCGGCAACAGCATGGGCTGCAGCTAAAGATCGGCATGCACGAGGCGCGCGGCGGAAGACGGGTCGTCGCGCGCCGCCCCCTCATCTGACGGGCATCACTGCACAAGACGCGCGTCAGAGACGAAACGAAAGAGAACTGGGGCTCTATACCTTGCGAGGTGTAGGGCCCTTGGTCTTTTGGGGTAACATCGAGGCGAGATGCGTTGGCTTGTGGCACTTTCGTTCGTGGCGGCGATCGCGGCATGCGAGGACTCGCCGCGGACGGGAGGCGGCGGGGCGCCCGTAGCGAGCGGCATGCCGAGCGCGGCGCCATCGGCAAGCGTCCCGATGCCGAATGCGGCACCAAGCGCCGGCGGCGTGGTGACGAGCGCAGTGCCCGCGGGGAGCGGCGTATTCCCCAATGCCGGACCGAGCGCGAGCAGCATGGCGCCACGGGGAGCTTTGGCCCAGCCGGCCTCGCTGGCCTCCGGATCCGCGCCGGTGGCAAGCGCGCCGGGGCCAACGGCGAGCGTCGGGGACGTGCAGCGGGCGCTGGGGGCCAAACAGAACAAAGAGGCCCTTGCGGCGGCGCGCTCGCTTGGGCTTTCGGCCGCCGCGGCCAAGTTGGGCGCCGAAGAGCTGCTCACGCTCGCAAGCGAAGCACGGGCCCAGCAGGCCTCGCGAGAGGCCAGTGTGCTGCTCCGGGGCCTTCGCGACCGATTCCCTGGGACGGACCAGTCGGCCATGGCGTCTTTCGACCTGGGACGCATCGCCGAGGACATCGATGGCAAGCCCGTGCAGGCCGCCGTCCACTTCGAGCAGTACATCAAAGAGCAACCCCAAGGCCCGCTGCTTCGAGAAGCCCTGGGTCGCGCCATGGAGTCGCAGGAACGCGCAGGCAACCTCGATGCGGCGCGCGCCCACGCAACCCAGTACCTCGAGCGCTTTCCCCAGGGGCCACACGCCAAGACCGCACGCAAGCTCACGGCGCCCCCGGGCGTGCTCAAGTAGACCTGCCCCCCGTCCCGCCAGGCTCTGGGGTATGCTCCCGCCCCATGACGAGGCGCGTTGCACGCTTTCAGGCACTCGCGGCCGCCTGCGCCTTACTGGCTGCCCCCGCGGCGCGTGCCCAGGCCGGGGGCGATCGCCCGGTGCTCGTGCACAAAGCCTCGGGCGCTGATGCCACGTATGTATCCACGGAGCTTCGGGCGGTGGGGTTCTCCGATGTGCGCGTGCGCGACGTCGCCACGTGCGTAACGGGCGAAGCCGAGGCCGCTCTCCGCGCCACCTCGGCGGCGGGCCTGGTCTGCGTCGACAGCTCCGGGTACCGCGTCTACTCGCTCGACCGACGCGGGCTCGTACGGAGCGTCGAGCTCGTGGAGCAAGACACAACGACGCAGCACCGGGTCGCTTCGCTGCGGGTGGCCGAGTCACTCCGCGCGCGCATCGACAAGAACGCTTCGGGCGGCAGCACTGGCGAGCCCCTCTACCTCGACATGGTGTGTGTCTCATGTGGCGCACAACCCTCGGCGCCCGCGGCTGCTCCTGCGGCGCCCCCTGCAGCGACGCCCCCCACTGCTGCGGCGCCTTCGGAGAGCGCTGCGGCCTCGACCTCGACCGACAATGGCCAAGCGCAAACGCAATTGCCCGACCCCATTTGGACGCCCCTTGTGTCGCTCGGGGCGGCACTCGGCCCATTCTACACCGGGAGCGTCACCACGCTGGCCGCAGCCTTGCGCGGGCAGGTGCGTCTCATCGAACCCATCGCGCTCACCGTGCACGCCGAGCTACCGCTGTCGCGCAACTCCATTAGCGTGGTTGGCGGCACCGCGCGGGCGCAAGCGCTGAGCCTGGGAGGGGGCCTCGAGGTACCCTTCGCGCCGACGGACGCAACCATCGTCCCGCGGGCGGCCATCCTCTTGTCGTGGCTCCGCACAAGCGCCGACGTCGACCGAGGAGCACTCGGACAAGAGTCCCTGTCCGCCAGCGCAGCGGCAGCCATGCTTCGCGGCGGCATCACGGCAAGATTCGCCGGTGACGTGCGCGGCACCGCCGAGGCGCTCGTCGGCACAACGGCATCGAAACAGGGCGTCGCCGAAGGGGTCTTTGCGGGGCCACTGATCTTGGCTGCCAACCTCGGTCTCGAGTGGATGTTGCCCTAGCTACGTTACCGAGAGGGCAACGCTTGCCGATACCGATGCGCAGGCCGTCGAGGAGATCCTCCTTGGCCTCCCGTACCGTGAGATCGCCGAGTGCATTTGCTGCGACGGCGGATTGACGGTGCTGAGCGTGTTTGACGCTGCCGGCAAGCCGCGGGGGACCTAATACAGCAGTGTGCTCTTCGGCGTGAATCCGTACCTTGAGGCGGCCGGGGCCAGCGCGCTCTACGCCAAGCTCGCATCTCTCCGCCCCCAAAAATAGCTGCGCCGGGGCGCTAGAACGGACTGCCTCCCGAAGGCCTGCATTGGTCGCCGCGGGCGATGCTCAGAACCGAGGGGCAGCTCCACTCCGTCATCGCTCCCGCCTTGGCCTTCGGGCGCTCGTAACGGTCATGAACTGCGTTCTAGTTGGCCTTCACGGCGGCACAGGTGCCTTCTTTGCACTTCGCAATGAATTGCGAAGTCGGCGCGACCTTGGGGCACTCGATGTTGGGCGCGCAGGCCGGGAAATCGGAGATTTCGCAGAGGTGTTGCTGGCGCTCGATTTCCTCTTTGGGCAATGCCACTGGGTCGCTGGCGCAACATCGGCCGCAACCCTTGCGATCGGTGACCACGCAGTCTGTGTCGGCGCGGCAGGTGGCGAGGCCGCCGGCTGGCGTGCGAGACGGCGCATCGCCTCCGCCACAGGCCGCAACAACCGATGCCACAGAGACCACCGAGAGCAGAAGCGAGCGACAGAACATGCGCCGCACTATACTGCGAGCTGCTTGGGCGACACTGCGATGTTGGCTTGGGCGTTCGCCTCGTAGCGGTCGCGAAAGAGCGTGGTCTCGTAGATGCGTCGTCGCGACAAGAACCGCTGGAGGACCGCCGCGCGACCCGCGGCATAGGCTGCGGGCGAGCCCCGCGCATACCCACGTTGGACCTCGGCCTCGAAGGCGACGAACGTGGCGGGTGCTTCGCCCAAGATCGACAAGTCTCCAGGCGTCGGCACGAGCCAGAAAGACAGCGCCGTCTTCGTGGAAAAGTACCGCGAAAACGAAAGATTGGAGATCGCCTTGCACAGGGTGTCGGTGCATGACACACATCTAATGGCGGCCGCAAACACTGCGGGCCCCCGTTTGGGCGAAAGTCTCACGCCCGGCGAACCGAAAGACCGTGTCCATGAAACGCACGTTGCTGTACGTCGCGCTGTCGGTTGTTGCTGTCTTCTCTGTTGGCTGCTCACAAAACGTCGAGACCGAAGAATCCGAGGGGCAGGTGCATTCTGCTGCCACCCTCACCTATCGCAAGGTGCAGCTGCCACCCGCTGCGCGCGAGCAGCTCCGCAGCTGCGATGTCGAGGCGCAACTTGCGGGTGATGCCTTCGCGTGTCCCCGCATGGAGCGGTACCAGTTCAGCGGCGCCATCACCGAAGCCGCCCTGGCCCAGTTCACGAGCAAACGCAACGCGTTCTGGGGCACGCGAGCAGTCGTCGATCAAGACGGCGCGCTCCGGCTTTTGGCACCGCGCGCCGAGCGACAGATCGCCGAGGCCGGCAACGACTTCGTGCAAGAGAAGATTCGCGGCATGTTCCGGTGGTACGCCGATGAGTTCCGGCGCACCCCCGCGAGCCGCATCCTCGTCGTGTCCAGCCACTGGGCGCCGGATGCAGACTCGGACATCGTCCTTTCCATCGACGATACGACGAACTCCGTCACGCTCTTCGAGCACGGCGACCTCGAATAGGCGCGGCATCGGCCTGTTGCTGGGCTTGGGTCTGGAGCACCCGAGGCCCGAAACGCGCCTCCCGTGGTATACGCTGGTTCCAGCGTGGCCGATGTGACCAGAGCTCCAGCCTTCGCAACGCGCGTGCTCCTTCGTATGCGCGCCGCCGTGGCCTTTGTGCGCGGGCGGCCGGAGCTCGGATTGTTGCTCGTGCTCACGCTCGCCACACGGCTGTGGGGCATTGGCTGGGGGCTACCGGCATCGGACGGATGGGACAACGATGGCATCGCCCCCCGCGACGCCCTCGCGGGCCTCGTCGAGACGTTTACGCCCGGGCACCACTTCACGTATCCGCCGGTGCACCTGGCGCTCGTCGCCCTGCTCTCCTTGCCAGTCTGGTTGCCGCCCTTGTTGCGGCTTCCTTCGCTCGATCCCGACGTCGTCGTCCCTGCATTGCTCGACCCGCAGATCATGACCGGCGTGGCATACGTGGCCCGGTTCATCACGGTCGCCATGAGTCTGGGGTGCGTGTTGCTCACGTACCGTCTGGCAGAACGCGCGGGCAATCGCGCGGGGGCCTTCGTGGCCGGGCTCTTCGCCGCATTGGGCGGCGCCTATGTGTACTACGGCCACACGACGAACCTGGACACGGCGCAGCTGTTCTGGTCGTTGCTCGCGTACCACTTCTTCTTGGATGCCGTCGCGCGGAAGGCGCCGGAGCGTCTCACGCGCGTGGCGCTGGTCAGCGTCATCGGCGTATGCACCAAAGACCAGGCCTATGGCGCCTTCATCCTGACCTGGCCCATCGCCGTCGCCGCCTGGGCCCTCAGCTGTGCCGATCTGCGTCGGCGCATCGCGGTCTCCGCCGCCCGCGGCACACTCGTGGCCGTGGTGGCCTACGGTTTCTTGTCGAGCGCGTTTGTGAACCCAACCGGCTTTCGAGAGCGGGTGAAGTTCTTGATTGGCCCCGCGAGCCAGGATTCGGCCCTGTACACAAAGGATCTCGCGTCTCGCCTGCAAATCTTGCGAGACATCGCTCACCAGTTTCCCATGTTCTACCCATGGCCGGCGCTGGGCCTGTGCGTGCTCGGACTTGGGTCCACGGCGGTGATGGCCGTGTGGTGGTTGCGCGCCCGCGGCCCCCGCGGTGCGTTTATCCCCGTCGTATTCGCGCGCCTGCTCCCTTTGCTCGGCTTTGTCTCCTTCACCATCACCTTCAACCTCAGCGCCCGACGCTTCGAGCCGCGCTTCTTGCTGCTGCAGTACACCGCGCTGGCCATCTATGCCGGCATTGGTGCCGCGGCGGTCGTGAGCTCCCGGGGGGCCGCAAGGCTTCTGGGCGCGCTGCTCGCGTTCGCCCCGGCGCCGGGCCTCGTGTACATCGCCCTGTCCGTCGACCTATCGCTGGCCTTCGACCCTCGCTACGACGTCGAAGCATACTTTGCCCGAGACTTGGCCCCCGGCACGCTGGTCGAGACCTACGGGCAAAACGTGTACCTTCCCCGATTCCCCAAGCACCTGCGGGTGCAGCGAGTGTCTACGGATACACAAAAGAACCCCATGCCCGGCATCGTCGAGATCACGGCGTCGCCGGCTCTCGCAAAAGCCCGGGGGGCCCAAGTGGTCGTGTTCAGCGAAGGCTGGGCGTGGCGCTACTCTGAACCGCAGCCCGAGGCCGGTGTGCGCGGTCGCATCCCGCCCAAAGGCGTCAACGAGACCGCCAAAGACCCGGAAGGGCGCGCGTTCTTTCGCACGCTCTTCGACGGGAACAATCCAGACTACGCCTTGGCCTACACGGCCGAACCGCGAGACGGCTTCTTTGGTTGCTATCGCATTCACTCGGCGACGTGCATGCGCACCTACGTGTTCCGCGCGCGCTGAATCCGGGCGCGGCGGACGGCCGACACCAGGGCCGGTCGTGCTTTGTCGGACCCAGGCGCGAGGCGCGAGCGCCTTAGGGCGAAAAGCGCCGGTGCGTGCTCTCTTTGGTGGCGCCGGGGGCTTCGTTTTGGCTCTGCTCCAGCTTGAGACCAGCGGCCACGTCGCTCTCGTTGAACCGCAGGGCGACGCTCTCGTTCTTGATCCACTTCTGCCACAGGTCTTCGTAGTGCCGCGATGCCGGGCGGAACACCTGACCACCGGGCAGGACGTTCCAGGCCTGTGGCCCCTCGGGCCGCAGCACTGCGCGGAACCGGATCGAAGGTCCGGCGCCGTAGGTGTAGTCGTCGTCTTCGACACCGTGGCTTCCGATGTCGACGGTGCCATCGCCACCATGTCGCGGCGCGGGTGTGAGGTCGAGACCAAGCCCAGCTGCGAAAAACTTGGGCGTCGCCTTGTGCAGGTTGCCCCAGCGCCAGAGCGCGATATCGGGCCCCAGGCCCTTGTCGGCGGTGAGCAGCAAGGCGAGGGCATCGATCACGCTCTTGGCGAGGATCTCGTCTTTGGTCTCGACGGGCGTGGTGCTGATGTCGTCGAAGAGGTCGTCTTTGACGAGCAGGTCCGCCTTGCCGGTGTCGCTGAGCAAGAGTCCGAGCACCTTGAGCGCGCGGTTGCGCAACACGGGCACCCCCAACGCCGCAAGCTCGTCGCCCATGGTGTTCTTGGTGAGCTTGGTGGCATAGACGGCCATGATGGCCGCGCACTTGGAATCGGCGATGACGACGGCATCCGTGGCGTCCACGCCGGAGGGTGTGTCGAAGGTCCAGCCGGCCACAAGGGTTGCGGCCTGGGTCAAGATGGCCTTCGTGGCAGGCGATGCCGTGGCGAGCACGGCGGCGACGCTGGGCTCGCTTCCGGGCACCGCGGCCTCTTTGGCGAGCTTGTTGGCCGCACTCACGAAGGACGGCGCAAGTGCCTTGCCCCAGTCCGAGATGGCGTCCGCCTGGATACGCTCCATGTCTTGCGGGGTGATGCGGGCGCCACCGGTGCCGATGGTCCCGGTTTTTGCGGCGTCCTTGGTGATGCCAACAATGCGCTTGGTGATGCGACTGACCCGTGTCCCGGGATCGTAGTCCGCCCCCATGTACAGCGGATACCCATCGACGGTGGGCTGGGCCCCGGGATCATTGGTGGCCGTGACGCCAAGGGGGTCGGCGTTGGCGGTGACCAGGTAGCCCTTTTTGGGGTTCTTGGCCTGCGGCAAGTCTTTGGGTGCAAAGTACCCGTTCCACTCGGCGGAGCCATCGCCCGGAAGCACCTTCCAAGGTTTGGCGCCCAGGGGTCGACGCGGCACCCGAAGCGTCTGCGTCCACGCGATGTTGTTGGTGTCGGCGAGCACCCAGTTCTGGCTGCCGTAGGCAAAGTTGTCTTCGAGGGACTTCTGGGCCTCGGCCGCGCTCTTGGAGGCGTTCAGCAGGTACACGGCGCGGAAAATTCCGCCGGGTTGGTGCCCGGTGTATCGCACGCTAAGTTCTTGTCCGGACAACGCGGCGAACTTCTCTCCGGAGACGTTCGGGATGATGGGACCATGATGGGGAACATCCCAGTAGGTCTGGGTGATCTCCCGGTTCACGGTGCCGCGGCCGCCGACCTTGAACGTCTCCTGCCGAGGCACGAGCTTGACGGGCTTGCCCTGGAAGGTGACACACTTGCCGCCCTCGCAGTCGCTGATGGTCTCACCGTACACATCGGTGACGTCGATGTAGCTGACGGTACTGCCCCAGGCGACGTTGCGGTTCATGCCCAGGATCACGAGTGGGATGCCAGGAAACTGCGCCCCCATCACCTCGAAGCCATCTTTGGTGGTGATGTGATTGAGGTAGAAGATGGGCGGGTTCTGCAGCGTGAGGTGCGTGTCGTTGGCCAACATGGGGAAGTTGGTGGTGACGCCGCCCTCTGTCTGTTGCGACAGCTGCCCCCCGATGACCCAGTTGTTGGAGCCGCGCTCGGGCTGCCGCTCTGGGTCGCGCCCGATGCCCTGCACGAAAGCATGGGCGTTGCGTAGCTTGTCTTGCATGAGCGCGAGCTTCTGCGGGGGCAGCTTGGGCGCGCCGGCGGCGCCCTTTTTGGCCTTGGGGGCCATGGCCGTGCGCGTCTCGCCCCATCCGTCGACCGTGTAGGTCTTGTCGAAGGGAGCAAAGCGGAAGTAGTCCTTCATGAACCCGACGCGCTTCTTCTTGGGGGTACCATCGGTCTCGGCGGCGAACTTCGTTTGCTCGGCGAGCTCGGCGGTGGTGCGCAGGATGTCGCTCTCGGCGTCGTACGAAAGCGCAAAGGCTTGGAGACAACCGAGCAAAAGCGAGTCCACCTCGGACCAAGCTGTCACCGAGCTTTGGTCGTACAAGATGGCGATGCTCTCGGGCAGCGCGAACGCCCCCCGACGCAGATCGGCCTGCCACTGATTCACGCCAGCGCTGAAGCTCTTGAGCACACTGACGAGCAACTTGTCGGTCCCGTCGGACGAATCGAGCAGGCCCTGCCAAATCTCTGTCGCCACCTTGCGGAGGCGATGCATGCGGTAGCGGAAGTCCACACCGATGGCGGCGGGATTGGCCGTGCCCAGGATCTCGCTCAGGGTGCCGTCGGCCTGCCGACGGCCAAAGTCCATGGCGATCCATCGGTCGGCGGCCATGGAGTAGCCCTGGGCAAACGAGGCGTCGGGCAAGTTGTTCGCGTAGATGTGAGGCACGCCCCATTCGTCGCGAACCACGTCCACTGGCGCCGACAGGAACGCGCTCTTGACGGACTCGTCGGGAACGAGCGCTTCGGCAAAGAACGATTTGCCCGGCACCTGCGCATCGGCGGGGATCACGGGGCCGCCAGCGTCCACTTCGCTGGGGTTCGAGACGGGCGCCTGCGATTCGGAACAAGAGACCGAGAGCGAGGCGACCAAGACAGGGAGCACAAGCAGAGAGAAGCGACGCATGACGATGGGAGAACTTAGTGCAGACATAGGGGCAAAGAAAGCCCGGGCACCGAGCCGGGTCTGGTAGCCCCACACGGAGCGCCCGAAGGCCACGGAGCCCGAGCCGCAGCACATTTTGCATCTGAGGGCGTTTGACGAGGGCCCCGGTTGGAGTAAGCCTTCGGGGCCCGCATGATTCGCACCTCTTCCCAGAGCTACGGCGTCATTTTCCTGTGTTTGGTGGCAGCGTGCGGCGATTCCCCGGCGCCGGGCAGCACGCCCCTGCTGCCACCCGTCGAAGCCGGGGTCGAGACGGGGGCGCCCGCGCTTCCCGGTCCGGATGCCGGGTCCGCCGACGGGGGAGCCAGCGACGCGGCCCCCGACGCGCCGGCCGCGCCCAAAGTGACCACCCTTGTGGTCGTCTACCCCGCCGCGGGCAAACCCCTCGAGGTGCGCGGCTCCGTGCCCCCTCTGTCCTGGGACGTCGGCACGCCCATGAAGCCTCTGGGCAACGATACCTACGAGCTCACCATTGCCGAAGGGGCGGGCGCCTTCGAGTGGAAGCCGTTGCTCGGGGGCACCTGGAGTCGCGGCCCCAACTACCGCGCGGCCAAGGGCCAGAGCACCCGCATTTATCCGCACTTCACCCAGGTCAAAGGTGCCGTCGATCGTCGCAACGGGTCCTTCACGTCGACGGTGCTGCCCAGCACCCGTGGTTTGTGGGTGTACTTGCCCCCGAGTTACCTCGAGAACTCCCTCGCGCGATTCCCCGTCGTCTACATGCACGACGGCCAAAACCTGTTCTCTGCCAGCAGCGCTTTTGGTGGCAACGAGTGGGGTGTCGACGAAACCATGGACGCTGCGGCGGAAAGCGGCGCGGCACGTGAGGCCATCGTCATCGGTATCGACAACACGCCCGCCCGCATGGACGAACTCACCCCCACGCGTGACGACGGCATCGGCGCTGGCGGCAAGGGCGAAAGCTACGTCAGCATGGTCGCCACAGAGCTCAAGCCGCTCGTGGACATCGAGCTTCGGACCTTGGCGTCCCCCGAAGAGACCGGGATCATGGGCTCCTCGCTGGGAGGGCTCATCTCGGTGTACGCCGGCGTCGAGCGCGGTGACGTGTTCGGCCTCGTCGGCGCCATGAGCCCCTCCACCTGGTGGGACAACCGCATGATCATCACCCGCGTCGGCACCCTGCCACAAAAGGCAAAGCGTCCGCTGCGCGTCTACGTCGATAGTGGCAACGCCGGCGCAAGCAACGACGATGTGAACAACACCAAAGACCTCGCGCAGGCGATGCGTGGCGCTGGCTACATCGATGGCAGCAGCCTCAAGTACGAAGTCCAAGCCGGGGCCACGCACAGCGAGGTCTACTGGGCGCAGCGCTTACCCAGCGCGCTGGCGTTCTTGCTGGGCCCCGGGCGCTAATCCCCCGAGCGCCGGCCCCGACGCGACGCCCCTGCCCCTTCGTGCTACCCTGATTCCACAATGAGTGCGCCCAAGCGTTTCTTCGTCGTCGCCGCGCTCGGCGTGCTTGGCGTCCTGGGCTGCGGCTCACGCACGGGGCTCTTCGCCGATGAGTTCCTCGGCACCTCGGCGGTACCGGGCACCAAAGATGGCAGCGTGGCTACCGACGCCGGCACCGATGGTCCGAAGCCTCTCGCCTGTACGCCCGGGTCCTTCGCGCTTGGTCGCGCCACGGCGCAAGTGGTGTTCGTCCTCGACCGTTCGGGGTCCATGCAGTTCACCCTGCAGGGAGACACGCCTTCACCGCTCAACCGCTCCCGGTGGCAGACCCTTCAGGGGGCGCTCGCGCCGGTGCTCACGGCGCTCGAGCAGAACGTCGAAATTGGCGCCAAGTTTTTTCCGGATCCAGTGGACGACGACGACCAGCTGGTAGACCCGCAGGTGGCCTGCGCCGTGGCCAACAATGTCGATGTCGCCCCGGTCAAGTCGGGCTCCGCAAGCATACTCAAGGTCTTCGACACGACCACGCCACGGGGCGGCACCCCCACGGCCAACGCCATCGAGGCCGCATCCAAGTATCTGTCGGACCCCGCTCGACGCAGCATCGCGCGCTACATGGTGCTCGCCACCGACGGCGCCCCCAACTGCAACGGGCAGCAAGACGAGCGCACGTGTGTATGCACGGGCGCGGGACCGTGCTCACGCGATCCCATCAACGGCCCCTACAGCTGCCTCGACGATACGCGCACCATCGACGCCATTCGCAAGGCGCAAACGAACCTGGGCATCGCCACCTACGTGCTCGGCCTTGGCGCACCGGACCGCCCGGAATTCACCGACACTCTCGAACGCATGGCCGTTGCTGGGGGCCGCTCACGCCCGGGCAGTCCGAGGTACTACGACGTCCGCACCGGCGAAGAGCTTGGCAGCGCCTTGTCCGAAGTACAAAAAGACATCTCTCGTTGTGCCTACGTGACGCCATCACGCCCCAACAATCCCGACGCCATCGACATCGTGATCGACGGCCGAAGCATTCCGAGGGATCCAACCCGACAAGAGGGATGGGACTGGACGGACCGGGATTTCGGCGCCATCACCTTCTTCGGCAAGATCTGCACGACACTCTCCACGTCGACCCCGCCGCCTGCCACGGCCACAGTTCGCTGCGACTAGAATGCCCCCAAGGCAGCCGCTGGGTTCCGTACCGGCTCGCCGAGAACACATCGACGACATGATGCCCGGCGCGAGCGCACCGAAGGCGCTTGCATGCCGCGGGCTCCCAGGAACCCGCCCACTTGGCAGACGAGTCCCGGAGTTTCGCGTGGGGCCAACGACGGCCTAGAACGACCGGCAGACGCCCGGCAGGTTGCGACCGGCCATGGCCTGTTTGAACATCGCAACTTCGGGGGAGTTCGGGTTGGTCTGGATGGACCCAGCAGCGGCGTTGCACTGGGCCGCGAGGCCGAGGAGCATGCCGCCCTCGGGCGAGGCGCCCAAGCTGCGGGCCTGCGTCGCGATCTGCGCGCAGCACGCACGGATGGCCGCCACGTTGGGGTTCACGTACACGCCCACGGGCTTCTTGGCCGCATCAGCGTCGGCGTCTTCGGGGCCCGCATCCTCGATGGGGAGAGGCGCCAGATCGGCGGGAGCGGCGTCTTCGGGCGGCGGCGGCGGCGCAGCATCGGGCACCGGCGGCGGCGGCTTCTTGGGGCAGCCCGCGAGGAGCGTGGGAGCAACCCCGGCAAAAGCGACGAGGACCAGGGTGCGGCGAACGAGGGCCAAGTTCATGGGCTAGAAGGCTACACCGGTTCGGCCTTCACTGGCAGGCCATAAAGCGTTCCAGCGCGCCTGGAGACCCAGGCCCGGGCGCCCCTCGTTGCCCTACCGAAACAGTGGAGGAGGCAACGAGGACTTCTGCGACCGAGACGTGGCCGCAGAGGGCAGCACCACCACGAACACGGCCCCCGTGGGCTCGTTCGCCTCGATGCTCACGGTGCCACCGTGCCCTTCGACCAACCGCTTCACGATGGACAGACCGAGGCCCGTTCCCCCGTACTCGCGCGTGGACGAGGAGTCGACTTGGTAGAAGGGGTCGAACACCTTGGGCCGCTCGTGCGCCGGGATGCCGATGCCCGTGTCGCGAACGCGCACGCGAACGCTCTTTTCCATGGGCGACAGAAGCGAGAACCCCTCGCTGGCATCGGCTTCGTCCACGTCGTCGACAACGCGGCTCTCGATAGTCACGGTGCCGTCTTTGGGGGTGAACTTGATGGCGTTATCGACGAGGTTGATGAAGACCTGCCGTAGCCGCTCGGGGTCGGCGCTGAGCTCGCAGCCCTGCGCGTCGAGGTCAAGCACGAGCTTGACGCCCTTTTTGAGCGCGTTGGGCAAACAGGTGGACTGGACATCGGCGAGCACCGGATGAATCTCCGACAGCTTGCGCCGCATGGCCATGGTGCCACTCTCCAGCTTGGAGAGGTCGAGCAAGCTCGTGATGAGCTGCAGCAGCTGTTCCCCCTTCTCGTGGATGGTGGTGACGAACTCTTTCTGCTCGGGGTTCAGCTCTCCGGTGATGCCTTCGGCAAGCATCTCGCTGTAGCCGATGATGGATGTGAGCGGAGTGCGAAGCTCGTGGCTCACGGTGCCCAAGAAGTTGGACTTCAGGCGGTCGAGCTCTTTCAGGCGGTCGTAAACCAGCTGCAGGTTTCGGTTCTTCTCTTCGAGCTGGCGGTAGTTGTCGGTGACTGTGGCCAGGTGCATCGTGCTGGTCACCAGCGCCTTGTGCCCGCTGAACAGGATGAGATCCAGCGTGGCTTTGATGTGCGTGGCGATGCGCGTCAGCGTGTCGGACTTGGCGTGCGGCACCTTGGCCACCAACACCGTCAAGTGCTTCTTGTCTTGGCCCGTGACCACCTGCGTCAGCGACTCTGGGGCATCTTGCGTCTGGGGCAAGGCAAAGGGCCCGAGCACCAGCTTGCCGACACGACGTCCCTCGTAGTCGAGCGTGAACACCCGGTACGACAGCCCCGAGAAACAGGGCATCTCGAGATCGGGCTTGTCGGGATCGCAGGAACGCACCGAGTCGACCATGGCACCGCAAGCCTTGCGGCCCGCGGGCTCGGTGTTGATTGCGGCGCAGAGTTCGTGCTCGGCGCCAGCCTCGGCCACAAGGGCGTTGTCGGCGTTGAAAATGCGAAGAGGAATGCCGAACAGGGCGAAGACGTTGCGACCGAGCTCCGCGAGAGCTTTCTTGTCGACCAGCTCTTCCAGGCGGAAACGCGCATCGAAGCTGATGTCGAACGCATCATGCATGGTGGGGTCCGCCGTCATGCGGCACCTCCGGGCAGAACCCCGCCGACGCACCCGCGGGCCAAATCGGCCGGATCGCCTTTGACGCCGAGCTTCTCGGCGATGCCGCGGAGGAAGGCCCCCGGCTCGACCCCGAGCTTCTGCGACAGCTGATGCTCACGCTCGAGGCGGCCGTACGTCAGGTGCAAAAGCCCCAAAAACGACTCCATCACGCCCTGGTGCGACATGGCGATGGCCTTGTAGACAGGCTCTTTGCCCTTGCGGGCCAGCGCTTCGATCTCCTCGTCGGAGCGCACGTTGGGCAGGTCGCGCTTGTTGAACTGGATGATCAGCGGCATATCCTGGATAGAACGGCCGAGTTCCTTGAGGTTGTCGCGCAAGTCCAGGAATGCGACGGCGTTGTTCTGGGTTTCGCTCTTTTGGGAGTCGGCGATGAACGCCACGCCGTCGGCTCCCTGCAGCACCAGGCGCCTGGTGGACGAGTGAAGCACCTGCCCGGGCACGGTGAACACCTTGAGCCGCAGGCTCATCTGGGCGTTCTCCGCGCGGAACAGTAGGGGCAACATGTCGAAGAACAAGGTGCGGTCATCCTTGGTCTCGAGCGTCATCAAGCGCCCGCGACTGCCCTCGGTGACGAGGTCATGCAAGGACTTGAGATTGGTCGTCTTCCCGCTGAGCGCAGGTCCGTAGTAAACGAGCTTGATCGCGACTTCGCGAGCGGCGAAATTCAGCTGCACCGAGTGATTACCTCGGCATCGAAGGTACCAGACAATCCTTAGGTAGGCGCAAGACCGTTAATCGAACGCGAGGGCCGAAGCCTCCACTCACTTTTCCGCCTGGGCAGAAAAGTTGCGGCGACAGCCGCCCTCGCCGCAAAGCAAAAAGGCTCAACAAAATGCTCAAACAAGGCGACAAAGCACCGAACTTCACCCTGGACAGCGACGCCGGCAAGAAAGTCTCGTTGGCCCAGCTCAAGGGCCCGGTGGTCATCTACTTCTACCCAAAGGACGACACGCCCGGCTGCACCATCGAGGCAAAGGACTTTGCGGCGGCCAAACAGAAGCTCGCGACGCTCGGAGCAACCGTACTCGGCGTGTCCAAAGACAGCGTGGCCAGCCACTGCAAGTTCCGCGACAAGTACAAGCTCAACTTCCCCCTCCTGTCCGACCCAGACTTGTCCGTGCACCGCGCGTTTGGCGCCTTCGGCCCCAAGACGCTCTACGGCAAGAAGTTCGACGGAGTGATTCGCTCCACCTTCGTCATCCAGAACGGCACGATCGTGCAGGCCTATCCCAGCGTGAAGGTTGCCGGGCACGTCGAACGGGTCATCGCCGATCTTTCGGGTACCGGCAAACCGTCTGCTGCAGCCAAGAGCCCCAAGAAGGCACCCGCCGCAAAGAAGGCACCCGCCGCAAAGAAGGCACCCGCCGCAAAGAAGGCACCCGCCGCAAAGAAGGCACCCGCCACCGCGGCGAAGAAGCCGGCCGCAAAGAAGGCCAGTGCTGCCAAGTCCAAGCGATAGTCTACCCAGAGCATGGACGCGGCGGAGATAACGGTGGTGTGGCACGCAGAGGCGACGGACGTCGCGCAGCGTGCGCTTCACCGTTTTGTCTCCGCCCGCGGCCTGCACCCCAGCGCGCCCGCCACGGTCCATCGCCGGACCCAGCTGTCCTCGGACCCAAGCCCTGGAGATGTGATCGACCGCGGCATCACCGCGGCGCAGCACGCTCTCGCCAGCTCCGATGCCGAGCTCGCCGTGGCGCAACTTGCTGCCGCCGAGTCTCACCTGCAAAGCCACCCAGAGCTCCCGCACGCAGCGTGGCTTTGGGCGGAGCTGAAGCGTACCTGGGCGCTGCACTACGAGCAGCTATCCCCTCCCCGGTCCGATCTGGCTGCGCAAGCCCGCCGCGACGCCGAGGCGCTCGCCGGGCCGCGCGCAAACGCACCGACAGAACCCGCAGTCGCCAGCAACCCGACCCGAACGCTTCGGGTTTCGTATCCCGCGGCGTTCAGCCTTTGGCTCGATGGGCGTGCAACGCCGCTTGCGGCGCCGCCCGAGTTCACTGTCAACGCGGGGCCGCACCACCTGCTCTTGCGCGGCGCCGCGGGTGATGTGGTGTGGGCCGGCTTCGTGCACGTGCTCGTCGATACAGAGGTGCGGGTGCCCCCAGGGGCTCCGCACGCGGCGTGCAGCGATCTCGATTTCGTCCAGATCGCGTGGGACGGCCAGGCGGTCCCCCACGCTCCGCGCACGCAGTGCCCCCATTGGCTGATCGCTCTTCCGACGGCTACGGGCGTGCGCCTCCACACGTGCCAGCGAGGTGCGTGTGGCGCGCCGCAAGAGTGGAGCGGCCTCGCCGGCGCCCCCTTTACCCTAGGCACCGAGAGCGCCAAGGCCACGCCATGGCCGCGCTGGGCCACGTGGACCCTGATCGCTGCTGGCACGCTCGGCGTCACGGCGACCACGCTGGCCGCCGCGGGAGTCTTCACCGAGCGTCCCCAAGAGTCCCGGTTCGTGGCCGGAGGCCTCCAAATCCGCTAAAAACGGCCGCGTTTGGGGCGATCTCGACGCCGGGGCCTTCGTTGGTCGCTGCGGGGAGTGCTCACGGCCGGAAGGCCGCTCCGCGCTCGCCTCGCGCCCGCCTCGGCCGCGACGCCGATCTCGCCCCAACCGCGGCCGTTTTGTTAGCGAGGGTGGCGGGGGGACGCGCGGGACGTTGGGAGGTTGGTCACGGGGACCGGGGGACGCGGGGCGGTGGCG
>JBIKNA010000445.1:0-6022 GCA_044358965.1 Polyangiaceae bacterium
GGCCGCGTAGGAAGCCCCGCGGCCCGGGACACCTCGCCCAGGGCGGCCTCGTTTTTGGGATCTTCGATGGCCACATAGAGCGTTTCGCCGTGGCCCTTGACGTGCCGCACGAAGATCGGAACGAGACAGTGCCGCTCGGCCACCTCGCGCGGGACTTTGGCCAGCAGCGCGGGGGCGAAATCGATGTGATACAGCGACACCCAGGGAATCCCGAGCTGCAAGCTCAGCGTCTGCGTGAGCTGCGCCTCCGTCAGCCAACCGCGCTCGATGAGCACTTGGCCAATCTTCCGGCCCTTCGGGCGCGGCAATGCCAGCGCTTCGTCGAGCTGTTCGCGGGTAATCACCCGCGCGTTGATCAGGAGTTCTCCGATGAGCACCCGCGCCACAGAGGCATCCTACCGGCAATCTGCCGGTGGCGGGTACCAGGATCCGCCCTTGTGTAGGCAGGTGTGCCCTCAAAAGGCCGATGCGGCCCGGAACGCCCAGTAAATGAGCAACCGGCGGCATTGGTGATTGTTGGTGGTGCTTTCCGCCGGCCCATGGAGTTAGCCTTAATGCTCCTAGGTCTTCATGCGCTTGTGCCCCCAGTGCCAACACTCCTGCGACGAGACGCATAAGTTTTGTCCTGCCTGCGGCTTTCCGCTTTCCAAAGTGCAGCAGAGCACCGAAGATCGCATGATCGGGCGCATCCTGCCCGGTGGCTACGTCATCCTCGACATGGTGGGCATCGGCGGCATGGGGCGCGTCTATCGCGCCGAGCAGACCAACCTCGGTCGCACCGTCGCCGTCAAGATCATCCACCCCCATCTCGTCGGCGAAGAAAACGCCGCGGCGCGCTTCATCACCGAAGCCCGGGCCGCGAGCCGTCTCAATCACCCCAACTCTGTTGGCGTCATCGACTTCGGCCAGACCGAAGACGGGCAGCTCTACCTGGTCATGGAGTTCTTGCGCGGCAAGGACTTGGCCCGGGTCATGTACGAAGACGGACCTTTGGCGTTCCGTCGCATCGTCGACCTGCTGCGCCAGGTTCTGGCAGCCCTGTCCGAGGCGCATCACCTCCAGATCATCCATCGCGATCTCAAGCCAGAGAACGTGATCCTCGAGCAGGTGCGTAGCGGCGGCGACTTCGTCAAGGTCGTGGATTTCGGCCTGGCCAAGATGCGCGTCGACGCCATGCCCAACATCACGAGCCCCGGCATCGTGTGCGGCACGCCCGAGTACATGAGCCCCGAGCAGGGCCGCGGCGATCAGCTCGACGCCCGAAGCGATTTGTACGCGGTCGGCGTCATCATGTACCAGCTGCTCACTGGACGGCTGCCCTTCGAGGCCGAGTCCCCCACGCAAGTGGTGCTGATGCACATTTCCGAAGCGCCCCCGGATCTGCACAAGGTTGCCCCGGAGCGCGGCATTCCGCAGGCCCTCGTCGATGTCTGCCTCATGGCCTTGGCCAAAGACGCCAAGCACCGGTTCAGCACCGCCGACGAGTTTTCCGCTGCGCTCGAAGATGCGCTCGCGCAGTTCGAGTTGCCGCCCATGCGTCGGCCGGCCTCGTCGGTGCTCGCGTGCCCGCTCTGCGGCGCCGCCAACCCGCCCACGCAGAAGTTCTGCGGCGAGTGCGGTGGCGCGATGGCGCCGTCCAGTGGTCGCTCCATGGCCCCGCCGCCCATGGCGTTGAGCCCCACGGAGGCTCCGCAGGCAAGCTCTTTGGCCGCGGCCATGCTGGGGTCGTTGCCGCCCGTGGCGCCGCAGCCGGCGTCGCAGCCTCCGCGTGCGGCCTCGCAACCTCCGGTAGCGCAGGGGGAAACGATCTCCCAAGCTGCGGCTTCGCAGGCGCCTCCCGCGCCGGCAGCGGCTGTCGCCTCGCAGCCTCCGGCGGCGTCGCTGGCGCAATCGCAGATCCCCACGCGCATCAGCGAGAAGCCCGCGGCGTTCGTCCCCGGGTCTCTACCGCTGCCCTTCGTTGGGCGCGAAGAAGATCTGGCCTGGCTCCTCGACCGCCGCAAAGATGCGAGCAGCGTGCTCGTTGGCGCCCGCGTGGTGGGCGCGCACGGCATGGGCAAGAGTCGCTTGCTCACGGAGTTCATTGCCCGCTGCGAGGCCGAGGGCGATTTCGTGGTGAGCGCCGGACCCGACCCTGGCCTGGCCGAGGTGGGGTATCACGCCGTACGTGGCGCCATTCGGTCCCTTGCGGCCATGCCCGGCAAGATCGATGCGTCCTACACCTTTACCGGCGCCAACTCCGAAGCCCTGCGCGGCCTCGGAGACATCTTTGGTGTCGCCGACAAGTCTCTGCCACGTGCCACGCCCGAAGAGCAACGCTCGGCCATTGCCGAGAGCCTGCGTTGGGCCGTGGCCCGGGCCGCCGAGCGCATGCCCGGCCGCAAGATCGTCGTCGCCGTCGACGACCTGGCGCAATGCGATGGGCCGAGCCAAACGGCGTTTGCCGACGCCGTGGGCGAGGCCCCGCAGGCCCCGGCGCTGCTCGTCGTCACCTACGCGCCCGGCTTCGACCCTGGGTGGCCGGCCAGCACGGCATCCGCGCGCATCCTCGCGGGGCTCACCCTCAAAGAGGCTACGGACCTACTCGGGCCCGTCGCCGTTCCCGAAGACGCCGCCAATGGCACCCGCGGAATCACCCCGCTGTACCTCGAACAAGTGCTGCGCTTTGCCAAAGAGCAGGGCGGCGAGCCTCCGGCGCGGCTTGGCGACTTGGTGGCCAAGCGCGTCGAGCGTTTGCCCCAAGACGCCCGTCGCGTGCTCCAAGCCATCGCCGTGTTTGGCAACGAAGCCACCCAGGTTGCGGTCAAGCGCATGCTCAAAGAGAAGGGCGACATCGACAAGCCCCTGAGCGTGCTCGAGAAGGCCGACATGATCGGTCGCGATGGTGAGCGACTTCGCGTGAGCCATCCGCTGCTGCGCGAGGTGGTGCTGACATCTATCCCGCAGGAGGTCCGCAAGGTGCTCCATGGGGTGGCCGCCGAGGTCTGCGAAGAAGACGACGCTCCCATCGAGCTTCGTGCGCTTCACGAGTACAGCGCCCAGAACTCGTTCCAGGCGCTCATTCTGCTCGAGCGCGTCAGCACTGCGGCCTTTGGCCGTGGCGATGTCAACGCGGCCATCGCGTGGCTGCGCCGAGGCCTCGAGTTGGCCCGTCGAGAGTTGTTCCGCGGAGAGCTCGATGATCCGGTTCGGGCCGTGCTCATCTTCTCGCGCAAGCTGGGCGAGGCGCTGACGCAAGCCGGGCAGTTTACCGACGCCGAAGGCGTACTTCGCGAGGCGCTGGACTTGGCTGGGCCCAGCGGTGCCGAGCGTGCACGCGTGCTTGGTGTGCTTGCCCAGGTCTCCAAGGGCCGCGACCGCAAACAAGAGGCGCAGCGATACCTTCGCGAGGCTCTGGAGTTGGCCTTCGAGTCCGGTGCGCACGAGCTGCTCTTCGCCCTCGAAGACCTCAAGAAAACACTCGCCGTCTAGGGCGGGCCTTTCGCTCGTTGGACACGGTCATGGCGCAAAAGACCAAAGGCGAAGCAGACGGACCGCTTATCTCCGTCAAGCGCATCCATCGCCGAGATCTCAATCGCGTTTGGGAGTTCCTGAAGCTCGTCTTTCGCGACGTCAACCGTGAGACCGTCGAGTACCAGCGTCCGCGGTCCAAGAAGCGCTTCCTCGAGGTCTACGAAGAAGAGGGCGTCGAGCAGCTGCTCTTCGTCACCACGCATGATGGTGCCGAAATCGTTCTCGGCTACGCCGAGTGCGCTGTCGAGATCACCGGCTCCGACAACTGGATCAATCAGCGATACTTCAGCAAACGTGACATGCGGCCGTTGTACGTCGAAGAGCTCGCGGTGCACCCGGAGTACCAGGGCCGGGGCATCGGCGGCTTCATGATGGAGCAGATCGAGCACCTTGCGCGGCTTCGGGGCTGCACGCATCTGGTGCTCGAGGTGGCCGAGAACAACGAGTCGGCGCTCAAGTTCTACCGCGCGCGAAGCTTCTACCGCCTCGACGCGGCCATCTTTTTGGCCAAACGCGTCGAGACCGAAGCGGAGCTCTTGCCTGCGCGAAAGCTCAAGCGCCCCGCGCCAGCCAAACCCCCGGCGGACACCAAGCTCCCAAAGGCCAAGAAGCCCGCGGTGGCGCCACGCAAGAAGCGGGGCTCCGCATGATCCAAGCGGCGGTTCCTGCCTTCCGGCACATCGCGCGCTGGGATCTCGACAAGACCTACCTGCGAACCGAGTTCGACACCATGCGCGATCTCGTCAAGGCCGCGCTCGAGCGGCCCGACGAAAAGCGCACGCATCCGGGCGCCGGTACGCTGCTGCGCGAAATGACCCGCGCGGGCATCTCCGTTCACATCTTGTCGGGCTCACCCACGCAGATGCGCAAGCGCCTGGAAGACAAGCTGCGCCTCGACGGCATCCGTTGGCAGAGCTTCGTGCTCAAGCCCAACCTGCGCAACGTGCTGCGTTTTCGCTTTCGGGCCCTGCGAGATCAGCTGGGCTACAAGTTGCCTGCGCTGCTCGACGCCCGCGCAAGCATGGCCGATGGGGAGCTCCGGACGCTATCGGAGACGCTGTTTGGCGACGACGCCGAGGCCGACGCCTTCGTGTACAGCTTGTATGCCGACGTGCTCTCCGGTCGTGTCGACGAGAGCACGCTGGCGTTGGTGTGCTCCAACGGGCGCATGTATGACGACGTCTTGGCGCACACCTTGGCCTGTGCCCGGCGCATCAAGCCGCAGCCCGTCGTCGAGCGCATCCTGATTCATCTGGAACGCCAGTCTCTGCCCGAAGACCTTGGAGCCTACGGCTCTCGGGTCATTGGATTCTACAACTACCTGCAGGCAGCCTTCGTGGTGTTCGAGGATGGGCGCATTCCGGCAGACGGCGTTCTGGCCGTGGCGCAGGAGATGGTGCAGCAGCACAGGTTCGATGGCGACCAGCTGCTGCGCAGCTACCAAGAATTGGGGCGCCGTGGTTGCCTGCGGGGCGTCGGCGCAGGCGACCTAGGCAACGCGCTCGGGCCGTACTTGGCGGCCAAGGTCGACGCGCCCAAGGCCGAACTCACGCACCTGGTGCAGGGCCTGCGCGACGCAGCTCCCGAGGCCGCGGCGCTCACCCGTGCCATCACCGAAGAGACCCCGGACTACGCCGCGCTCGTCATGAAGCACAACCGGCGTCACAAGAAGCACTGACGCCGGCCTAGACCCAGGCGTTGTTCAGGATCTCTCCCACGCCACCGGCGCCGGGCACGATGTACTGGTGTTCGTCCAGACCCTTCTCGTCGGCCCAATGCGTGCCGGGCACGGTGCTGAGAACTTTGGCCGGCGAGAGGCCGCGGTCCAGCCGAAGGGCGTAGATCACCGTGTCCGGGTGCGCCGCCAGCACATTGCGGATGAACTCCGGCGTGACGATCAGGTGCATGGTGATGAGCTTCGTGGGCTTGCCCTCGAGGCGCGTCTTGTAGTGCGTGAGGGCGCTGTTGATGGACGAGCCGGTGGCGCCCATGGGGTCCGGAAACATCAGGATGCGATCGTCGACGTCGCGGCCGATCTTGGCGTCGTGCCAGGTGGCGCCGATCACCTTGCCCTCGGCATCCGTTTCTCGCGACATGAACAAGTGGTCCTGGCGCACGGCCTGGGGATCCATCACATCGTTGAGCAGATCGTAGACCACCTGTGACGGCATGGTGCCGGCTCGCGCGATGCCGATGGTGACGGCTTTGGTGTGGGGCGAGATGGCGAGGCCCCGGTACACCGCTTCGGGCTGCTTGATGACCATGCGGGTGGGCACGGCGACTTTGTGCCGCGGAAACTCGGCGGCGATGACCACCTGCGCGAGCTTCTGGTAGAGCGCGCGCACCAGGTTGCCCACCTGCGGCTGCACCGTCTCCCGGGCACACAGCGTCGACAGCAACGACCACGCGAGCGGATCGTCGAGGAGCTTTACCTGGGGACCGTAGCGGTGCTCGATCTCGGGGGCGCGGAAACGGCTCTCTGCGTAGGCGGACTCGACCATGGGTCGCA
>JBIKNA010000002.1:0-57500 GCA_044358965.1 Polyangiaceae bacterium
ACGCCACGCACGGTACTGCCCACCACGAGCTGGGCGATCTTGGCTGCGCCCTCGGCCTGCGCCTCGCGCTGAAGCAGCGTGCGCCGCGACACGACCACGTTGCGACCGTTGTCTTTGAAGTCCGTGATCAGGAACTGGAACGTCTGGCCAATGAGCGACGCGGGGTTGTCGACGGGCCGGCGGTCCATCTGCGACGTGGGGCAGAAGGCTCGGGCGCCGCCCAAGTCCACCTCGAAGCCGCCCTTGTTGACGCCGGTGACTTTGCCCTCGACGGCGAGGCCCGCATCTTTGGCGGCGAGCAGCTCGGACGGCGTGCCGGCGCGTCCTACGGAGTTGCCCAGGCGCACAAGGCCGCTCTTCTCGTCGACGCTGACCACACGCGCGCGAAGCGTCTCGCCTTCTTTGACGGTGACCTGCCCATCGGCGCCGGTGACCTCGATGGCCTCGATGACAGCTTGCTTCTTGCCGTCGAGCTCGATGAACACGCCGTCTTTGCCAACTTTGACGATGACGCCGGAGACCATGGTCCCCGGTGAGAAGCTGGTGCGACCGCGCTTGGGTTGCGGTTGTTGTTCGAAGAGCGCGGCGAAGCTTTCGGCGGGGGAATCAGAGGACATGGGCGTTCGGACGTAGCACGAGTTGGCGCGGAGCCCAACGCCCACCTTGTCGTACCCTTCCGAGAACTGGGTAATGATGCGGGTTTTGCCAAAGCCCCGGGGCCCGGGGCGGGCCGTTTGCCCTCGCCATGCGCCGGCGTGGTTCCCGCGCTATCCTTGATGGACCCGGTGTCGTCGCTCAAGAAGTCTTTGCCGCTGCTTACTCTCGGTGTCGTTGCTGCCGCAGGGGCCATTGTGGCGTGCACCGGCATCACGGGCGTGTCGGACCTCAAACTCGTCGATTGCGCCGAGGGCGAGTTCGACTGTGTAACCCAGAACGACGCTTCGCCTGAGCCCACCGAGACGGCCCCCGCGCCCACGCAGACCACGACCTCCAAACCGCGGACCGATTCCGGGCCCGTCGTGGAACCGGACGCGTCCGTCCCCGACGCCGCGCCTGATGTCCTGGTGTTGCCCAAGCCCACGTACTGCGACTACACCGTCGTCGCCTCGTTCGAAGATACGCCCAACACGGCCGCGGGCACGGCGCCCGTGGGGCCAGCCCCCACCTACGAGGCGGGGCGCTATGGCAAGGCCGGCCGCCTGAGCCAGCCCGTGTTCTATCCGGTGACCAACGGCGTGCAGTACAAGGCTGCCGTTGGCTCGGTGAGCTTCTGGATGAAGCCGGGCTTCGGTATTCCCAGCAGCACCAAGCGAGTGTTCTTCCGGCCCAAAGTCTCGACCAACGCGGGCGCCCAGGTCACGGGCTATGGCGTGATGTCCGACAACAACGACGTGCGCCTGGACTTCGATGGCCTTGGCAACAGCACCGAGGTGCCACACAACGAATTGCTTGGTTGGTCCAACACCGACTGGGTGCACTTCGTGGGCACGTGGAGCCGCGACAACCCGCGGGCACAAACCCTGTTCGTGCGGAGCCCCGGCATGACGGCCCACAAGAAGGCCACGGACACCGATGGCTACGACACCGGTCGCAATTCGCAATTTCTACGTCTGGGGGTCGAAGAGCAGCCCGCCACCGAGGCCTACGACGACTTCGCTGTATGGACGCGCATTCTCACCGACGCTGAGGTCGCGGAGATCTACAGCTCGCCGCAGTCGATCCGGCAGCGCTGCGAAGGCCCCAACGTCAAGTAACGGCCCCGGCGCGTTACTAGAACTAAAATTAGAACTCGAACGTCATGCCCATGGCCCAGCTGTTGGCAGCCAAGCGCAGCGCGTTGTTCTGCCCCACGCCGGTCAGGCGCATGAAGTCGTACTCGGCCCACAGATACGTGTGGTTGATGCCGACGTTCTCGTCGAGGTTGGCCGCAGCGCCGCGGTCGAGGGCGTCGAGCGCCAGCGATAGACCGAAGGCAAAGTGAGTGCCCCAGGTGCCGCCTTTGCCGCTGATGGTGTTTCCGCTGGTATCGACAGCCTGGGACGTGCCACCCGGGTTGGTGATGCGCCAGAGCGCGTAGCCCACGCCGAGCTTGGCGTGCGGCACCAGAGGAATGCCCGTTCGGCGATACAGCTCGTCGGCGCGCAGCACCGCCAGGGCGTGCAGCGGATAGATGGTGAGCGAGGTGTCCTCGGCCGAGCGGGCGCCGGCCAAGGTCAGGGACTTGTCGGTCATGTCGGTGTAGCCAACGGACACGGCCGGACCGAGGGTGCCCACGTACGGAATGCGCACGGCCTGGTAGTCGAGTTCGACGGAGAACAGCACGCGGTTCATGCTGCCGAAGGTGCTTTGGTACGGCGTCTTGCCGCCCAGCGAGGGCTCCTGGTCGATCTCCGGGCGGTAGGGCATGAAGCGCACCTCCGCGGCGAAGTTCTGCGCCGACTCGCCTTTGCGCGCCCGGTAGTTGTTTGCGTCTTGCTGCTGCGCGGCGGCAGATTGCGCCTGCGCCAACAAGGGTAGCGCCACCAAAAGACCCACAGACTTGTGCCAGCAGTTCATCGAGCTTTCTTCCGTTGCTTGCGCAGCATGGTGACCACCATCGCGACGACACTTCCCATGAACGCCAGGGAGCCGGCCGGGACGTCGCCACCCGGCACGGAGCACCCCCCGGCCTGGCCGCCGGCCTTGCGGTACACCTCGAAGAAGTCATCGAGGATCTCGGGGGACACGCACTGCGGCGTGGACACGTCGCCCACGTTCAAGAAGGAGTCTGTTGCGCCCACCGCGACGGCGTAGGTGGTGCCGTTGCTGAGCCCCGACACGATGGCGTTTGAGCCCACGGCGCCGGCGTTGAGGCGGGACATCTTGCTCTCGTCGACCGTGACCCGGCCATCGGCGTTGACCGTGAGTCCGTTGGCGGTGCAAGAGCCCGACGAGATGACCTTGTCGGTGCAACTGGCGTCGGCGACGGTGCTGGCATCGCTCGCATCGCCCGCGTCAGACGCAGTAGATGCATCGCTGCTGCTCGCGTCTTCGCAGACGCGCTCGGTGCGCGAGGTCTCGGAGGTGGCGGGGCCGTAAAAAATGGACACGAGCTGCGCGTCGTTGGCGCCCGCCTCGCCGATGGACGACCAGTTGACGACCATGCGCGTGTCGCCGGGACTGATCTTGACGTTGGAGAGCGCGGGCGGGCCGATGGTGTCGGCCTCGACGGTGAGCTTTTGGCCACCGAGCACGTCTTGGCCGCGCAACAGCATCACGAAGATGGTGAACGTCTGACGGTCGACGGTGCCACACACGTCGGCCCCGGCGTTGACGTACGCCTCGCCCGCCGCCGTGGACTTGGCCTGCGCGATGATGTCGCGCACCTTGAGCTGCATGGAGCCGGCCAACACGAGGTCCAGGTTCCGAGGCGAGACCACCCAGCAGACCCTGGTGGCACCCGAGCGACTGGTTTGCACGGTGCAATCGGCGCTACCGGTGCCGGCCCACACCTGGAGGCTCGTGCTCGGGTCGATGGCCGACAACGTGTATGGGATCTGGATGCGCAAGTCTTGCTTGCAGTCGTCCAGGCTGATGCCGTCGGGGTAGTTCTGTTGCGGGCGCTTTGTCAGCGTGGTGGCCCCGTCACTGGCGATGCGGCCGAGGGTGCCGGGAACGCCGGGGAACGCGACCGTTTGCGCCTGCGCAGCGGTGGCCACGAGGCAACTTGCGCCGACGGCAGCCGCCAACAGGAGGGCCCGCGCTGACTTTGGAGGATGGGACCAGGTTCGCTTCACGAAAGTGCCTTGGCTCTAGCACAGGACATGCCCACCGTGTTCCCTTGAACAGACCGACAATTCAGCGGAAATCAAAGCCTCGCTGGGTCGCGCCCCCGCCAAGCTGACACCCTGCTGCGCCTCCGCCGCCGATTCGTGCCAATCTGGCAAACGGAGCCCGTGTCCATCCCTTCGCTGATGTCTGCTGCGTCCGTTGTTCGCTCGGTGGCGCTGACGGCTTCCGTGGTCGCATGTTCGGCCCCCGGGCCTAGCAACGCGGTGGCGCCGTTGGGCATCCCCGTTGCGACGAAAAGCCCGCCGCCCATCGCCGCGCCAACGCCCGAGGGCACACGTTTTCTTCGGCGCCCCGTCGCCATTGGCGATCGCTACGAGGTCAAGCTACGCGCCCGCAGCAGCTACGAGCAGGCGCAAGGCGATTTTCGAGGCGACGATTACACGTGCGACTACGCCGCCGTGGTGTTGCCAACGACGGGCACGCTCGGCCACCGTTTGCAGATCACCTTCGTCCATCACGAACGCAGGTCCATCGCTGCCAACGGCGACGTCTTCACCAAGCCTTCGCCGCTGCATGGCAAGACCTTCGTGCTCGATGCTGCGGGGCCGACGGTGACCGACGAAACTGGCTCCCCCGTGTCCGCCGAGACCTTCGATGCTGCGGCCCGCGTTGTGTCGGACCTTGGCGTGCGAGAGCGCGTGGCCGTGGCGTTGCCCGACGGGCCACTGCCGCTTGGCGCCGAGGCCCCGGGGCTTGGTGAGGGGATCTTTCAGGCGCTCAACGCCAAAACCTGGACGCTCAAACGGTCCCGGGCCGAACTCACGCACGTGTCCGCCGAGGGGGCGACCTTTGCGCTCGCGCTGCAAGGACAGAGCGAATCTGGCCTGTCTTTCGATCTGTCGGGCACCGCACGTGTGCTCCCCGAAGACCGAACGCTGCGCGACCTCGATTTGCGTGGGACGTTTGCCGGGCCGCCGCCCGACCACGCCCCGGGCAAGCTCTTCGTGCGCCGTCAGGTCACGCTGGTCCCGGCCCCGGCGCGCCCAGGTCCCGGCACTTCGCCGTCTCCTTAGAGCTGATGCTTTGATTTTTGCACGGAATCAGGGCAATGCTCCCGGACCCATGTTTCTTCTGATCCCTTCGCACCAAGGCCGTCCCGGCGACGATCCGATCTTCGCTCTCAACCGCGAGGCCACGCAGCGCGCTGCCGCAGGGGACAAGGTCATCAACGCCACCGTGGGTGCGCTCCTCGACGACGCGGGCAAGCTCTGCGTGTTGCCCAGCGCCGCCAAGGCCATTCGCGAGGTCGATGCGCAAGAGTGGGCCGCGTATGCGCCCATCGCGGGCACGCCGCAGTTTCTGAACGCGGTCATGGACGATTTCTTCTCGTCGGAGCCCGAGCTGCGCAAGAGCGCTGTGGCCGTGGCCACGCCGGGCGGTTCTGGTGCGCTGCGCCACGCCATCGGCAACTACCTCGAGCACGGCCAGGCGTTGCTGGCCACCAGCGCCTACTGGGGCCCCTACGCCACTCTCGCCGACGAAACCGAGCGCACGCTTGCGCTCTTCAACATGTTCAACGACGCGGGCGGCCTCGACGTGGCAGCGCTCGACGCCAAGGTTGCGCAGCTCTTGGCCGATCAGGGGCGCGTGCTCCTGTTCTTGAACGACCCCTGCCACAACCCCACGGGCTACTCGATGACGGACGACGAGTGGAAGACCGTGGTGTCCACGCTCTTGTCGCACGCCAGCAAAGGCCCCATCACGCTGCTCGTCGACACGGCGTACTTCGCGTTCAACCCCAAAGATCCGCGGGCGTTCCTGGCGCACCTGCGGCCGCTGTTGGGCAAGGTCGGCCTGCTCTTTGCGTGGAGCGCCTCCAAGACGTACACGCACTACGGCCTTCGCGTGGGCGCGCTCATCGCCTGCGTGCCCGACGACAAAGAGCGCGCGGCCACCGACGCAGCGCTCACGTACTCCTGCCGCGGCACCTGGTCCAACTGCAACCGCGGCGGCCTTGCAGCCATCACGCGCCTGCTCACCGACCAAGCGCTACGCACAAGCTGCGACGCCGAGCGCGAAGGGCTCAAGAAGCTGCTCGCCGACCGTGTGGTGGCCTTCAACGAGGCGGCCAAACCCAAGGGCCTGCGTTACCCGCGCTACGAAGGCGGCTTCTTCGTCACCCTGTTCGACGACCAAGCGCAGCAAAAAGCGCTGCGCATGAAGGAGCAGGGCGTGTTCGTGGTGCCATCCAAGGGCGCCATGCGCGTCGCCTTGTGCGGCGTGGCCGCCAAAGACGTACCGCGGTTGGTCGACGTCCTGGCCTCGTAAGGCTTCCGGGGCCGAAGGCCTTCACGCGCCGGGCTTTGCTCTGGCGCACGGGTTTGCTGTCGGCTTCCTAGGGAGGGCCCTAGGGCGCTGGGGCGGCCAGGCGCGCCGCGAGCTCGCCAGACTTGTCGAGCGCCGCAAGCTCTGTAAACCCGCCCACGGGTTTGCCGTCGATGAAGATCTGCGGGACCGTCTTTTGGCCGGACGTTTTCGCGAGCCAGGCGCGCTTGTCGTGGTCGCCGCTGACGTCGATTTCTTCGTAGGCGATGTCGCGCTTTTTGAGCAGGCTCTTGGCGGCGACGCAGTAGGGGCAGACCTGTGTCGTATAGACATGGACGCGCATGATGACCCCAAACATGCGGTCTCCCGGGGCGCCGCGCAAGGGGGGATTTCCCCGCAGAACCCTCATGCTACGCTGCCCTTCCCATGGCATCGGAGCAGACGATTCACCTCGAGCGCTACGCCGCGGACGCCAAGGCGCTCGTGGCCGGGGCACAATCTTTGGCCGACGAGCGCAAGCACGTACAGGTCGAGCCCATCCACCTGCTCGCGAGGGCCCTCGAGCGCGATCGCGGCGTGGCCGAGGTGTTCCGGAAAGCCGGGGCAAACCCCTCGGACGTGGCCGCCGAGGCCGAGACCCAGTTGTCGCGTCTCACCAAGGCGGGTGCTGGGCTTGCGTACCTCTCGAGCGCCATGCTCAGCCTCTTGGGGCGCGCCGAGAAAGAAGCCGACAAGAACCCCGTCTCCGTCGAAGACTTGCTCAACGCCATCACCCAAGAGATCCGCGGCCCCGCAGCCGTGGTGCTGCAGGCCTTTGGCATGGGGCCCGGCTCGCTGCGGCCGCACATGGCCGCCCTGCGCTCGGTGCCTCGCGATGTGCCCTCCGTTGGCGGAAGCACCGAGGGCATCGCGCGCTTCACGCATGATCTGGTGCAACGGGCCCGCGCTGGGGGCTTCGATCCGGTCATCGGCCGCGACGCCGAGGTGCGGCGACTGGTGCAGATCCTAGAACGCCGGCAGAAGAACCACGCACTCTTGGTGGGCGACCATGGCGTCGGCAAAGCGGCCATCGTGGGCGCGCTTGCCGTGCGCATCGCCAGCGGCGACGTGCCGCAGAACCTGTCCGGCGTCACGGTGCTCGAACTGGAGATCGGTCAGCTGGTGGCCGGCGCCAAGCTGCGCGGCGAGATCGAAGAGCGCCTGAAGCAGGTCATCTCTGCGGTGAAGTCCAAAGACACGGTGCTCTACATCAACGGCATCGAGTCGCTGTTCTCCCAAGGCAACGCGGGCTCCGGCGTCGGTGATCTGCTCAAGCCCATGTTGTCTCGCGGCGAGGTGCGCTTGCTGGCCACCACCACGCCCGAGGGCATGAAGCGCCTACAAGAGAAAGACGCCTCGTTGCTGCGCCGCTTCATGGTGCTGCCCATCGAGCAGCCCACACCCGAGAAGGCCATCGAAATCCTTAGGGGCATCGCCTCGCGCTACGAAGAGCACCACAAGGTGCAAATTGGCGATCCCGCCGTGGTGGCCGCGGTGCGTTTGGCCAAGCGGTATCTGCAAGACCGCGCGTTGCCCGACAACGCCGTGGATTTGCTCGACGAGGCCGCGGCGCGCAAGCGCGTGCAAATCGACGGGCTCCCGCCCGAGGTGGACGACGCGATTCGAAGGCTCGCGTCGCTGAAGGCACAAATCGTGGGCCTGACCGGCGACACGGACTCCATGAGCGAGAAGACCCGCGGCCGCCTCGAAAAAGAAGCCGGCGAGCTCGAGCCCATGGTCAGCGGCATGCGCGCCAAGCTCGACTCTCGTCGCGGTGCCTTGGCTGCGCAAGCAGCTCTCCGCGAAGAGCTCGGCAAAGTCGAAAAGCAGCTCGAAGAGGCGCGCGTGGCCAAGGACTTCGCCAAGCTTGGCGAGCTCGAGCACGTGCAGCTGCCGGACATCAAGCGCCGCCTCGAAGCCGCCGACGGCGCGGTGGAAAAGGCAGGTCTCGCCCAGACCGTCGACCGCGTGGTCACCGAAGAAGACGTCGCGCTCGTACTTGGCGATTGGACGGGCATTCCCGTGGCCAAGATGCTCGAGGCCGAGAGCGACAAATTGCTCAAGATGGAAGCGCGCCTTGGTGAGCGCGTGGTGGGCCAGAGCGAGGCCGTGCGGGCCGTGTCCCGGGCCGTGCGTCGCGGCCGCGTGGGGCTGCGCGATCCGGGCAAGCCCATCGGCAGCTTCTTGTTCCTGGGCCCCTCGGGCGTGGGCAAAACGGAGCTCGCCAAAGCCCTGGCCGAGTTCTTGTTCGACGACGAGGCCTCCATGACCCGCCTCGACATGAGCGAGTTCATGGAGAAGCACATGGCGCAGCGCCTGGTGGGCGCTCCGCCCGGCTACGTCGACAGCGAAGAGGGTGGCTTCCTGACCGAGGCCGTCCGGCGCAAGCCCTACAGCGTGTTGCTCTTCGACGAAGTCGAGAAGGCCCACGCCGACGTGTTCAACTTGCTGCTCCAGGTGCTCGACGACGGCCGGCTCACCGACGGCCGCGGCCGCACGGCAGATTTTTCGAACACCGTGGTCATCATGACCAGCAACATCGGCTCCAAGCGCATCTTGGAGACGGACCTCAAGCTCTTCGAATCCGACGAGGGCCGCGAGGCGCTGCGCGATGTGTTGCGCGACGAACTCAAGAACTTCCTGCGCCCGGAGTTCCTGAACCGCATCGACGACGTGGTCATCTTCCGGCCGCTGTCCAAAGACGACTTGCGCGGCATCGTCGACATCCAGCTGCGGCGCCTCGAACGGCTCATGGTCGACCGCGAGCTCAAGCTCGAGCTGTCCGACGGTGCCAAGCAGCAGCTCGTCGAGATCGGCTACGAGCCGGCCTTTGGCGCGCGGCCGCTCAAGCGCGCCATCCTCAAGAGTGTGCAAGACCCGCTGGCCGAAGAGATCCTGGCCGGCAATTTCCCCATTGGAACCGTGGTGCGGGTCACCGCCGAAGGCGACGTGTTCCGCTTCGAGAAAGGCACCTGAGTGCGCGTTCACTTCGTTGGCGTGTGTGGGACAGGCATGGGCGCGCTGGCCATGTTGTTCCGTGAGCAGGGCGCAGAGGTCAGCGGCTCGGACATGGCCTTCGATCCGCCCATGGGCCCGGCGCTTGCCGATGCGGGCATCACCCTGCGCGAGGGATACAAGGCCGAGCACATCGACGCTTCGATGGACCTCGTGGTGGTGGGCAACGCCATTCGCCGCGACAACGCCGAGGCCGTACAGGCCGAGACCTTGGGCCTACGCCGCGCGTCAATGTCCAAGACGCTGCGAGAGCAGTTCTTGGCCACCCGAAGGCCGCTGGTGGTCACGGGCACCCACGGCAAGACCACGAGTTCCAGCATGTGCGCCTTCATCTTGTCCAAGGCCGAGCTCGAACCCGGGTATTTCATCGGCGGGATCCCCAAGAACCTGCCCAGCGGCGCGGCCATCGGTGGCAACCGGCGCAAGCTTGCAACGTCGTCGGGCGCCGTGGTGCCGCGCCCGGGGCAACGGCCGCCCTTCGTGGTCGAAGGCGACGAATACGACGCCGTGTTCTGGGACAAGAAGCCCAAGTTCTTGGACTACGCCGGCGTGGGCGACGACGACGTGGTGTTGCTCACCAGCATCGAGCACGACCACGTGGACATCTACGCCACCAAAGAGGCCTACGAGGCCGAGTTCATCAAGTTGCTGCAGGTGCACCCCGAAGGCGGGCTCTTGGTGTGCGACGCCCGAGACCAAGTGGTGCGCAAGCTCGTCGGCGAGCATTGCCGCTCCAAGGTCGTGTACTACGGGCTCGACGGCGACAACACCGGCGACATCACGCCCACCTGGACCGCCGCCATGGTGCCGCCCACGGACGCCGGCATGCAGCCCTTCGATGTGTTCATCGGCGGCATGTCCTGCGGACGTTTCGAGCTACGGGTGCCCGGAGCCCACAACGTTCGCAATGCCCTTGGTGCCATGGCCGCCGCCGCCGAAGGCTTTGGCGTTGCCGTGTCCAAAGCACGCACGGCCATGGCCCAGTTCGATGGCGTCAAGCGTCGGCAAGACCTGGTGGCGTCACCCGATGGCGTGTCGCTCTACGATGACTTTGCACACCATCCCACGGCTGTCGACGAGACCTTGCGCGCACTCCGCAGCAAGCACCGCGCCGGCAAACTGTTTGCGGTGTTCGAGCCACGAAGCGCCACAGCCTGTCGCTCGGTGCATCAGGCGCAATACGTCACCGCCTTCGGCGCCGCGGACCGGGTCATTTTTGCTCCGTTGGGTCGCAGCAACATCCCCGAAGCCGAGCGCCTCGATACGGCCAAGCTGGCCCAAGACATCGGCGAACGAGCAAAGGCCACAGCCTCCGTCGACGAGATCATCGAGCTCTTGGTCGCCGAGACCCGCCCCGGCGATGTGGTCGCGTTGCTGTCCAACGGCGCCTTTGGCGGCATCTACCAGAAGCTCACCGCAAGGCTCGCGGACCGGGGCCACTGAGCGACGTTTTGCCGGGCTCGGTGCAGCGTCGGGTTTCGAGCTCCTTGGCGCTGGACTCGGTGGCGTAGGCCAGGCCCAGGGCGATCAGGAGCCCCAGCAGCGCGGCGATGTGGGCCCGGGCAGCAATGAATCCTTGGGTAAACGTCATGATGGCACCTCGGTGGGCTTGCGAAGGGTTGCGCGAATCGGAACAGACATGGCGGCGATGACACCGCAGGCGATGTAGCCGTAGACCCACGCCGCGGGACGCTGCGCCGGGTCTTGCGCCGCGCGCAGCACCAGCGCAAAGAGCCCACCGGCAAACAGCGTGCACACCAAGGCGTGCGGCGCCACCAACGGCCAAGCGGTTCCGGACTGCCGCATCTTTGGGGTCACGGTGAACCGAACGGGCTTCTTGCGAAGGACATGGAGCAAAGCCGTGGCGTTGAGCCAAAACGAGGCCAACGCGTATTGCTCCGAGCGCATGGTGTGTATGCCCCAGGTCGAGAGCATCCGAGCGACGCGCACGCAGATCAAGAACGGCGCAATGCGTGCGATCCAATTGCCGCCGCCGTCGTCGGTGGTGCAGATGCCCAGGTACAGGTACACGAGCGTCGCGAAGAACAGCGGCACGAGCCAGATGGGCGACAGGTAGCTCGCCAGGGTGTTGCCGTACATGATGGCTTGCCAGGGGCGTAGCCCTCGCCACCGACGGATGGGGTGCCGAAGAAAGATGTCGAGGGTGCCACCGGCGTACTTGAAGCGCTGGATCGTCCACGACAAGAGATCTTGCGGCGAGAGCATCTTGCACAGCACCTGCGGGTGGAACACCGAGCGGAACTCCTGCTCTTGGCTCGAGTGCAGCACCAGGCTCGTGAAGATGTCTTCGGAGACATGGAACTGGTACGGGGTGATCTCGATGCCACGGGCGGCCTCGGATGCCACCATGCCTTCCATCTGTGCGCGCAACGCTGGGTCGTCGATTTCGCCGCTGACCGGCGCCAGATGACTCTCCACCTCGCTACCCAGCGCAAAGAGCGCGGACGCCATCACCGAGTCCCGGCGGTGAACGCTGCCGGCGCCGCAGCAGAACGACGCGTTGCTCCAATTGCGCCGCCGTTGCACCAGCTCGTAGAACGGCGTTGGGTCATTGCCCAAGAGATCACGGTTCACGCGCACGGGCCCCAGCAGGGCCTCGACCAGGCGCCCGAGGGCTCGGCCAAGCACCCCTAGACGCAGCGAGCTTTCGAGCCAGCGCGGGAGCGCCTCACCCTCGTCGAGGTCGTAGAACCATTGCGGCGTCTGCACCCAAGCCACTTTGGGGTCGCGAAAGTACCCGACGGTGCGCTCCAAGAACTCGGGGAACGGTCGCGTGTCGGCGTCGAAGATCACGATCAGATCGCCACACGTCAGGTCCATGGCGTTGCGCAGGTTGCCGGCCTTGAATCCCTCGTTGGTCTCCCGGGTGATGTAGTGCACGCCCAGATCCTGGGCCAGATCCCGCACCCGCTTGCGCCGGCCGTCGTCCAGCACATACACCTTGGCTTCGACCCCGGGAGGCACACGCATGTGCTGGGCGTCGCGAATGGACTTCTCGAGCAGCGCCGGCTCTTCGTTGTACGTGGCGATGAACACATCCACGGATACCGGTCGGGTGCCCGAAGGCCCGTCGGCGCCGATCTCTCGTGCTGCAGCCGGAGGCGCGGCCTCTTCGGTGTCGGCCACGTGGATGCCCGCGATGCTGTCCAAAGCGAACGCCAAGAGCGCCGCGGTCTCCGCCAGGGCTGCGGGGATGGACACCCAAAGCGCGTGGGTGTTGATGTGGAGCCAACGGAAGGCGAGGTACCGCAGACCCAGCACCAGCGAAGCAAACGTGAGCGTCAGCGCGAGCAGCTCCAGACCCGGTCGCACCCGGGTTGGTGCCGGCGGCCGCCGCTGCTCTTGCTCCGCCTCCATTGGGGTCATGTCAGGCGGCCAGCGCAACCTCCACGGTGGGGAACACTCGGAACACGCGGTCCAGACGCGTGAGCCGCAGCAGTGCCACCACGCGCTCTTGGGCCCCCACAAGGCGCACGCCGCCGCCCGGAGGCAGAAGCTTGAGCAGCGCCACGATTGTGCCGAGGCCGGTGCTGTCCACGAACTCGACTTGGTGCATCAACATGACCAGCTGCACGTGCCCCGGCAGCAGCGCTGCCGCCTGCGAGCGAAAGGTGGTCGCACATGTCGCGTCCAGGCGTGTCACCGTGGGTGTCAGAAACAGCGTCTGGTCTTTGCTGAGTGACTCGATCATGCTGCTTGGTCCTCGTTGGAGCGTTCCGCGGTTCGAAGGTCGTCGAACACCAAAATGGTCACGTCGTCCGCACGGCTCTCGGCGGCGCTCGGAAAGGCAGCCTCGATGGCGCTCTGCAGTGCCAGCGGCGCGCAGATCTTGTCGGGACCCAGGGCTGCGGGGCCTGCTTCGGTGGGCAGCAGGCCAAGGCGATTCCACGCGGCCGCCGAGTCTTCGCCCAAGCCCAGACCATCGGTCACACCGTCGCTCAACATCACGACGCGCTGCCCAGGTACCCGCGGCACAACGGTGACCTCGTAGACACTGCCGGGCAGCAGCCCTGGCGGAACACCGGCGCCGCTCACCTGATGCGTGAAAGCGCCCTGGGCGTGCACCATCACCGGCGGCAGGCCTGCATTGACGATGTGCAGCTCGCGTTCGCTCACTTCGACCAGCGCCAAGCACACGTAGTGACCATCGGCGCTGCCGTCGAGCTCTTGGTTCACTGCGGCCATGACCTCTTGCACCGGCAAACGCGGCAACAACAGCCGCACCATGCTGCGGACGCTCGCCGCCACCATGGCACTCGCGAGTCCGTGCCCAGATACGTCGAGCAACACCAAAACTTTGGCGCCGTCGCGTCCGTCCACCACGTCGAAGAGGTCGCCGCCGACTTCGCCGCAGGGGGCAAGCGTGCCCGACGCGCTGCACTGTGCCCAGCGCGCAGGGCCATCGGGCACGAGGGACATCTGGAGTGCCTGGGCGCTGCGGAGCTCGAGTTGGATGGACGAGCGCTCCCGTTCCAGATCATGCACCCGGGCGGCTTCTCGTGCGGCCTTCTGGCTATCGATGGCCGCGGCCACCCGCTTGACCAAGATGCGTCGGTCCACGGGCTTCGTGATGTAGTCCGTGGCCCCGGCCCCAAGCCCTTCTTCGATGGACTCCTCTTCACCGGAAGAGGTCACGAAGATTACTGGAACGTCGCGGGTGCTCGCCGTGGCGCGCAACACGCGCAGCGTGTCTGGGCCGCTCAGGCCCGGCATCATGAAGTCCAGGATGATGGCGTCCGGAGCGCCAAGCTCCTTCACGCTCAGAAGCGCCGCAAGCCCGCTGTCTGCCCGCGTGGTGCGGTAGCCAGCGCTCTCGAGCAGCAGTGCGAAGAGGTCCCTTATGGGGGGCGAGTCATCCACTACTAGAACTCGGTGTCCCGTCATCGTCCCCCTAGGAACGGACCCATCGGTCCACTCTTGAGGACGCCTGGGTAGGTCGGCAAAGCGCGTCTTTTTGCCTCCATGTTCTTGCGCCGCGGTCCGTTCATGTGTCCGCGAGCATGTCTATTTCGGCATTCTTCTTTCGGGACACCCTTGTGGCGTCCTTGGTCACGGCGCCCATGTCGCCCGTGACGTCGAGGGAACTCATGCTGTTGGTGCGGACGTGGTCGTCGCGCGGCATCCGGCGTTACGTGCTCGATCTGGGGACGACGCTCAATGCCTGTGCGCTCGCGACCCTGGGCGGCATTCTGTTGTGGCTCCCCGAGGGAGCGCGGGTGCTGATCTGCGGTGGGGAGAGCGTGGCGCGCGCGCTCGGCCGCGTGCCCCACCGTGCAGTGCTCGAGACCTGCGAAACCTGGGCCTCTGTCTTGGCCCCCGAAGCGAGTTTCCCATGACATCGCCCTCTTCACGATGGATCGGCATGACCATCGACAGTGATCTGTCTGCGGTGGCCACATTGGCCAGCGCCACCCGAGGAGTGTTCCAGGCCTTCGACGCCGAGGGAGCCATCGAACTCGAGTTGTGCCTCATCGAGGCCGTCAACAACGCCATCGAGCACGCGTACCGCAACAAAGCGGGCCATCGGGTTCGCGTGTACATCGCCACGGAGCAAGACGAGATCGTCGTGGCCGTACTGGACAACGGCACGCCCATGCCGAGCGGCGCCCTCGATGCGCCCACGGTGGTCCCGGAGCCAGACCCCCTGCGGCCCGAGACGTTGCCCGAACGCGGCATGGGCCTTCGGCTGCTCAAGCTCGTCATGGACGAGGTGCACTACGAGACCGGAGGGGGCGTCAATCGGCTGGTCATGCGTCGGCAAGTCCGCGGCGAAACCGCGATGGCCCCGCCGGCAAGCCTTCGTCGCGCCTCGGGGCAGTAGCGCTCGCGGCGCGCCTTTTTCGCTTCATCAAGCACGATTGGGGAGGCTCCATGCGTTCGAAGGTAGTTGCAGTCGCCGTTGTCTTGGGTTCCGTTGCCCTGGGCGGCGATCACTTGGCGCACGGGCAAACCAAGCCCGTCACGATGAAGCCGCCGTCGCGGCCCATGCCCGTTCAGCAACGAACGCCCGTTGCGGCGCCGCCGCCGGTGGCGGCTCCGGCGCCCAAGCCGGCCGCGCCTCCGGCCAAGCCCAGCGTGCTCAAGCCCGCCGGGGCCAAAGATACGGCCCCAGCGCCCGAGCTTGCGAAACCCGCCGCGGCGCCCGAGGCCCCGAAGTTGCCGCCGGTGCCCCCATCGCTGTCGTTGCCAAGCCTCCGCGTCACCCTCGGCAACGTGAAGGCCGTCGGCAACGCCTTGGCCATTCGCGACGCCAAAGTGCGCTTCTACGCGCCATCGACGTTGCCGACCGTGCACGCAGGCTTCACCTACCTGGGCCCCACCAAAGATACTGCCCCCCTGGCCTCCGGCATCATCCGACGGCAGCTCGGCCTCAAGCTCAAAGCCAAAGACGGTTGCAACGTGGTCTACGCCGTCTGGCGCTTCAGTCCCGTCAACGAGCTGGTCGTCTCGGTAAAGTCGAACCCCGGCAAGGCGACCCATGCCGCGTGTGGAGCCAATGGCTACACCGACATCAAGCCAGCGGTGAAGCCCGTGATGCCCGAGGTGCCGCCCGGGTCGAAGCACTCGCTCGACGCCGTGCTCAATGGCAGCGACCTCAAGGTGTTTGCCGATGGCAAGCTCGCCTGGGACGGAAAGTTGCCCAACGTGGCCTTCGACGGCCCATCGGGCCTTCGCACGGACAACGCGTCGGTGGACGTGGAGTTCGGCGCGCCGGTACAAGCCGCAGGAGCTGCCAAGGTTGGCGCTCCCACGCTGTCGCTGAGCAACGACGAGGACTGACAGGCGTGGTCCCTTGTGGACCGTCGCGGTTCTTCCCCAAGGTGCGCGGGCCATGACGGGCACACGCACCTGCGGGGAAGTGGCGTCATTGAACTCTTGGGGAAGCGGCGCTCGCCGAGTGCCACTTCCCTCTTTTTTTTTTCGCACGCGACGCGCAAAAGCTTCACGCGGCCGGCGCGTGGCCGCGCACGTTTGCCTGTGCCGCCGGTCCGTACTCGTTGCCCCGGCTACAGCGGCAACGTCGGGTACACGATAACGAACTGGTACCAGTCCGCACCCTCTGGGGGGTCGATGATCTCGATCACGAGGGCGTTGCCGTTCGCGGCAGACGGCTGCTGCGCGATGCTGACGCTGCCCCGTCCGACGTTGGATTCGATGCGTGCGCGTTGGCCGGATGGCGCCAGTTCTTGGGCCAGGGCCATGCTCGATGACTCGCAGTTGCAGTCCTTGTTCTCGGTGCCCAAACTGCGATCGGGCCACGCCGGGAAGAGCGGTTCGGCATTGAAGTACGTGGGCAGATCTGCGCCGCGCCACCGGCCGGGCGCCGACCAGTCGCGGTGATCCCAGCGTGCCGAGTTGCCTTGCAGCACCAGGCGGCTGCGACCGTCGATGTATGCACGGACCTCCAGCCGGGCCCACGGTGCGCCTTCACCCGTCGCAGCCGCGGGAGCATCGCTGGTCTTCAGACTGGGCAACTTGCTGGGCGTAGATTTGCTCGTCACGCTCTGATTGCGCAGGGCCCCCACGCTCAAAGGGGTCACCGGCGCGATCAGGAACATGGCGGCGCCAAGGGCAACCAACGATCGCCGGCGAACGGCCGGTGCTCTTGGCGCGCGCCCACTGCCGGCGCTTGGCTGCGTCGCACGCAGGTCGCGCACGCTGTGCGCAGTCGCCCCCGCGTCCAAAGAGTCTCGGCTCTCGGTGGCGGCCGGGCTCTGCTCATACCGGGCAGCCTGGGGCCTCGTGCTCTGAATCTCGGGGAGTTCCGTGCGGGCGGTGCCAAAGTCCATTCCGGCGTTTGGCGGCGATGTGCCTGCCGGCATCGACGGTGGCAAGTCCGAGGCGTGCAGTGCGTGACGAACACCCTCGACGCGGTGCTGCGAGGCCGGCGCCATGAACGGCAGCAGCGCCGTTGCAAGCTCCGCGACACTCTGGAAGCGCGCATCGCGGTCTCGCTGCAGGCAGCGGAGCACCACGGACTCCAGGTCTTTCGGGACGGCACCTGTGCGCGACGATGGTGGCGCGGGGTCTTGGAACATGATGAGTCCGAAGATCTCACCGACGGCGCCATCGGTAGGTGCGAAGGGCAGGGTGCCCGTGAGCAGCTGGTAGAGCACCACACCCAAAGACCAAATGTCGCTCCGCGCGTCGACGTTGCGAGGGTCACGGATCTGCTCCGGCGCCATGTACTGCGGCGTACCCAAGATGGCCTCGGACAGCGTCAACGGCGGCTCGTCATCGTCGTGGATGGTGTTGCGCGTCGGTTGCTGGGCGGTCGAAATGCCAAAATCCAGCACCTTGATGGTGCGGACGCCGGCCACTTTGGTCACAAACAGATTATTGGGCTTGATATCGCGGTGGACGACGCCACGCGCGTGGAGCTCCGCGAGGCCCGCGCACACCTGGACGATGGTGTCGGCGGCAAGCTCCGGCGCGAACGGGCCGCGGCGTTCGAGCTCTTCGTTGAGCGGCTGCCCGGACAGCAGCTCCATCACGATGTACGGAATGCGACCTTCGTGTTTGCCCGTGTCGTGAACCCGCACAAGGTTCACGCTCTGCACCGAGGCTGCCAGACGCGCCTCGCGCAAGAAGCGCGCGGCAACGTGTGGCAACCGCGCCAGCTCCGGGCGCAAGAGCTTGATGGCCACGCGCTGGGCCAGCTCCGGGTGCTTCGCCGACACGACCACACCCATGGCGCCGGCGCCCAATACCTTGTCGACCACCAGCCGACCTGCGATGGTCTCGCCGACCAGCGCATGCCCAAAGGTGTCTTCGGGTTCAGGCGCCCCTGCGCCATTCATCGCTGAACCTCGTTGCATCCCCATTTAGAACGGCACGGATGCGAGAAGCTTTAGGGGCTAGGAGCTTTCGGTACGACATGTCCGAAGGTCTCGCGCCAGGCCACGAGCTGTGGCCCCGCAGGAGCGCTCGTGCTGCACAGCGCGTTCGCAATGTAGACGGCCTCACGAACACGCAGCTCTGGGCTCGTGCTGTCGATGGGCTCGTGGTGCCCAGTCACCGCCTCCACAACACGCGCGGGGATACCCCACAGGCCAAGCAGGTAGCCTCCGACCTCGGCGTGGCTGACCCCAAACCGGCCGCGCTCCATGAGGTATGCCGGAGGACCGCCGGGCCCCGTACGCTCCAGCACCTCTTTGACGTAGTGGGGGTCGTACTCGGCCAACACCAGCTTCCCCACGTCGTGCAGCATGCCCGCGGCGAAGGCGTCGTCCGACAAACTGCGATCCGAGACAATGCGCGATGCCGTCACCGCCACGGCCATGGCGTGTTCTTGCTGCGTGGGAATGCCACTGGTGCCTTTGGATTCTGCGAACACGTGGGCGCTCAGCGCCAAGTTGCGAATGGTGAGCAGGCCCAGGTACGCGATGGCCGTACGAATGCCCGTGATGCGCTGCGCTGTGCGAAAGAAGGGCGAGTTGACGAGCTGAAGAATCTTGGCCGTCATCGCCACGTCGCTCTCGACGATGTGGGCCACGTCGTCGATGGACGCGTTCTCGCTCTCGAGCACCTTGGTGAGCGCGAGGTAGGCCGTGGGCAGCGATGGTAGGCGCTCCAGCTTGCCCACCATGCGCTTCAGCGCGTCATCGTCGAGCCCCGATTGTAGCTCGCAAGAGCGTCCCAAGACCGACTGCAGCAGCGCCGGATCGCACGGCTTGGACAGGAACTGGTGCGCCAAGGGCAGCGCCCGCATGGATGCCTCGGCATCGGCATAGCCCGAGAGCACCACCCGCACGGTGTCCGGGTACTTGTCGCGAACGAACCGCAAGAGCGCGGCCCCGTCGATGCCTGGCATCCGAACGTCCGACACGACCACGTCGAATCGCTGGGTCTCCAGCAAGTCCACAGCGGCGTTGCCCCCGAGCACGAACGTCATCTTCCATTCGCGACGGTGCGGGCGGAGCAGGTTCTCGAGGCCCTCGAGCACCCGCGGCTCGTCGTCCACAAACAGGATCGTCTTCACTCCGCCGCCTCCGCGTCGCGCAGCCTCGGAGCCGTGGGTATGCGAATCAAGAACGTCGTCCCACTTCCGGCCTCGGTCTCGAAAGAGATCTGTCCGCCATGTTTGTCGACCACCGAACGGGCAATGGCGAGCCCTTGGCCCGTGCCGCGCCCCACCTCTTTGGTGGTGAAGAACGGATCGAAGACGCGGCGCTGGATGTCTTTGGGAATACCCGTGCCCGTATCCGAAATGCGAATGAGCACGTCTCCGTCGCGCAGCTTGGTGTCGATGCGGATCTTGCCCATGGCTCCCGAGTCTTTGACCACGTCGCGGATGGCGTGCGCCGCGTTGACGATCAGGTTCAGGAAGACCTGGTTCATCTCGCCGCCAAGGCACAACACCGCGGGCAACGGCTCGAGCTCGGTCTCGACCTCGGCCACGTACTTGTACTCGTTGCGCGCCACCTCGAGGGTGGTCAAGATGGCGTGATTGAGATCCACGGGGGTGCGCTCGCCGCTGTCGTGGTGACCGAATTCGCGCATGGCCTGCACGATGCGCGCAATGCGATCGAGCCCCTCGAGGGCCGCGTCCACGGCCTTTGGGGCTCGGGCCGACAGGTACTCGTAGTCGATGTCCTCTTCGTACTCGGCGATGGCAGTGAGCTCAGCCGGGGCACTCGACGTGCCGGCGGCCAGGCGTTTGCAGGCTTCGTGGAGCTTCTCCCGGAGGCCCACGAGGGCCGAAAAGGATCCACGCAAGAAATGGACGTTGTCGCTCACGTATTGGGTGGGCGTGTTGATTTCGTGGGCGATGCCGGCGGCCAGTTGCCCAATGGCTTCGAGCTTCTGGGCGAGCCGCAGCTCGGCCTCCATCTTTCGGCGTTCGGCGATCTCGGTGGTCAGCTGGCGGTTGGCCGCTTCCAGCTCTTGGGTTCTTGTGCGAACCACCTCTTCGAGCTCTTCCGCACGCTGCCGCGCGGCGCGGTGCAGAGCCCACTTGCTCGTGAGCGCGTGCGCCAATTGCGACACCTCTGCGGTGTCGAAAGGCTTCTTCAGGATCAAGAGGCCGTTGCTGACGCCCAAGCGACGTCGAATGTACTCCCAGGAGCAATCCGAGTAGCCCGAGCAGATCACCACTTGGACGTCGGGGTCCGCGCGCCACAGGTGCTCGATGGTGGTGATGCCGTCCCAGCCGGAGCCCAGGCGCATATCCACGAACGCCACGGCGTAGGGGCGCCCGTCCGCCCGTGCCTTGATGACCTTGTCGACGCCGGTCTCGCCGCAATGAGCGTCGTCGAGCAAGAACTCGGGCCCTTTGGCCTGGGCCACGCTGACACCGAGCAACTCCTTGTGAATCCAGTCGAGATCACTCTTGGTGCTCGGCCCCCCTAACACCCTGCGAAAGTCCCGGAAGATGGACGGGTTGTCGTCAATGACCAGGATCCTTCGACCTTCTGTTTTGTTGCTGGTGCCGCTGCAGGGAGCGCTCTCGGACTCCTCGAGAAACGGGGGTTGTGTGGTCATCAGGCGGCTCCTCGATCGGATTCCGGTGCGCGAAGGGGAACGGTGTTGCGTCGCCCGAGCGGGATCGTGAGCGTGAACGTTGCGCCGGAGCCAGGGCCTTCGCTCTGTACGTTCAGCGTCCCACCCATCTCCTTGGCGCTCAGCTGGCTGATGTGCAGCCCAAAGCCGTGGCCACCCTCGCGGGTGGAGAACCCGTGGTCGAAGATGCGACCCAAGAGGTCCGCGGGCACCCCATGCCCGTTGTCGGCCACGCTGATCACGAGGTTGTCGCCGACTCGTGCCGCGCGAACGATGACGACCCGTGCGGCATGATTCTCGGCCAGGGCCTGCCTTGCGTTGCTCAGCAGGTTCATGACGATCTGGGCCACCAAGTGTGCGTTGATGCACACGAGGTCCGTGTCTTGGTAGTCCCGAACCAGGCTGATGCGCTCCTCGGCAAAGTTGCCGCCGGCCAGGGCGATGGCGCGGTCGAGCAGTGGCGCGAGCTCTACCTCTTCTTGTCGCGTGACGGTTCGGGCCAATTCCTGCTGACTGTTGATGAGGTAGGCCATATGCCGAAGGCTCTCGAGCATGCCCGTCAGATCTTCGAGCAGTTTGCTGCGCTCGTTCTCGAGGTCCATGGCGATGGACGCGATGGCCGATGGGATGGCTGCACCGCGGGGGTCCGTCGTCAGGAACGCCGCAAGTTCTGCTCCGCCGCGCCCTTGCCGAAGCAGCAACTTCGAGACCTTCACCAGCAAGGTGGCCGATGAGCGCTCCACGCGGTCTCGACACGAACTCGCCGTGACACCGACGCCGTTCATGACGTTGACCAGATTGTGGAGCACCCCCGTGGCCACCTCGGACATGCCAGCTTTGTGGGCCGAAGAAAGCAGATCCACGTGCAGCCCCCGCAGTTGCTGATCGCGTGCGGCAAGTTCGAGCCGTGCCTGCCGAAGGCGCCGCTCTCGGTCGCGCAGCGCCAACCTCAGAGCTTTGGCTCTGCGTCCGGCGCTGCCTGGGCCGCGTTTGCGGAGGTGCTTCATTTGCTGGAGGGGGCCTCCGAGGGCGGTCCCGGTGGGGTGCTGGGTACGGCCACGGGGGAGGCCCGTGGCAGCTCGAAGCCCACAGTGGTACCGCCGCTCAGTACGCTCGAGATCCACATGCGCCCTCCGTGGGCCTCGATGAGCTGACGCACCGTGGCGAGTCGATGGCCGGCCTTGTGCCCCTTCAGTGGAGCATCGCTCCCGCGTCGGAACAGAGACTCCAGTCGATCGCTCGGTACCCCGCTTCCGTTGTCTTCCACCACGAACGACACACGGCCTTCGACCGGGTCTGCGCCCACGGCAACGGACACGTAGCGTGCACAACCCTTGTCGTTTTCCGTCGCATCGATGGCATTGTTCAGCAGGATGATGATGATGCGCTCCAGGTGTGGGCGATCGACCATGACCTTTGCCACGGTCTTGGATGCGCGGATGTCTACGCGCACCCCGCGGGTGAGGCCGGCTCCACGCAGAACATCGAGGGCGCTGATGGCCACCTCGGACAGGTCCACCGCGGACTTGGGGAACGAGCCCGGAAACTCGACGCTACGCAGGCCTAGTACCTTGCCGTTCAGTTCGTCGCGCACCTGCTTGATGGCCCGAAGCATCTCCTCGGTGACCGGCGTGCCGAGGTCACCGGCGCCCAAAAGCACCGCGTCCAGTTTGCGGGAGAGCACGCTCAGTTCCTCGGACACGGCGCTCGCCAACGTGCCAAGTGCGGCCAAGCGCTCGGCGCTGCGTAGCCGCGTGCTCAGCGTTTGCAGCTTGGACGCCATGAACTCGCGGTCTTGGGTCACAAGCCGATGGTGGTCCACGGCGTCGATCATGGTCTGTGCGACAACGCTTGGGTCGCAGGGCTTGATCAAGAACCGAAACACGTTGCCCTCGTTGATGGCGGCGATGGCGCTGCGCATCTCGCTGTAGCCCGTGAGCATCACCCGGGTGGTGTCGGGCGACAGGCGGCGCACGTGGGAGAGCAGCGCGCTCCCGTCCATACCGGGCATTCGCATGTCGCTCAGCACGGCGGCAAAGGAGTCGGCCCCGAGCGCCCATAGGTGCTGCAACGCCTCGAGACCCCCGCGCGCGGTGACCACCTCGAAGCGGCTTCGGAGGTGCATCTGCAGGCCTTCCAGAATGGCCGGTTCGTCGTCCACGCACAGAATTCGTGGCTTTGCGGTCCGGACGCGCGGTGCGGGGTCGGTGGGATCAGTGATCTTTGGGCTGGGTTGATTCATGGCGGATCCCTCGGAGGAGGCGTGGACGGTTCCTGGTCGCTACGCGCAGTTTCTAAGTAGAGTTTTTTCGAGCGCCCCATCGTCGATGAAGACGACAAGTTTCTTCAGCTCGGCGCGCAGCTCGGCCACGGCATCGCGCCCGGCCTGTTGCTCGATGCAGCCCGCGCGCGAGAGCCGCATGCCGCTGTCGGCCATGGCGGCGACGCGCAAGAAGCCAAGGCTCCCGGTGGCTCCCTTGAGTTGGTGAAGCGCGTGCTCCGACTCGTCGTTGCCAGCCAGATAGCCGGTCACGCTCTCGCGCAAACTCGACAGCAGGCCCTTGAACGCCACTTCGCCAACGGCCTCCATGAGTTCTTGCATGCACTGCACCGAAGCGTCATCGAGGTCGAGGCCCGACGGAGCCGCGGGCGAAGGGGTGCTGGGCGAGTTTGTCGCAAGCACCACCGGCGGTGTGATCTGCGCCGCGACGGCTCCGCGCAGTCGAACCTTCTCGAGCAGCTTGGCCCGGTCCACGGGTTTCGACAGGTAGTCGTCCATGCCGGCTTCGAGACAGGCCTCACGGTCTTGGGCCATGGCGTTGGCGGTAAGGCCCACGATGGGCACGCGCCCGCGCTCGCCGGCGATCTTCCGGATCACCCGCGTGGCTGCGAGACCGTCCATTTCGGGCATCTGCATGTCCATCAACACCAGGTCATAGGGGAGTGAGCGCACGGCGCTCACGGCCTCTAGGCCGTTGCTTGCCACGTCCACGCGGTGTCCCGCCTTCTCGAGGTATCCAAGAGCGACGCGTTGGTTGATGGGGTTGTCTTCCGCCACCAGGATCCGCAGCCGCACCTGCGCGGCCTGCTCCACAACGGGGGCGGGGGCGGCGCCCGGAGGCGTCAGTGAGCGCCGCCGATGGGTTTCGGCGATGGTCTGGAGCAGGAGCGATGGGCGAACCGGCTTGACGAAGACCGCCTCGAAGAGATCTTTGTGCCCTTCGATGAGGCCCGAAGAGGCAAGGTACAGATGCACGCCCTTGAGCATCGGGGTGGCGCGAATGATCTCGGCCAGCTGCACACCCGATAGCCCGGGCATGTGGTGGTCCAGCAACACGAGGTGGAACGCGCGCCCGGAGGCCTTGGCCTTCACGAGTTCGGCGATGGCAAGGTCACCAGAGGCCGCGCTGGCAACCTCCATGCCCCAGGCGCTCAACTGGCGCTCGAAAATCTCGCGGTTCCGGTCGTTGTCGTCCACGATGAGGCAGCGCAACCCATCGGGCAACGCAGTGGTTTGCTCCTCGGCGCCGGCCGCGCGAAAGGGAATGCGCGCGCGGAAGCTGCTACCAACATCGACGGTGCTCTCCACGCTGATGGCGCCGCCCATCAAGTCCGCAAGCTGCCGACAGATGGCCAGACCCAACCCCGAGCCGCCGTAGCGACGCGTCGTCGATGCGTCGGCCTGCACGAAGGGGCTGAAGAGGCGGGCTACGGTGCTCTCGTTCATCCCGATGCCCGTGTCGGCCACATCGAGCTGCAGCATGGCGCCATCGTTCATCGGGACGGCGCTTAGCTCCAAGGTGACCGAGCCGTTCTCGGTGAACTTTACGGCGTTGCTCACCAGGTTCATGGCGATCTGCCGTAGGCGTCCGGCGTCGCCTCGCATGCGCCCGGGTACCCCCGGGGCCACCACGACGCCGACATGAAGCCCCTTGGCGTAGGCCCGCGGAGCCAAGAGCTCGACGACGCTCTCTACCACCCCGGCGGCGGAGAACTCGTACTCCTCGAGCTCCAGGCGCCCGGCTTCGATCTTGGAGAAGTCCAGGATGTCGTTCAACACCGCGAGCAGCGCCTCGCCAGACTCGCGAATGGCATCCGCATAAGTCCGCTGCTGCGGCTCCAGTTGGCTGTCGAGAATGAGCCCCACCATGCCCAGCACGCCATTCATGGGCGTCCGAATCTCGTGGCTCATGGTCGCCAAGAACTCGCTCTTGGTGCGGCTCGCGGTCTCCGCCGCAGCCAACGCATCCTCGAGTCGTTGCTGCTCGCGCTTCTTCTCCGTCACGTCGCGGACGATGGCGATGGACTTGCTCTGTCCGTCGAGCGTCGCGGCGCTCACGGTCACTTCGATCACCCGTTCTTCGTCGCCCACCGTCAGCAGAAGCTCTCGGGTGCCGCGCGACGGCGCTGCGGGTAGCAAGGACTCGAAGGGCTCGCCCCGAACACTCGTCGCGGCGCGGCCCAAGATCGCCTCGGCGGCGGCATTGCACACCTCTACGCGATCTTGCGGGTCCACCACGATGACGCCGTCGCCAACGGCACCCAACATCGTGCGAACCAAGGCCGCGGCTTCGGCGCGAATGTGTGCGTTGAGCTCGCGAAGCTCGTCGGACATCATCCGATTGGTGCGCTCTTGGCGCCGCCGTTCTTCGTCAACCTCGGTATAGGCTTGACTCACGAGCTCCAGCAGCGCGGGCAGGTCGGTCTGTCCGTCTCGCTGGCTCCGGCGCAGCTGGCGCTCGAGAAGTCGATGCATGTGCGCTACACCTCGCTGAAACTCGTGACGGTCATGGTTTGGTTGTGGAGTTCGGAACTGCCCGACTCGCACAGCGGAGAGATTTCGCCGTAGGAGTAGAAGCCCACACAGGCAAACGAGTTGCCCAGCGCTGCGGCCACCGCCTCGACCTCGTCGCTGGTGCGTTGCCCCATGAGCAGCTTTCGTCCGATGCAGCTCACGAGCACCGCGAGCCCCGACGAGCCCTCTACTTTGGCCTGCTCCGCGGCGGTGGTCGCGCCGTCCACCAACTGGTCAATGGACGCGCGCATGAGCTTGGCCGAGGAACCCTCGGGGATGTCCCCGGCGAAGGTCATGGACTGTCGGCTTTCGTCCACACCCACGATGGTGCGTACCACCGGCGCGTCCTGTCCGTTGCCGCGGCGCACCACAAGTGGGTACAAAAGCGCGCTGCTCGGAAGCCGCGAGGCTTCGTCGCCCAGGTACTGCTTGTACAGCTCCAGCGCAGGTTTGTGATCCAGCTCGAGCAGCACATTGCCCTCGGACTTGGTGACCACGCGTTCGGGGCCAAACTCTTCCCAGCCGCCCGCGCTCCCGTGACCAACCAGCAAGTGGGACCCAGCAAGGGCGACGGCGCTGACGGTGCCCGCAACGGGGTTTTGGTCGATGCCCACCCTGGTGGCCCCGAAGCGCGCGCCGTCTCCGGCCAGGCCTCCAGTGATCACGACGCCCGCACCCAACGTTTCGCGAAGGCCGGCCACGAGCTCTGTACCGTTGACTTTGGTACCATCTGAGAGAACGAACACAGCCGTTGGTGCTCGTTTTCGCAGCTGCTCTCCGAGCACGCGGCCAGCCTGTCGCGAATCTTGGTTGGCATCGACTTGGGTCGACGCCGCGTAGACGGCGGTGCGTTCGAAGCGCACCGCAGCGACCACCATGGTCTCGTCTGTTGCCTCTTGTTCGTAGATCTCACCGCCCGTCGAGCAGCCTTGCAGAATCGCGTTGGGATACCGCTCGCGCAGCTCCCGGAAGCGTTCCCCGTCGTCGAGGATCCCGCTGGCCGCGAAGTACAGAACCCAGCCTGCAGCTTTCAGTGCTTCGGGGTCCGCACATTGCGTTTGCCAGCCCCCCGCCTTGGACCAAGTACTGACGTCGACGTTCATGTGACTCCTTTGGTTGTGCGTCTACCGGATGCCGCTACAGGCTCCAGTACCGGATGGTGCGGTCGATGCCCGCGGGCTTGAGCATGCTCTTTAGGTCCATCACGACCCCGCCGTGACGCACCAACGCGAGGATCTTGTCTTGACCCATGTCGCGGTAGGCCTTGTGCCCCACGGCCACGATCAGGCCGTCCAGGTTGCGCATGTCCTCCCACGCCGTCAGGCTCACGCCATATTCGTGTTTGGCCTCGGCTGCGTCGGCGTGCGGATCGTGCAGCACCGTCTCGATGCCGAACTCCGCGAGCTCCTTGAGCACGTCGGGCACGCGGCTGTTGCGCAGGTCGCTCACGTCTTCTTTGAAGGTGAGACCAAGCACTCCCACGCGGGCTCGACGCACCGGAATGTCGCGCTCGATGAGCAGTTTGGCCATGCGCTGGCCCACGAAGCGGCCCATAGAGTCGTTGATGCGACGGCCCGCGAGAATGACCTCGGGCTGGTAGCCCACTTGCTGGGCCTTCATGGTCAGGTAGTACGGGTCCACGCCGATGCAGTGACCGCCCACCAAGCCCGGGCGGAACGGCAGGAAGTTCCATTTGGTGCCCGCTGCAGCCAGCACGTCTGCTGTACGGATGCCGATGCGGTCGAAGATGAGCGCGAGCTCGTTCATGAGCGCGATGTTGAGATCGCGCTGGGTGTTCTCGATGACCTTGGCGGCCTCGGCCACGCGAAGCGATGATGCCTTGTGGACCCCGGCAGGCACAATGGCGCCGTAGACCCCAGCCACGCGCTCCAGCGTCGGCGCGTCTTCGCCGGACACCACCTTGGTGACGTTCTCGAGCGTGTGCTCGCGGTCGCCTGGATTGATGCGTTCCGGCGAGTAGCCGAGGGTAAAGTCGACGCCGCGCCGAAGGCCGCTCACCTTTTCCAGGATGGGACCGCAGACCTCTTCGGTGGCACCGGGGTAGACGGTGGACTCGTACACCACGATGGAGCCAGGGGAGAGCACCTTGCCCACAGTCTCCGACGCGCGGACCAAAGGCGTCAGATCTGGCACGTTGTTTTGGTCCACCGGCGTTGGCACGGCGACGATGAACATCGTGGTCCCGGCCAAACGGGCCGGATCGCAGGTGAACTCGATGGGGGACGCGGCAAACTCTTCGCCGGGGGTTTCGTCGTTTCGGTCGAGGCCGCGCTTGAGGTCTTCAATGCGCCCGCTGTTGACGTCGAAGCCCACGGTGCCCGGGAACTTGCGCGATAGCGCGAGCGCCACAGGAAGCCCAACGTACCCAAGACCGATGATCGCAATGCGCTCGCTCATCTCTGCCGACTCCTTCGCTTCTTGCGCCACCTTGGCGCCTCCGCCTGACTCTCTTACGGCGCCGCGCCGTCGGGGTTCAGCCCCGCGGCGCACATTCCTGCGAAGGCCTCATTCCTCGAAGAAGAGCGGCTCACGAACCGTTTGCACGAAGCGTTTCACGCGCTCCAAGGCCTCGGGCTCGGGGTTCACAAACTGCAAGCCCAGGCCCGGGGGGCACTCGGGCTGGTCCGACGGTGGGCGTGTCCATCGCACCTCCGCCAGCATCACCACCGGCTCCGTCTCGAACGGTAGCGACATGTGAATGACGACGATGGACCCCACCGGTGCCACGTTGTAGGTGGCCACGAACACGCCGCCTTCGGACATGTTCATGCTGAGACCGGTGTAGAAGTTGTGTTCACTGAACACGTCCACGCTGATGTATGCATTGGCCCGCTCTTCACGTCGCGTTTCGGGCTTCTCATTGACGTCGATCTGCGTTGCTACTGCGCTCATCACCGCCTCCGGGGGGCAACGCGCGCCGACGCGCACGGGCCCATGGCAGATAGGAACGGCGCCCGCCGCGACGGCTAAAGATGGACGCTCAACGAGGGCGTGTGACGCGTGGACATTCCTGTCGTTTCGGCCTACGAACCCGAGCACGCATGGACCCCCTGGAACTAGAGCAGGTCGCGAATCGAGCGGTCGAAGCTGCGCGCTCGGCGGCGAAGATCCTGATGCAAGGTTACCGGAGCGATCTTCGCGTCGAGTACAAGGGGCGCGCCGACCTGGTCACGCGCTTCGATCGCGACAGCGAGGCTTTGTTGCGCGAGCGCTTGCAGCCCACGGGCATTGCCTTCGTGGGCGAGGAGACGGGCGGCGCCCCAAGCGAGTACACGTTCTACGTGGACCCCCTCGACGGCACCACGAACTTTGCGCACGGGCACCCATTCTTCGCCGTATCCATCGCGTTGCTGCGCGGCGCCGAGCCCCTTTTTGGCGTCGTGTTGGCTCCGGCGTTGGGCATCGAATGGGTTGGGCTCCCAGGCCTTGGTAAGGGCGCCACTCGAAACGGCGCTCTCTGTCGCGTGAGCCCCATCGCAGCGCTGGAGCAGGCCATGCTGGCCACGGGGTTTCCGGGGGTGCGTACGCCCCAAGACTTCGAGGCCTTCACCCTGGTCAAGCCACGCTGCCAAGCTGTGCGTCGTTGCGGCTCTGCAGCCATCGACTTGTGCCTCGTGGCCGACGGAACCTACGAGGCCTATTTCGAGCGCAGGCTCAACCCGTGGGACTTGGGGGCCGGTGCGGCCATGGTGCTTGGTGCGGGCGGTCGCCTCAGCGACTTGATGGGTGGACCGTGCGATGTGCGGACGGGCCAGGTGCTCGCCAGCAACGGTCTGGTTCATCAAGAGGTCGAGACCCTGCTGCGCACCACCGACTACGCGCGCCAGGCTTAAGCTTTTGGACGCTCGGACAGCCGACCGTCCACCATGGACAGTGTGCGATCGCACCGTGCAGCGATGGACTCGTCGTGGGTGCTGATGAGAAACGACGTGCCTTCGTCTTTGGAGAACTCCCGAAGCAGGATCATGACATCGTCCGAGCTCTTTCGGTCCAGGTTCCCCGTGGGCTCGTCGGCCAAGACAAGGTCCGGCTTCATGATCAGTGCCCTTGCTACGGCAACACGCTGCTTTTGGCCGCCCGAGAGCTTGGACGTCCGGAACGACATGCGCGCGGACAGACCGACGCGGCCGAGCAGGCTTCTTGCGCGTTGGGTCAATGTGGCGCTGGGCCAAGCCTGCGATCCATACACGGGCATCAGCACATTCTCGAGCGCCGTGAAGTCTTCGAGGAGGTGGTGAAACTGAAACACGAAGCCCAGATGCCGATTGCGCACCCCTGCCAACGCTTGCTCCGGAAGCCCCAGCGCACTGGCCCCGGCGACTTGAAGTGTGCCGCTGGTCGGTGTCAGCAGGGTTCCTGCGATGGATAGAAACGTGCTCTTTCCGCTTCCGCTCGGGCCCACGAGGGCCACAAATTCCCCCCGAGAGATTTTGGCCGAGACCCCACGCAGCACCGGTGTCGCGCTATCGCCCTCGCCAAATGTCTTGGCGATGTCCGTGGCGTCGAGCACAAGCAGGTCCGAAGCGCTCACGACTGAATGGCCTCTAGTGGGTCGATGCGAGCGGCGGACCACGCCGGGAGTACTGCGGCGGCGCCGCTGACGCCGATGGCCAGAACCAGGGCGCGGAGGTACTCGCCGCGAGCGGGATCGATGGGGATGGCTGTCGCACCCGTGGGACTCGTGGACAGAGCCAAGAGTAAATGGGCAAAGCCGAAACCCAAGGCCACTCCGAGGACGGCGCCCACGCTTCCAACAAGCAAGCCTTGCAATACGAAGGTGCGGACGATGGCTCCGCGACCGATGCCAAAGCTCCGGAGGATGCCGATGTCCGCACGTCGCCGCGACACCGACAGGAAGAGTGCGCTGGCAACGCCGATGGCGATGGTGAGCAGGCCAAAAGCTTTGATCATGTTCGAGGTGCTTGCCTGTGCCCGCAACCCCTCTTCGAGGCGGGCGTTGCGGTCGAGCCACGTCGAGGCCTTGAGCCCCGTCGCGCGGCCAAGGCGGTCCGCCAGCTCCTGCGCCGCCCATACGTCATGGACCTTGAGCTCGATGATGGAGACGCCATCGGCCACATCGAAGAGCTTCCTGGCGGAGGTAAGGTCCATGTAGATGGCCCGTTCGTCGATGGCCTGGACGCCAAGGGTGAACACGCCACGAACGACCATGACCGCCTCGGCGCCACCGGCACTGGACCTTGGCCCGGGTGGGCGCGCCGCCCGAAGGTTGACCCGGTCGCCCACGTCCACGCCGAGCAGCGAGGCAAGCCGAGAGCCGACCACCACGTTGCCGACACCGAGATCTAGACGTCCTCGTACGATGGCCGAGGCGATGGGCGCAATCTCATCGGCATCTCTCGCCTCCACACCGGTCACGGCAACTGCCAGGTCTTTGTCTCCGCGGGCTAGCGTTGCATTGCCATACACCTCGGGGACGGCAACGCGCACGCCATTCATACGTGAAGCCACCTCCAGCGCCGAGCGATAGGTGCAAATCACGGACTTGGCATCGTGTCCCGGTTGAATGGCGAAGATCGCGCGGCCCTGCGCCGGGGGCATGAACATGCGTGGCACGCGGCGCTCGGGCTCCAGGGTTACGTGGGCGACGTTTCCGGTGATGTCCGAGGTCAACCGCGTGTTGAGCCCGTTCATGAGTGCTGCCATGAAGGTAAAGACGACAACACCTACGGCGACCCCAAACACAAGTAGACTGCTCTGCACGCGGGCGGAGACCAGGTATCGAAGGGCCAACTTGACTTCAAGGAACATCGGGCGCCACCTTGCTGCGCACCCGCATGCCCACCACTGCGCCTTTGGGGTCCAAGAGCGCCAGCTCCCCCTTGCGAAGGCCTGCCCGGACCACCACCAGCGCTGCAGGCCAGTCGTCCACGGTCACGGTGCGCCTGGCCACAAGACCATCGATGACCACGAGCACGAAGGGGTGGTCTGCGCCGCCGCCCACGGCCTCACGGGGAATCGTGATGGCAGCGAAGGTGGTTCCGACGCTGATGTTGACGTCCACCGATAGCCCAACCAGCAAATCGCGCGGCGCCTGCTCGTAGGCAAACCGAACGGTGGCCGCGCCGGTGCCTGGGTCTACGGCCTGTGCCACATAGGAGACCTGGGCGGAGCGTTTGCTGTCGTCGGCCCCGGTCGACAGAATTTCCGCGCGCATGCCCGGCCGAAGCGCTCGGACGTACCTTTCGTCCACTTCGGCGGACACCCGAGGCGTGTCCACTGTTGCGATCTCGAAGACGGCGTTTTGCGGGCCGACCACCTGCCCGAGTTCGCCCTCGCGCCGCACGATGGTTCCGTCAAAGGGCGCAAGCAAGGTTAGTTGCGAGCGTCGGTCTTGCAGCAGCGCTGACAGTCGCCTTACCTCATCGCTTGCGCGGGCGACCAGCAGCCGAGACGCTTCGAGCTCCGCCGGCGCGGTGGCGCCGCTCGCAACCAGGGACGCAGTCCGGCCCATATCGCGGAGGGCTTGGGCCAGATCGTGCTGCTTGGACGATAGCGCCGCTTCCTGCTGTACCACGTCAGACTTGGCCGACACATCGGCCAGCCGAGCGAGGACCTCTCCGCTCTTTACGCGATCTCCCTCGTGCCGAACGACTTCGGTGATGCGTCCAGCGAACTGGGGGCTCACAAGAACCGATTGCGTCGCCTCGACGCGTCCGGTCACCGCCAACATGCGCGCCACGTCTCCTTGCTCTGCCGCCACGACGGCGACTTGGGGAGGAAGCTGCAGAAAACGGACGCCCTGCGCTACGCCGACGGAGAGCAACAGGGCACCTGCAGCCATTGCCAACCAGCGGGCCACTCGATGTTTGGAGTGAACCTTGGCCACTGGAGGCTCCACCGGGGCGTCAGTGCCAGGACCGCGGGGCATGGAGCCGGCTAAAGTGATCGTCATTTGTTCGCGGTTTGCCCGTGTTGTCGTTGCAGCGCCCCCCGGCTCGTTGGCCTGCGCAAAGAGGCCTGCTCTGTCGATGAGGCTCGAGCACGATGCGTGCCCAGGTGCCGGGGTGCGGGATGGGCCAGGCACGGGTCGTACATGGGCCAGTGCCTGTGGGCGCATGCTCCAGAATGGCAGGCCGCTGGCTCATTTCGATGGAGTACGGCCCGGCGTCTCGGCCAGCGACGCATAGGCAGACGCATCGGGAGCATCTATGCTTTCGAGCGGTGCGCAACGGCGTCGACGACACTCAAGCCGTGGTGCTTCGGACCGCCAGCACCACGACGGTAGGGCGGGTTCGGGCATACCTGCGCGGCACCTTGTCGCTGCGCTTTGCAATCTTGGTGCTTGGGCCCCCGGCTCTTTTGCCCTTGGTGGCCGTTGCCCTGCAGCCCCCACCCGGCAGTCCCCTCCTCCGCTACATGTTCGTCTTGGCTGCCACGTTGGCCGCGGCCATGTTCGGTGTCGGGCTCCTTTCTGCGGCGTTGGTCAAGCCGCCGCAGCGCACCTTGGTGCTCACCATGGACGGCATCGAAGAGCGCGGAGGGCCTTCGGTGGTGTGGCACGGCTGGGATTGGGTTGCAGAGGCGCGGGCCTCGGCGGGCCTGCTCGAGCTTCGCGTGCACGCAGCCCCCATGAAGTCCCTGCGCTTGGCGGCACCGGGGCTCACGCAGCTTCAGATAGAGGAGCGTGACGTCGGCCCGGTGATCTTTGCGCGCCTCTTGGTGTTGCTCCAGGTCAAGGGCATGCTCGGCAACGCAGACTTGGAGTCCTGAGGTTGCGCCCGTAGGGCTGCCAGCGCTTGTTGGCGGCTCAGGAGCCGATGTTTGTGCCGATACGCGCCAAGGCCTCGTTGGCGTCCAGTTCTGTCATGTGCAGACCTGCGGCGCGGGATGCTTCGGCCAGGGCGCGGTAGTTGGCCTGTGCGCCGGGTACATCGCCTTTGGCTTCGAGCAGCTTGGCGCGCAGCCAATGCCCCGACACGACCTCCCATCGGAAGCCGTTGGCATCGGCGTACTGAATCCACTGCTCGATGGTGCGCGTGGCCTCTTCGTCGCCGCGCATGCCATCGAGGAACGCCAGGAACATGCGGTTGTGGCTGAGCAGCCGGTCGAAAGCCAGCTCTTGGCAAACCACCGTGGACTGTTGGATGGCTCCATAGGCCCGCGCCAAGTCACCTTGGCGCACCAGCAAGTCGCCAAGGTTGTGCAGATTCACCGCGACCTCGTGCGATAGGCCTGCCTCGCGGGCCAGATCCGTGGCGCGTTCGCAGGCAAGGGCCGCCGCGCGGTAGTCTCGGGCAAAGTATTCGAGCATGCCGCGTACCTTCTGCCGCTCGCAGGTGGCCACGGCATCGGCGAGCCCCAGCGCCTCGGCGCGATCGAGGTAACTGCGGGCCAAACCGCGATCGCCGTGTGCACCGTGGGCCTGCGCCAACGACAAGAGCAACTTGTGCTCCGCCGGGCGGTCCTCGCTGCCCTCGGTCATGCGGGCCAGGCGCTCCAGCAGCTCCATTTGCCGCCGGAAATCGCCCTGGGTGGCTGCGAGCTCGGCACCTGCCAGCAGCGTTGCGCGCAACAGCTGGGCGTCGGACTCGCAGATGTACTCGGCCTGCGAGAGCTGCGCGCGGGCCGCATCGAAGAGGTTCACGGCGCCCAGAATGCGCCCGGCGTCGATGCGCACGCGAACCCGCTCGGCGCGATCGCCGGTTTGATCGACGTGTGCCGCAGCGCGCGTGCACAGCTCTTCGGCTTGCGGCACGCTGCGCACCAGGCGCGATGCGTCGGCCAACCCCGCGAACCACCCCAGCACCGTGCGCGCATCGAGCCCGCTCAAGTCGGCGAGGCCCAGCGCCCGGGCCAGATCGCGTGCGGCGGCCTCGAGCTGCCCGGCCTCTAGCCGCAGCTCGCCGCTCTTGCCAAAGAACGTGGCCGCGCGTTCGCTCTCGCCGGCTTCGTACCAATGGGTGGCGATGCGCGAGGCGTGTTCGGCCTGCCGCGCGCCCACCACCCGCTCCAGCGCCGCGCCCGCCGCGGCGTGCATCTCTTTGGCGGCGCCGCTGGGCAACAAGTCTGCAACCACCTCGCGGACGATGGGCGAACGAAACACCAGCTGGTCCGGACCCGTGCGCGCCAGCATCTCGTGTTGGGTCAGGCTGCCCAACACCTTCTCCAGCGACAAGATGTCTTGGCCCACCATGGCACTCAGCACCGGGACATCGATGGGATCGCCCAGCACGGCGCAGGCGTGCAGCAACCCGCGGTCGCCCGGGCCCAGGCGGCCAATGCGCGAGGCCACGAGACCGCGCAGCGTTCGCGGCAAGGCCAGATCGACACCGAGCAAGCGCATGGAGACCACTCGCCCCTCGGCCACGGTGACGGCCTTGGCATCTTTGAGGCCCGCCAGCACTTCGAGGGCAAAAAGTGGGTGGCCGCCGGCTCGCTCCGCCACGAAGCGCAACAAATCATCGGGCACACGGTCCACGCCCAAGCGGCTCGCGAGCAAGCGCTCGAGTTCGCTGGTATCGAGCTCCGGCAGCTCCAGGCTCACGTGCTCGGGCAGGTTTTCCAGGCGGTGCCCAAAGCCCGACCGCGCGGCAAACAAGAACAGCACCCGAGCGCCCCGCAGCTTGCCGAACACTTGGTGCAGCACGTCGAAGCTCAGGGCGTCCATCTGGTGCGCCGCGTCCCAGACGAACACGTTGGGGCGGTCGTCGCACAAGCTCGACACAATGCGAATGAGCGCCTGTACCACGGCTTCTTTTGTGCGGGATGCCACGGGCCCGGTGCGCAGACCCAAAACCCCGAGCGCCGCGGCACTTTCGTCGTCCGTCAGGCCAAGGGCACGCAAGCGGGGTCGCAAATCGCGCACGCGCTCTGCCGGCGCACCGTCCTCGATGTTGCCCAGAGACTGCAACATGCACGCAATGCCCGACAAGGCCACTTCGCGGCCGTTCGGAGGGCACGCCGCATACGTCCAGCCCACGTTGTACCCAAGCTTGCCCAGGCGCTTTTGCACTTCGTGCAAGAGCCGGGTCTTGCCCATGCCGTGGTCGCCGTGCAGGGTCACCACGCTGGCTTCGCGCCGGGTGGCGCGCGCCAGGGCCTCTCCCACGGCCCGAAGTTCGTCGCGGCGTGCGACGAAGCGACCCTGGCCCTCGCGCGAACTGCGTACATCGCGCAAGAGCGCTGCGCCGGCCGGCAATGTGCCCCGCTGCGTGTCGCCGCCGGGTTGAAACGTGAAGTCTGCGGCGAGGTGTTTGGTGGCGAAAGTGCCGACGGCACAGGCCCCGGCGTGTGCCCGGGCCAAACCTTGCGCGTTGGACAACAGTGCCGACAAGCGCTCGTCGACCACCGGTTGACCCTCGGGGCTGACGTACACGCGGCCCGTATCGATGCCGATGCTGAACTCGCTGATGCGGCGCTTTTGCCGCAAGAGCACGAGCGCGCAACGCGCGGCGATCTCGGTGTCGCGGCCGCCCTCGTCTCGCAGGCCAAAGAGCGCCACCACGGATTCGGGCGTGGCCTCGACAATGTGCGCGCCATAACGCCCGAGGGTGCTCTCGGCGGTCTGTTTGCTTTGTTCGTCGTCGCGGTCGCCCAAGCAAACCACCAGGGCCGTGACATCTTTGCGCTCGGAGGCCGCAGCCACGCGCTCGATGTTGACCACCGGCGGCACGCTCTCGACCCGCGGCATGGACGGCGCGCTCGAGCGGCGTCGAAAGGGGGCCGGTGTGGCGCTATCGCCGGCGTCTGTCTCGAGCGGGGCGAGCACCGGGGCGGCCTCTTCGGGCGACCGAAAGTCGACCATGAACTCGGACAGGTTGCGGCCGCCGAAGCGCCGGCCGTGCGAGTACAAGAAGTGCAGCAGCGCCTCGTACATGCGCGCCGAATCACCAAAGCGCTGCGCTGGCTCTTTGGCCATGGCCGTTTGCAGCAAAGGCACGAGCTCCGTGGGCACATCGGGCCGCAAGAGTTCGACTGGCGGGTACTCGCAAGCCTGCACGCGTCGCAGTGTCTCGAACGTTGTCGGTGCCGTGAAGGGGTTCACCCCGGTGATGCACTCGTAGAGCATGACCCCCAGGGAGAAGAGATCACTGCGCGCATCGACGCTCTCGCCGGCGGCCTGCTCGGGGCTCATGTAGCCAAACTTGCCCTGCAGCTGCCGCGCCCTCGTGTCTTCGAGGCCCGTGGGTTCGAAGGCCCCGCGCGCTTTGGCGATGCCAAAGTCCGTGACCTTGACCTCGCCCTCGTAGGACAGGAGCACGTTCTGCGGCGAGACATCTCGGTGCACGACATGGAGCGGACGGCCGTCTTCGTCACGGCGCCGGTGCGCGTGGTCTAGGCCTTTGGCCACCTCGGCGGCCACGTAGACGCTCATCTCGATGGGGATGGGCCGGCTTTGCCGTCGGCAGCGCGTGAGCAGCGTGGCCAGATCACAGCCGTGCACGTACTCCATGGCCATGTAGTAGGCGTCGGCGTCGGCGTTCTCGCTGGGCGCTTTGCCCAGATCGAACACCTGCACGATGTTGGCGTGCGAGAGCCGCACGGCCAGCTTGGCCTCGTGGATGAACATGTCGACGAACTGCGTGCTCTGCGCCAGCTCGGGCAGAATGCGCTTGATGACGACTACCTTCTCGAAGCCCTCGACGCCGTAGCTCTTGGCCTTGAACACCTCGGCCATGCCGCCGCGCCCCAGGCGTTCGAGCAGACGGTAGCGACCAAAAGAGGTGTTCACGGAGGAGGCTTCCACGGGACACACGCGGTTTTGCCGCGTTGGGGTGGACAACCCACCCGCGCCGGACACTATCCCAAAATGGCGCCGAGGGTAGGCAGAACGCCCGCACAAAACGGCCTTTTTTCCCGCCGCGGGGGCCTTTTGCCTAGGGCAACCGCTTGAGCCAAATGGGGTTCGTAAAGCCGAGCGGACGGATGGGCATGAACGGCAAGATTTCGTCCATGCGTCGCTCGCCGCGTACCAGCGCCATCACCCAGGTGGCGCCGGGTGCCAAGGGCACGGCTATGTCCTCTTCGAGGCGCACGCTTCGGGCTTCGCTGTCTGCAAGGCTGCCCTCTTCGCGACCCAGCCCCAAGGCTCTAGGCGCGATGCTGCGCCGGAGCACGCGCTTGCCCTGCACGATGATCTCGACCTCACTTGCGTCTATCCATGGCGGAGCCAGCACCCGCACGTGCAAGCGGAGCTCGTTGCCGCTGACCTCGAGTTCATCGCCCGGGCCTTTGTCGCGGCCCACGCTGGACAGCTCGATGATCGGGCCGCTGGTCACCGAGGAGCGACCGTGTTTGATGGCGCTGACCACCTGCGCCGTGTCCACGTCGCCGCCACTCTTGCCTTGGGCGTCGTCGACGATGGCCATGGTGCGCGGGTAGCCGGCCCACTGGAACTGAATGCGGTGCGAGTCGCTGCTCCCAGTGGCGGCAAAGTGATGCCCGTGGTTTAGCAGCGCGTAGAAGTCTTCGAGGATGGTCTCCACGCGCTCGCGTTCGGGCAGATCGAAGCCGTTGTAGACCTCGATGGTGTCGAAGTCCAAGCGGATGCCGCCGCCACGGGACACCTTGGGGTCGAAGCCAAAAAGCTGAAAGTACCCGATGCCCTTGGGGAGCCGCGGGTGGTTGACCTGCACCACCCGCGACGAGTCGCCGCGGCGCGAGAGCGCGAATACCTGCGCCACGGTGGTGCCCTTGAACGGTGGTAGCCCGGCGTTCTTGGGGTAGGGGAACACGCCAAAGTGACCGAGCTTGGGCGAGTAGGTGGTGACCTCGACGCCGGTGACGCTTCCCAGATCGTGCGTCACGCCAAGTGCCTCTTTGGCCTTGCTGTAGTCGCCAATCTGGTTGTGCTCCGTGGGCACGGCAAAGTCCACGCCCGCAGACAGCAGTGACAGCACGCGGTCTTCGGGTTGCACTGGGGAGTCGAAGCTCGGGCGCGCGTGCACATGCACATCGCAGCCCACCATGCGCGGCGTAGGGACCACGTGCCGAAGCGCAAGCTCCACGGTCTTGGGGGGGCCTTGGCCAACATCGATGGTGGCGGCGTCGATGCTCCACTCGATGCCCTTGGTGGCCGCCACGCGATAGCGGCCTTGGGGCAGGGGAGTCGTCACTTCTCCTTGGGCCAGGTCCATCAGTGGCCCCGCTCCCGAGGCGCGGTAGTCGGGCCCAAACGACGGGTCCAAGGTCCCGTCGATGCCGTGCACGATCAGGCGCGCGAGCAGCGGCTTGCCCGTGTCTTGATCCGTTACCCGCACGCGCAGCTCGCCCGATGGTGCCACGTCGAGCCGCATGTCGAATGGGGTTCCGGGCACGAAGCGCACCGGCGCGCTGGTCTCCCGGGACTCCACTGCCGCGTACCAGTTGGTCACAGACTTGGGGGCCTCGAACGAGAACCTCTGCTGTGGCTCCACGGTCGCGCGGATTCGCGCATGCCCGTCTTCGTCGAGACCCCACACGTGCACCCGCCGCTTCGCCCCCACCACGCGTCCGGCCACCCGCGCCGTGGCCTCGCCCAGGGTCGCGAACGTTGTGGTCCACGCCCGCGACGCGTTCGGACCCGTCGAGAACACCAGCTCCGCCGGTCGCGCCTCGTCTTGCACCGATGGTCCGCCCGCAGCTTCGCCCGACGTCATCGACCAGTGGAAGCCCCCGGATGCGGGCTCCACCGTAGCGAGCACGTCCGCACGGCCCGCTGCGACGGCCACGACGCCGCCTGGGTGCTCGAACATGGCCACGCGACCGACTGCCGTGGCCTGATCGTGGATTTCGCCCACTCCCGACACGAAGCCTGCTTCAGCCACCAGCGCATCAGCGCGCAGGCGCAGGGGCGCTGGCGCCCCCGAAACGCTCTCGGCGCGCACCCAGAGCGCATCGTTGCCGCGGTCCACCCGAAAGGCCACCCGCACGCGCCGGGTGGTGTCTGCGTCTTGCACGTTCATCTCGGCGACCAGGCTGTCGCCCGAAGCTCGGACACTGGCCTTGGCAAACTCCAAAGGACGCACGGCGCCGTCGATGACGTGACTCAGCGAGAACGTCAGGGGGGCCTTGCCGCGGCCTTGGGTCACCTTGAGCTCGCCGCGGTGCGCATCGAAGGAGAACACGGCGTCTTTGCTGGGGAGGTTGCCCAGATCGTTCACCGGCGACGCCTTGCGCGCGCTGGTGCGCCCCGCGGATGCGACCACAAGGCACAGGCCCCCGGTGAGCACCGCCGCCGCAAGCGGCCGGATGCGCGCTTCCCAGATCACCGATGGCCCCGGACAAGGGCGCTCGTCGGCGCATGGGACACTGCTCTGCAACCTTCGGCGCGCACGATCCCAAGATTGTCGCAAGCCTTGGGGGGCAACGCCACAATCACGCCTTTTCGAGGGAGATCTCCGAGGAACGTGGCCCCGATAGGGTGGCCAACCGTCCTTTTTCCGCGAGCTCCAAGTGCACGCGCAAGTCTGCGTCGCCACCAAGGTAGGGCTCGAAGCCCTGGGGCCACTCGGCAAGGACAATGTCGCCGCCGAGCCGGGCGCTACGCAAGTCCAGGTCCGTGATCTCCCGCGCCGGATCATTTGCTCCCCGCAAGCGGTACAAGTCCGTGTGGAGCACGCGTTGGCCGTGCCGCGCCTGGTACTCGTGTACCAGCGTAAACGTGGGGCTCGTGATGCGGTGTTCGCCTTCGACGCCAAGCGCACGACACAACGCACGCACCAAGAACGTCTTGCCGGCGCCCAAACCGCCCTCCAGGGTCAGCAGATCGCCCGGTCGAAGTGCCCGGGCGATGGCCGCGCCCAGTCGAACCGTGTCCCTTCGTGTGGGCAGTGCCAGCTCGAGCATCAGAATCGGTAGAGGCCCCGCAAGGAGCCGCCAAAGAGCAGCAACGTGCCGCTGCCTCCGGGCGACAACAGCAGATCCGGTGACGCTTCGAGTTGCACGTTCTCGGTGATGGCGAACGCCACGAAGGGCGACCCGCGGAGCAAGAAACGACCGGTTTTGGCCGCGCCCAGGGTGACCAGGGTGCCCAGGCCCAGCTCGGGCCCGATGTACACAGTGCGGGCCACATTCAGTGCGTATCGCCCACCCACGTCTAGTGTGAATGCTTGCGGTCCGACGGTGTTCACCGTGGCTAGCGCCCGCAGCTCGAAGCCCGGCACCTGCGCGAAGGCGTACCCGGCGGCAACGTGCACCGGGATCGTGAACGACGAACCCCGGGTGGTGTCCGGGCGAAGCAGCGCGGCCTGTGCCCCGGCGCCGAGCCCCAGGGCCAGCGGGTGCTGATCACCGTACGGCACCGGTGGCGCCTTGGGCACATCCGGGGCTTTGGGCGCCGGCGTAGCGGGGGGCAAAGCTGGCGCCGCGGGCTTTGCGCCACCCATGGTCCAAGGCGGCATGTCGTTGCCGATGCCCTCTTTGCGCAGCACAAAGGCGAGCATCTCTTGCACCTGCGCCGAGGCCTGCAGCGGATCAATGTCGCGGGCCACGGATTCCACCCGGCCGCTCTCGATCAGGCACACCAAGAGCTCCAGGCGATAGCCCGTGGCCCTTGCTTCGAGCTGCCCGGCCACGCTCCAGTCCGAACCCGATGCGCGGCCGGCGGCCCGGAACTCTTGCGTCGTGTCCGCGGTGCCGTCGGCCACGGCCATGTTGGCCGACAGGAGCTCGGAACTCGACGGCGTGCTGTGACCCATGCGCGTCACGGCCTGTTCCACCTGGTGCCGCGCGTCTTCGACGCTGGTCGGAGGACTGCCGTTGAACTTGAGCACGGCGACCTTGTCGGCCAGCGCGCCGCGCGTGCCGAGCAGGAGAGCCAGCGTCAGCAAGAGGGACAGCATGTGCCGCAGACCGCGGCCCTTCATTCCCTGGGGAGTATGCACACACTACTTGGTAGCACAGAGCCGCCGCGGTTAACCCTTTTGGGCCAACGGCACCCAGTCCCCGGGCCCCGGAACCCAACAGCGCGCCTTTTGCCCCTGCATCTGTCGAGCAAAGGCCTGCGCCGCACCCGGAATCACATGGGCCAACACGTGTTTGGCCAGTGGGTCCGTCAGCATGGCCTCGGCGTGCGAAGGCATGGCGTCGACCAAGCCCAGGAGCTGGGCCGCGCGCACGGCATCCTCCGGTGTCATGGTCGAAGGCACATCGCTCATCAAGCGTGTGCCGTCCACGGGCAAAATCCCAAAGTGTGGCGCGAGCTGCTCACGAATGCGCTCCATGTCCGGGTGCAGGCGCGTATCACCTGCAAAATACACCGATGTTCCCGCGCCCGCGCACACAAAGCCGATTTCGTAGCAGTCGTGAAGGGCAGGGACCGCCGTCACACGTACGCTTCCCACCATGATCTCTTCCCAAGGTTGCAGCGTGTGCACGTCTTGGAACCCGAGGCGCTTGACCCGTGTGGCCAGCTCTTGTGTGGCCACAAGCACCTTGGCGCGTTTGTCCATCGCATCCATGGCCCGCGCATCGGCGTGGTCCGGGTGATCATGGCTGATGAGCAAGGCGCTCAGGGGCCCAAGCTCGTTGGGCGCCACGGCGGGCCCGTGCTGGTGGGCCAGCGCCCCGAAGGCCGGGTCGTAGAACCAAGGGTCCGTCAGCAACCTGTGGGACCCAAGGCACAAGAGGTGCGTCGAGTGGCCGACATGAACGATGCCCGCGTTCTCCGCGGTGCTCTTGGCCACCGACGCGCGGAACGTGTCTTTGGCAGAGGCAAGCAGCGGCCTGCGATGGTCCCAGGCTCCGCGCAGGGACTCGAACTCGAGTAGGCCCGCAAGCCCCAGGGCACCAGCGCCGGCAAGGGCGGCGCGGCGGCCCAATCGTTTGCCGTCGCTCCGCTTCGCCATGTCGGGTGAATGTATCGCTACCTGCGGCCCAGCTCTACCAAAGCGTCGAGGGTGGGCCGGCGCCGCTGCGCCAGGCGCGTGTAAGCGTCTTCCGCGGCCCGGGCCAAACGCGAGCCGTCCCACGCCGTGAGCGCCACCTCTTGGACGATGGTCCGCGGCTTGCTGCCGTCTGGGCGCACGGCCCGGGGCTGCCGGTACTTGACCACTGCACGTTGCACGCCGCTCCAGAACCGGAAGCGAGCGTCCAACGACAAGAGAGCACCTCGACGGATCATCTCTTGCGCTTCGTGCGTGTCACCGAACTTGGCCAAGGCTTCTTCGAGCCAAGTGCCGTGGTCGATGTCCTGTTCGCAGTGAAGCGTGAAGTAGTGGATCTCTTCTTCGGTGAAGCCCGCGCGCCGAAGCCCCGGGATGATGGCGTCGAACATCTTGGGGATGGCCCACTCGTGGCCCGGGCCAACGGCCCCGAGGCCTACCAAGAACGGCTCTTCGCTGACGATGCGGCGGTGCTCACGAATGAACTCCTCGGCGGGCTCCGGCACCCGTGCGCTACCGCGCATGTCCGGAACGCGGCTGCCACAAGAGCGCAAAAAGTGCCCGTACAGCGTGGCGTGGTCTTCGCCTTCGGAGCTCTCGCCGTACTCGTCTACCAATACCTTGGCGAGCCATAGCTTGGCTTCGCTGGTGGGCGCGCGCACGAGCAAACGCTCGAGGTAGTTGGTGAATACACATACCAACGGGTAGTGGTTCTCGCCGAACACCCGGTAGTCTTCTTTGGAGAACGGGCTCGTGGCGCAGCGGTTCAAGAACAGGTGATTGACGCCCGGATGGCTCTCGATCTCCCGGCGCAAGTCCGACAAGAAACTTTTGGCAGAGCTCATTTAGGCGTCTCCTCCGGCTGCGGCCTTGGCCGCTTCGGTCATGTCATCGGCCCAGATGCGACGAGGTATACGCAACCGAACCAGTTTGCCTTCGCTGAGCACCCGCTCCTTGGGGGTGTCTTTGGTGGTCTCGTGCTCGTCGCCACGCGGGTACGCCACGTCTTCCCAGGTGATGCCCGCCTTGGCGCCAGGCCCGGTCAACAGGCCTTCCTCGTCCCGAAGGTACGAACGGTAGTCGTCGTTGATCTTCTGGTATCGCCAGGTGCGGGCGTAGAACCACACCATGCCGGGCAGGATCTTGAACACGAACTCCGGGCGCTTCTGTATGACGGCCTTGAAGGCCGCCCGCACGCTTTTCTCCGTGGCCACGTACGCTCGACAGAACTCTTTGTAGAACTCCTCGCGCGGTAGCCGCGTGGGCAACACCGCGTGCAGCAAGTCGAACAAGCGGTGGTCCGTGGTGAGCAGCTTGTCTTTGTAGGCTCGGTACAGCTGGGTGCCCGGCAGCGGCGACAAGATGGTGAACAGCGGGATCGCGATCTGCAGCGTGTTCACATAGTCGTAAAGTTCTTGGAACTGGTCTCGGGTCCAGTCGGCGCGCACCATGAAGATGCCCGTCGAGAAGATGCCCACCTCGCGCATGATGGCGTTGGCGCGCATGTTCTTTTCCCAGCTCGACTTCTTGCGAAGCGCGGCCAGGTTGTCGTCGTTGTTGGACTCGAAGCCCGAAAGCACCATCACGAGGCCATTCTTGGCCAGCCTGCGCATGACGTCCGGGTGGTCCGCAGCAAAGTCGGTGCGGCCCTGGGTCATCCAGTACTTCTTCACGCCCCGTCGCTCGAGCTCGTCGCATAGCTCTAGCGCCCGTCGCTTGTTGGTCAGGAAGTTGTCGTCGAGCACGAAGACGAACGGCTCGTCGCAGGCTTCCATCTGGTCGACGATGCGCTTGGCCGACAAGAACCGTGTGCGGCGCTCGTAGAACTCCCAAATTGCGCAGAAGTTGCAGTCGAACGAGCAACCCCGGCTGGTGAAGATGGAGGCCATGGGGCGGATGCCCGTGAAGAAGTACCGGCCCTGGTACTTCTTGATGAGGTTGCGATCCGGCAGGGGCAACTCGTCCAGGTTGGCGCTCTGCTCGCGCTTGTTGTTGACGGCGATGCCGTTGGCCGTGCGGTAGCGGGTGCCCCGCAGACCCATGAAGGTGCGGTCATTCGTGGCGCGCTGCACATCCCATCGGGCGATGAGCTCGCGGAAGGTCATCTCGCCCTCGCCCTGGACAATGACGTCCACGTAGGGCTCGTCGAACTCTTCGGGCGTCAGCGTTGGGTGGTGGCCGCCGACCACCGTGAGGGCTTCGGGGCAGATGGCGCGCGCCACACGAAGCACAGCCTTTGCCTGGTAGGCATCGGTGGTCATGCTGGTGGTGCCGACCACGTCGGGTCGGAAGGACACGAGCTCTCGCGCGAGGGCGTCTTCTTCTTCGAGGCGCATGTCCAAGATGCGCACCTCGTTGCCCTCGGCCACCGCGGCCCCGACGGCCGTCAGCGCAACGGGCTCCGAGAGCCAGACCACGTTCTCAAGACCCAGGCGCCCATTCTCGAAGGGAGTGGGCATCACCAGAAGGATGCGCATTGGTTACCTCGGCGAAACCTCGCCGCTCCGTCATGTTCGATGCAGGAAGGGCCGCTTTGGATGCGCCACGCTGTGGCGGAAATGGGGGCCGGTGCCCCCCCGGGTGGCCTATTTCTTGTTTTCTTTCGAACTCTTGTCGTCCTGCGACGGCTTGTCGTCGCCGTCGCCATCGTCATCGCCGTCGTCATCGTCGGACTCATCATCGTCGTCCGAGCCGTCTTCGTCGTCGGCCCCCGCCTTGTTGTCCGCCTTGTCGCCGCTCTTGTCGTCATCGGCCGCGGCTTTTGCCCGGGCGTCGGCCTCGGCCTTTGCCTCGGCGGCTTGCTCGTTCTTGACGTCTTCGAGCTCTTTCGCCGTGACTTCCGCGGCCTTGCCTGCCTTTTTGGCCTTCTTGGCGGCCTTCTCTTTGGCTTTTTCTTCTTCTTCGAAGATTTCGCCGAGGCTGCCTGGACCCATGGCCAGCTTGGGGGACTTGCGGGCCTGGTCCCAGAGCTTGGCGTAGAAGTAGGCCACCAAAAGCGCCGTCAGGAACGCGATCCACTGGCTCGTGGAGAGCTGCGTCGCCACGCTGGCCGCAAACGTCTGGGGCTTGAGCAGGATGTACGCTGCCACCGGGGGCACGAGCGCCAAGACCCTGGCCACAGTGCGCAGCTTCTCGTTGCGGATGCCGAGGGCCATGCCGAAAATGAAGGCGATCGCCATGAGCAGCAGCGCGCCCGGAACCAACACATGCTCGCTCATGACGGGGCCGTACTCGCCGCGCTCGGTGTCGTCGCGCAGGATCTCGAGGATGAAGCGCAAGACGCCGTAGCCGAAGACGAACGAGAAGAAGATCTGCCCGCGGAACTTCTGGTTCTTGCGCTGCCAAAGCAGGAACACGAGCAGCGCCAAGCCGCAGATGGACTCGTAGATCTGCGTGGGGTGCACCGCCAAAGAGGCATTGCTCTTCATGATCTCGCTGCCCAGGGGAGTGCCGCGGAAGATCTCCAGGTGACGCACGTACGCCGGAGCGCCTTCGCCGCCTTCGGCCATGCCACCGGTCCAGTGCGGGAAGGTCCCCATCTTCTTGAGCAATGCCGGCGCCGTCTCCGGCAACCGCTTGCCGAAGTCGCAGCCAAACAAGTAGCAGCCCACGCGCGTGATCATGAGCCCCGAGGCCAAGCTGGGCACGGCCACGTCGGCCCAAGGCAACAGGCGAATGCGGTTGCGCGACAGGTACGCCCAGCTACCGACGTAGCCGCCCAAGAAGCCGCCGTAGGCAACCAGGCCGCCGCGCCGAAGCGCGAACAAGTCGCTGAACTGGTTGAACTCGCTGCTATTGGTTGCAACATACAAGAGACGAGAGCCGACGATGGCCGCCAGCGCCGTGACCACGTAGCAGTTGGCCATGGTCTCTCGCGGGAGACCATCGCGCTCTGCCAGCGTCAGGGTGACGTACCAGCCGACCAGCAGCGATAGGCCCAGCATGACGCCGTAGGAGTAGATGGGCAGCGCGTGCGCCTCGAACTTGGTCTCGCGGAACACGTAGGCCCCCGCGCCGGCGGCGATGGCCACCACCAGCGAGACGCCCGCCGTGTTGCGGTCGTTCTTGCGCATGGACGCGAGCGCGTACACCACGGCGATGGCGGCGACGGCGGCGAGCGCCCACCACAGCATCAGGGGTCGGTGAGGCAGCGGGATGCGAAAGAGGATCGGATGCATGCTTCTTGGCCCGCAGTTCTACACAAATGGCTCCCCTGGGGCGAGATCCAACGCACCCAGGCCCCGCCGAGGCACTTTTGCGAGGCGCGGACTACAGCGGGGTGACCCGCACGTTGTCGAAGCAGACGCGCACTTCCCAGTTGTTGAAGGCGAAGTGGTCGTGGCCGTTTCCGGCCAGCGGCGCCGCGTCCGCGATGTTGGCCATCTCGGCGCCGTCGACGAACCAACGGATGGTCTTGCCGTCCGTGCGCTCGACTTTAAAGCGATAGATTTGGCCGCGATTCACCGGCCTTTGCCGCGGGTCGTCGGCCTCGCGGTCCACCCGAACAGCCTTGCGGTCGTCGCCGTGTTCGTTGATGCGAGCAAGCACGTGCAGCGTGTTTTTCCAGCCGCCAAGCACGGTGATGTAGCTCGTCGCATCGTTGTACGAGACGCCGCTCGCCGCAGAACGGCCATCGCCCCAATATTCGGCCTTCAAGTCGCCGTCCGCAGACTCACTGATCGCGTCGAACTCGATGCGCGCGTTGATGGGAAGCACGCGGTTGAGCCAAACGCCGTGGTTGCGCGCGCCCTGCCCGCAAAGCCTCCCGTTCTCGATGCGCCACACGTTGGTGCGGGCCTGACTCCAGTTGGGGCCTAGGTTCGAGCTGTCGGCCAGACGACTGCCCGCGTCCTCGCTGGTTGCTTTGGCGTCTGGCAGCAGCGAAAGCGCCCCGTCCACCAATGCTGCATCGCGGCCGGCGGCATCCCGCGGGCCCGCATCTCGGAGGCCCAACGGTGCCGCGTCGGCGAGGGCCGCGTCGAGGGTGGGGAGCAGCATGGCCGAGGAGGCCGACGGGGCGGGCTTGCCAAGGCCGGCGTCCGGGCGCTCGAAGTCGTCTTCGAAGGGCGCGGTCATGATGTTGGCCGACGGGCGGACCGGGTTTGCTGCAGCGGCGGCCTGGGCCCCTGCGTCGGCGCTGCCGACACTGTTTCCCGGGGGCACACAAGCGACGAAGCCCAGCGCCACCCATGAGCAGAACATCAAGGCGTTTTTCACGTCCTCCCCATAGCACGAGGGGGCCATTCCATGGGGCATTCTGCGCCTCGCAGACCCAAGCGCCCGCTACCCTTCCCCCGGGTAGTCCTTACGTGTCATGATCTCGGGGTACCCCCGCCATGGCGCTGGAAACGAAGGACATTGAGATCCTCGTGGGCGAGCTCGAGACCCGCGTCGACCGCTTGCGCCACTTGTACGACCAGTACTTCCTGGGCTTCGAGAAGGTCGAGCCTACGGTCGCACGCAAAGACGTCGACCGCCGCCTCGAGGTTCTGCGCCGCGAGCAGATCCGCAACACCGCGCTGCGCTTCCGCTTCCAGATGATCACGCAGAAGTACAACACGCATCAGTCGTTGTGGTTCCGCACGTGTCGTCAGATCGAAGAAGGCACCTTCAAGCGGCACGTGCAAAAGGCCAAAAAGCGCTTCGGCGACGATCCCGCTGCGGGACGCGACGTCGCCCTCGACATCGATGTCGACCTCAACGACCTCGAGGCGGCAGTCGAGCGAGATCTCGAAACGTGGGCGCAAGGCGACGAGCCCACGCCGGTTCCGGCTCCGGCACCTGCTTCGGTGAGGTTTCCCGGCGCCCCGGTTCCGGCCGCCGCGGCGGCGGCAAGGCCCGCGGGCCCGGCGCCGGCAGCGTTTCCAGGCATGCCGCCCATGCGCCCGCCGGCGGGCACCTCGCCTGCGTTTCCCGGGGCGCCACCTCCCTCGGTGCGGCAGGTCGATGCCGCAGTTCCGCCTTCGGGCGGTACCCCGGGCTCGGCCCCGTTCCCCGGTGCACCGGCTGCGGCCCGGGCGCACCGACCCGCGGCACTCCCCCAGGGTGCCCTCGCCCAGAAGGCCCGCCCCGTTGTTCGTCGTCCCGAGACCGACGGCTCCGATACCGATCCGTCCGCGCTCGCCCCGGAACCTGGCGCCCCGGCACCCGCCCCGGTGCGCATGCCCGCAGCACCAAGGCTCCCTGGCGCTCCGGCCCCTGTGCCTGCTGCCGCAAGACCGCTTCCCGGTGCGCCGGCATCTTCACCCCGCTTCCCCGGCGCGCCCGCATCATCACCGGGGGCACCGCCGTCAGCCCCGGGTGGGCCCGCTCCCCGCGCGCCTGCGCCGTCCTCGCCGGGCCTGCCCCCCAGGCGCGCGCCCGCCGGAACTCTCCTCGGTGTCCCTCCGGGGCAAGCACCGGCGGCGTCTCCCGCTGCCCCCCCACGCGGGCCTGCCCCTGCCTCGCCCGGTGCGCCTCCGGCGCGCCCCTTGCCCGGTGCGCCTCCGCCGGCCGCGCCGCGCCCCATCGCGGCCCCGCCACCGTCGTCCGCGGGGCCGCCGCGATCGGTGCCCAAGCCGGCGCCGGCCCTGCCAAGCGGCCGCGGCGCGCCCCTTTCGGTGCCGCCCAAGGCCATGCCTGCGCCCTCCGCCGACATGAGTGACGCCCGGATGCGTGAAATCTACACGCAGTACGCGACGGCGCGCAAATCGCGCAACGAGCCCGCCACGTCGTTCGAGGCGGTGCAAAAGAGCATTGCGGCGTCCGCAGCCAAACTGCGAGAGCAGCACAAGGGCAAGGCCATCGACTTCGAGGTCACCGAGAAAGACGGCAAGACGGTGCTGCGCCCCATCGTCAAGAAGTAGGCCCGATTCCGGAACGCTGCCGCAGCGCCCTACTCGCGGTACCAGTTAGCTTGGTGGCGTTCGCTTGGACGAGGGAGCGTCTTCGTCGCAGTACAAGATGGCGCAGTGCTGCTGGTCCCGGGAGCGCATGCGCGTGCAAAGCTGCACGAGGTCCTCGTCCGAGTCGACGACGCTGCCCTCCACGGGCTGGGCGGTGCGCGAGTCGTAGGTGCAGTTGTCCAGCGCAACCCAGCGGCCGCGGTACTTCGCGTCATCGCGAATTTGCGGCCACGACATTCGACTTCCCATCACTTCTGTCATCCTCGTCCTGGATGTCCCCGGACCATCCAGGCGGGTGGGTTACTTCCACCTTCCGCATCGGTCAAGTCGGGTCTACCCCTGGATCGGGCTTAGGTGGCGGAAATGATAGGGAATGATTCGTATGCGTGGACATCCGCTGCGCCACCCGGAAGGCCATTTCCAGGGCCTGGGGGTAGTTGAGCCGGGGATCGCAGAGCGTGGCGTAGTTGCGGTCCAGGTCCTCCTCCGTGAGACCTCCGCCGATGCACTCGGTCACGTTGTCGCCGGTGAGCTCGAAGTGCACCCCGCCCAGGTGCGTACGGAGCCTGGCGTGAACGTCGAAGGATTGCTCGATCTCCGACAAGATGTCCTCGAAGCGACGTGTCTTGATGCCGCTCGCCAAGGAGACCGTGTTGCCGTGCATGGGGTCTGTCACCCACAGCACACGGCAGCCCGCGCGATGAACGCCCTCAACCAGCAGCGGCAGGCGCTCGGCCACCGCCGCTGCACCCATGCGTGTGATCAAGACGAGCTTGCCGGGCTCGTTGCGCTTGTTGAGCGCTCGGCAAAGCTCGACAGCTTCTTCGACGGTGGCCTTGGGACCCAACTTCACGCCGACGGCGTTTTGGATGCCACCAAAAAAGTCGATGTGGGCTCCGTCCAAGGCTCTTGTGCGCTCGCCCACCCAGGGCAAGTGCGTGGTCAGATCGTAGTGCCCCTCGCGGCGCGGCACCCGGCGGGTCTGCGCGGCCTCGTAGTGAAGGTTCAACCCCTCGTGGCTCGTGTAGAAGCTCACGCCCGTGAGCTCATCGACGGTTCGTTCGCCCAGCGCCTCCATGAACCGCAACGCTGCGGACAGCCGCGTGGTCATCCCCTCGTACTGCGCCCGCACATCTGCAGGCAGGCCGTCCCGGGACATGAACGCGAGGTCCCAGTACTCCGGGTGATGGAGGTCTGCGAAGCCTGCGGCACAGAGCGACCGAATGAAGTTCAGGGTCATGGCCGCGTGGCTGTAGCCGCGGAGCAGTGCCTCCGGGTCCGCTCGGCGTGACGCCGCGTCGAACTCCGCCGCGTTCACCAAGTCGCCGAAGTAGCTCGGCAGCGTCACGCCCCCTCGGCTCTCCGTGGCGCTCGAACGAGGCTTTGCGTACTGCCCCGCGAAGCGTCCCACGCGAATGACCGGGCGTGCGGCGCCATGAATCAGCACTAGCGACATCTGCAGCAGGATCTTGAGCTTGTTGGCGATGATCTCCGACGTGCAGTCCGAGAGCGTTTCTGCGCAGTCCCCGCCTTGCAGCAAGAACCGTTTGCCCTCTTGCGCCAGCGCGATCTCGCGCTTCAGCTCCTCGACCTCCCAAGACGTCACGAGCGGCGGCAGCGCTCGCAGCTTGCGCAACGCCTGCTCGAGCTGCGCAGGGTCGTCGTAGGGCACATCCTGCGCGATGGGCCGGGTCTTCCAGGAGTCGGGGGTCCACGACATGTGAGACCTAGAGTGTAGTCCTCGCGCCCCTTGCAGCGAAAGCACCGTCGCAATCGCCCGGGGCGCACGCAGGACTGGTTGCGCCGCCCCCACGCGCTCCTTATACATGGCGGGTGGCGACCAAGGCCGTGAGCGAGCGGGCAGTCCTGGTGGTGGTCGGACTGGTTCAGTTCGTCAACATCTTGGACTTCATGATGGTGATGCCGCTCGGGCCCGACTTCTCCCGTGGCCTCGGCATTCCGCTCTCGCACCTGGGCTACATCGGCGGCAGCTACACAGCGGCGGCGGCCGTTTCCGGCGTGCTGGGCGCGCTGTTCCTCGATCGCTTCGACCGTCGTGCGGCACTGTTCGTCGCCATGTTGGGCCTTTCGGTGGGCACCCTTGCCGGCGGTTTTGCCACGGGCTTTCCTTCGCTCTTGGCTGCGCGCATCGTGGCTGGGCTCTTCGGCGGGCCCGCGACCAGCATCGCGTATTCCATCATCGCCGACGTCGTGCCCTCCGAACGTCGAGGCCGCGCCATGGGCGCCGTCATGGGAGCGTTCTCCTTGGCCTCGGTGTTCGGTGTCCCCCTAGGGCTCGAGCTCGCGCACATCGGCACATTTCGCACGCCCTTTTTCGTCGTCGCGCTCCTCGGGCTCGCTGCCGCTGCCGCCGGCCGCGTCTTCTTGCCATCGTTGCGTGGGCATCTTGCCAAAGGTGTCGTCAACCCGCCGCTGACAGCCCTGCTGCGCACCGACGTCGTGCTGTCGCTGTCGCTCACGGCGTTGCTCACCGTGTCCACCTTCGTGTTGGTCCCCAACATCAGCAGCTACGTCTTGCAGAACCTCGAGTACCCGCGGTCGCGTTTGGGCGTCTTGTACCTCGTGGGCGGTTCGCTCAGCTTCTTCAGCATGCGTCTTGTGGGGCGCATCATCGACCGCGTCGGCAGCGCCTTGGTGGGCACCGTCGGCACGTTGTTCTACTGCGGCGTCGTCGTCTCCATTTTTCTCTGCGTCCCGCCGCTGCTGCCCATCATCGTGGCCTTTGCCGGCTTCATGGTGATCAACTCGTCGCGCATGGTTGCGCACTCGACGCTCACTTCAAAGGTGCCAAGCTCTGCGGAGCGCGCGCGATTTGGCTCCGTTCAGTCTGCGGTTCAACATCTGACGGCGGCGCTGGGGGCGTTCTTGTCTGCGCGGATGCTCACCGAGAGCGACAAGCACACGCTCGTCGGTATGCCGCGCGTCGCGGGCATTGCCGTGGCCTTTGCCGTGGTGGTGCCGGTGCTCTTCTATGCCGTCGAGCGCCGCGTACGCGCTCAGGGCGCGGCGGCTTTGGCCACGGCGGCGCCGGTGCCGTCGGGGTCCACTTCCCAGCGCAACTCCTGATTGCCCTCGGCGCCGGCAAAGCGCAGTCCGAACCACCGCGCGTTGCCCGAGATGGTGGTCCGGCCGTCGGGGGTGCTGCGAGGAAATGAGATCCGAAACACGTTGCGGAAGCCCGTCGTGTACGGAAAGTACTGCCGCTCGAGCGCACCTGGCTTGGGGATCGGCTCGATCTCGCTTGGCGCCGTCTCGTTGCCCTGGTCGTCGATCAGTCTCACGATCCAAGAGCTGTTCGGTTTGGACAAGTCCAAGCTCTTGCGCGCCGAGGAGGCACCGTACAGAGCCACGTAGAAGCGGTGACGCTCCTTGGTCTCCGCTAGCGCTCGGTCCATGACGGAATGTCGCTGTTCGATGGTGAGCCGGTAGTCTTCGGCGTAGCGAACGACGTAGGCCCAACGGAAGTCCCAGGACTCGAACGTTGCCGTCACGGTGAGCAAGTCGTCCAGCTCGGCCAGGCTCAGCAGCTGACCGGTACGGGTCCAGTGTTTGAGCACCTCGGGGTAGTCCTGAGCGGTGTACTCCCGGGGCCCCTCGCGCAAGGCCACCTTGGGGTCCCGGCAGCCCAGGGCCCCAAGCGCACAACACAGAACCACTGCACGGGTGAACCGGCGGAGCATTCCCCACATGGATCGCGCTCTTTCTTTCCGAGCGCAAGCAACTTCGCGCGAAAGCCGCGTCGCATGGCAGCGCCGCCCGCTTCACGCCTCGGCTACGCAAAGCGTGCGTAGTGGTTTCGGCGTGCCCGCGGCAAATCTTCTTGTCGATTCATGCGTCCAACCAACGACCCCGGAAGTTCGTCGGGTGGCACAACCGCTGCACCTCCGGGCAAGCGCAACGCAGCAACGAAACGGTGTTCAAGTGTTCGGCAAACTCGATTTTTTGGTTCGGTTCTGGGAGCTCAAAGGGCGCCACGCGTCCGATGGCGAGCCCCTCAGCGCCGCCGAGCAGGTCGAGCTGTTGAGCTTGCTCCACTTGGTCCACAGCGAGCTTCGCGCGCCGGAACCCGGGCCGCTTCGTTTCGACGGCACGGGCTTTGGCGCAGAGCTGGTCACCGAGGCCGGGACCCACAAGGTCATGGTGAGGGCCGTCAGCGCCGCGTCCATCGGCGTGGTCGGCACATCGGAGCTGCCGGAGAGTGGCTCGCTCTGCTTTCGTGTCGTCGATGCGGTGTCCGGGGTCGAGTACACCATTCCTTGTCGGATCTTGTTCCGGCACGGCACCCAGCAGCTCGCCCTCGCGGTCGACGGCGTACCGCTGCGCGCTACGTTTGGTTCGCAGGGCGCCTGGTCGTTCCTCGAGCGCCCGGCGGCTTCGTTTTAGCGTTCCCTGCGGCGCTCGGGGGCTTCTGCCGGGGCTCGTGACGCAGCGCGCGAAGTGCCATCGGGGGGACCTCGTTGCCACTTTCCTTTGGTGCAACGTTCACGCTTTCTTCGTATAGTTGGCCGCCCCTCGGGGGCCGCGCGCGGGCATTCTCCCGTCCGCAGGCGCCCAAGCCAGTCCTTCTCCGAGCGAAAGCGATCCCCATGTCCCTGAAGATCACCGTCCGAACGGCCCAAGCCAACAAAGAGACCGCCGACCTCATCGCCATCGCAACGTTCCGCACTGCCGGGGCGAGCAAAAAGAAGGCAGCAAAGTCGCAACTCGATGGCTTCGACCGTTTGCTCGGCGGGGGCCTCGAGCGCGCAACGAAGAAAGAAGAGTTCAAGGGCAAGCGCGACCAGGTCCTCTCGATTGCCACCCTGGGCAAGGCCAAGACCGACCGACTCGTGGTGTACGGCTTGGGCGACGCCGCTGCGGTCACCCCATCCGACGTGCGTACCTTTGCGGCCAAGGCGGCACGCATGGCCAACGCCGACAAGGCCAAGCGCGTCGTCGTTGCGCTGCCCGCCGGTCTCGAAGGGCACCTGCGATCCGTAGCCGAGGGCCTCGAGCTCGGTGCGTACCGCTTCAGCAAGTACCTGACCGGCGACCGCAAGCCCAAGTCCGAGATCGCGCAAGTCACCATCGTGTGCCTGTCGCCGCTTCCCTCCGATGCCAAGCGTCAAATCGAAATCGGCCAGGCGGTGGCCGCGGGGGTCACGCTCTCGCGCGACCTGTCCAACGAGCCCCCGAACGAGCTCTACCCCGACCGTTTGGCCGAAGTTGCGCGCAACATGGCCAAAGACAAGGGCCTCAAGTGCCAGGTCTTCGACTTCAAAGAGGTCCAAAAGCGCGGCATGAAGCTCCTCGAAGCCGTCGGCCAAGGCAGCAACCGCAAGCCCACCATGGTTCACCTGTCACACGTGCCTGCGTCGCCCAAGAAGCGCCTCGTGTTCGTGGGCAAGGGCATCACCTTCGATAGCGGTGGCCTCTCCATCAAGCCGGCCGCCGGCATGGGCGAGATGAAACACGACATGTCCGGCGCCGCCAACGTCGTCGGCTTCATGGCCATCGTCGGCGCGCTCAAGCCCGATGTCGAGGTGCACGGCATCTTTGCCGCCGCCGAGAACATGCCCGATGGGGGCGCCTATCGTCCGGGCGATATCTTCGGTTCGCTCGACGGCAAAACCGTCGAGATCATCAACACCGACGCCGAGGGCCGCCTGATCCTGGCCGACGCCCTGGCCTACGCCCGGGAGCTCAAGCCCGACCTCTTGGTCGACAACGCCACGCTCACCGGCGCCTGCGTCGTTGCCTTGGGCAACACCTGCTCTGGCTACTTCGCCTCCAGCGACGAAGCGGCCCAGGCCTTCGGTGACGCCCTCAAGGGCTCCGGCGAGCAGATGTGGCGCATGCCCTTGCTCGAAGAGCTCAAAGACCAGCTCAAGAGCGACTGCGCCGATCTGAAGCACACCGGCGACCGCTGGGGCGGCTCCATCACCGCAGCGCTGTTCCTCCGCGAGTTCATCGGCGAGACGAAAAATTGGGTGCACGCCGACATCGCGGGTCCCGCCATGAGCGATCGCGCCTCCGGCTGGGTCTCCAAGGGCGGCACTGGCCACGGCGTCATGACGTTCTACAAGCTCGTCGAGCAGGCGCAGCAAGCGCCGCAGACCTAAGATCGATCCCCTCGCGTCCACGCCTTGGCCTCTCTTTGCTGGCGCCGCGCAGCGTCCGCAGAGGGCGGCCTCCGGGCCCAAGGGTGTTCTTGCCCGAAGGCACGGCTGTACGGCGCCGCTCAAGCTGCTAGAACCCGGCACTCCACATGGACGCGTCCGTCGAACGTAGGCTCAACAAGGCGCTCTCGCGGGCCATCACCGATTTCCGCATGATCGAAGACGGAGACCGGATCATGGTCTGCGTCAGCGGCGGCAAGGACAGCTACACCATGCTGCACCTGCTGCGCGAGCTGTCCCGCCGCGCGCCGGTGCGCTTCGAACTCAAAGTGGTCAACATCGACCAGGGGCATCCTGGGTATCCGGCGCAGACCCTTCGCGACTACATGGCCGCCGAGGGCTACGACTTCACCATGATCTGCGAGGACACCTACTCCATCGTCACGGAGAAGATCCCCGCAGGCAAAACCTTCTGCTCGCTCTGCTCCCGTTTGCGCCGCGGCATTCTCTACAAGGCCGCCAAAGAGTTCGGCTGCACCAAGATCGCCCTCGGCCATCACCGAGACGATGCCCTGCAGACCCTCATGCTCAACTTGTTCTTTGCGGGGCAGCTTGCGGCCATGCCCCCCAAGCTCATCTCCCAAGAGGGGCAGGTGGTCATCCGGCCGCTCGCTTTTTGCGCCGAAGAAGACATCTCGGCCTACGCCGCGCACATGGCGTTCCCCATCTTGCCCTGCGACTTGTGCGGCTCCCAAGACAACCTGCAGCGCAAGGTCGTCGGTCGCATGCTTTCGGACATGGAAGCCAAGCATCCCGGGGTCAAGACCGTGATGACTGCGGCTCTCTCCAACGTTCGGCCGTCGCACCTGCTCGATCGAGACCTGTGGGCGCAACTTGGCCTTGCGGCTGCTGTCGAGCCCGTGCCCACCGAAGACTCCGCCCTCATTGGTGCCAGCAGATTGGTGCAAGGTGCAGGCTTCTCCTCCGCGCCCTGAGTCCGGTCCGTTGCGCGGCGGGTGGGGCTTTCAGCTCGCCATTCCCGCCATCTACGCGTGGGCTGTCACCGTTGCGCCCTGCGCCTTCGCTCGTGCGGCCCATCCGTTCGCCGGCGTCACCGCGGTGCTCGCACTGGCCGGCTTCGGCATCGCCGTCGTGGTCGAGCTCCGGGGCGGTGCCCGCGCGCGCCCCTTCGGCATCTGGTCTTTCGTTGCCTTGTCCGTTGCCACGTGGTGCATCGCGCCGGCCGGCCTTGGGCCCGCCAAGCTCGACGTGCTTCGCGCCCTGCTCGGCATGTTGGGGTGGTTTCTCTTTGGCGCAGCGGCGGCGGCCCCGCCGCTTGCGGCGCGCCCAGAGATGGAAGAACGCATCGTTCGTGCCACGGACCTACGCCCCCGCAGCGCTTCGCACCGGCTCGACGCTGCGTACCTCGCCATCGCGTGTCTATTGGCGTTTGCGCTGCAGATCCCTGGCTGGGGTCAGCTGTCAGCGGAACGCGGTGTCCTGGTGCGCTTGGCCGGCATTGCGCTCGGCGTCGCAGTCACCGGCACCGCCGCGCAGCTCGTCTTGGCCAAGTATGGCAAGCGGCGTCAGCGCAGCAACGGCAGTTCGCTTCGCACTGCGGGCCCTGCCATCGCCTTCGTGCTCCTCGTGACGGGCGTTGGACTGTTGCTGCGCCTGTCCTAGGCCGGTGCGCGGCGGGCTGGTCTAGGAGCCGCGCCAAGCCGCCGACGGCTCTACGCGGCCACCGCAACGTACGCCCTTGTGTGTGCTGCCGCCGCGAAACCCCACCCGATGCCCGTGGTCGGGCCTGTCGGTGCTCTGGATGTGCCTTGGCAAACTGCGGTATCGTGCCCCCCGTATGCGGGTCATCGACGCCTTTGCTGCGTTGTTCCTGGTGGGGGCTGGTGGAGCCTTCGTCATGGGAGGACTCGCGCTCGCCAAGGCCTCAGACCTCGAGGCGCTCTACTGGCTTGTGGTCGGACTCTCGGCCATGCGCGCCTCAGTGCAGATCGCCCGTCCGGCAAAAGGTTGAATATGCGACCCGTGCACGTTGCCATCATTGCTGTCTTCGCGCTCGTTGCTGCGTGCGAGCCTTCGGCGCCAAAAGCTGCGCGCGTATCGGTGCTCACCCCAGCCAAACAGCCAGCACTCACCGTAGGCCAGGTCAGCATCGACGCGGCGTCCG